>NZ_JASIAL010000483.1:0-2783 GCF_030042015.1 Trebonia sp. | reverse complement strand
CAGCCGGGTGGATCCGGACGCAGCGGTCGCGGCAGAGCCGGCCGTGACGGCGGTCGCGGCAGTGGCGGCAGTGGCGGCCGTGACGGCGGTCGCGGCAGTGGCGTCGGTCGCGGCGGCAGCCACCGCGACGGAAGCGGACGCGGCGGTCGCGGCCACGGCGGCGGCAGGGACGGCGCTGCGGCCGCGGCGGACCAGTGTGCCGCGTTCACGCAGCGCGACCGCTCCCGCTGTTTCTTTTCCTTCCTGCCTGCGCTGCCGCGGAACCCGGCGGCTGTGCCATACCCGGGCGGTCACTATGATCTGGTCTTTTTCATTGAGCGGCGCTAGCCGGCACCAAACGCGCGGTTCCGCAAGGTAGCGAATCTGCGATTCCAGAAGTTCCGGCAACCGCTTGCTCTCGATGACCGGCCGCGTTGTCAGCCAGGTCAGCAGCCCTGGCGGCAGCACATACAGCCAAAGCAGGCTGTGGTTGAAAGGTACCCCGATCACGACGAGGAGAACGACGTACGGCACCGTAATCCCGGTGAATACGGCGATCCAGTTGATCGGCAGCGGCGCCGGGAGCCGGAAGTCATAGAGCTTGTAGAGCCGCTTTTCGATCCGCCAGATGTTCGTATAGGTGGGCAGGTCCACGTGACTGCGCTCCTCGGCCAGAGATAATCAGTGGACCCCGAGCGCGTTTGCTATTCCCGTGGCCAGCGTTTGCACGATGCTAGGCGTGTAGAAGACCACGGCGATCGCGACTGCCAGGACGATGAATTGCACGAACCGGGTGATCTCGCGAGTGAACAGGAAGAACAGTGCCACGATGCCCACTATCCCAAGGAATAGCGGCCCGAAAAGGCTTTGCAGGTAGGCGACTAGGCCTTGGGTGCTGATCGCCGCCTGGGGGGCCGCGGCGGCGACGAGGTGAACAGACATCATCCTTCCTTTCCGTGGATGTCAGTTACCTGGCGGGGACGCCGTGGGACCCGGGGAGAACGTGCGGCCGACTGCGGCCACAGGGCGCCCACGGTCGCCGACAGCCCGCGACGCGCGACCGGTGATGACGCGTCCCGGGTCATTGGGTTCCCATCGGCTGGGTAGCTGCACGGATCTCCCTTACATACCATCTCCCGCTCTGCAGGTCGATTACCGACATGTCATAACTTGTGGCGAGCTCCGGTGTACCTGCTCTGACCTGGCCAGGAAGCACCCAGTTGACGGTTACGGTGATGTCGCGTGTCGCGCCGCCGCGCGGAACGGCGATGCTGGCGATCGATCCGAACCTGACCGCGCCGCCCAGTCCGCCGAGCGAAACTCCCGGCGCCAGGTAGCGCTTCAGGGTCGCCTGGTCCCCGCTCGCATAGGCCTGGAAGAAGGCCGGCAGCTGACTCGATAGCTCGCTCTGCGCGGCTGGATCGGAGCTGGCCACCTGCGTGGCCGGCGCCGACGCGGCCGGCGGCGCCGGGAACAACGCCGGCTCGGCCGACACGACGAGCGCGCCGCCATTGGCGTAGAGCGGAACGCCGAGCTCCATCAATCGGCCGTTGACCATCGTCAGCAGCGTCACCACCGCGGCCTGCGCACTGCCGACGTCAATGCCAGCGACCTGCTCGGATTGGAGCCGCGATGTCCCCGCACCGTTCCAGCCGAATTGCGGATCCACCGCGGCCACATTGGCCGGGATAAAAGCGGCGAGCTCCTGCGCTCGCTGTGTTGCGCCCGCCGGGCTGAAGTTCAGGTAGACCTGGCCGAACTGCAGCGCGAAAGCCTCGCCGAGAGTCACAGGAAAAGCTGGTGCGGAAGGTGCAGAAGGTGCAGAAGTGGCTGCCGTGCTTTTCGAGCTCGCGGGCGTCTCATTCAGCACGATCGCCGTGACGCCGCGATAGCCGATAACAAGAATCGCGGCCCAGAGCACGACCCGCATCGGCCAGACCATCCAGCGTCTGCCACCGCCACTCCACGGTGCCTTAGCGGCCGGAGTATGGCGATCCGCCATGTCCGGTGATTCTTCACCGTACACGGCTGACTCCGTTCCGCTATCAAGGTGAAAGACGCCAGACCTCCGCACTATCGCACCTCCGCCCGCTCCGTCCTGGGCAGCCAATCACGGGGCGTGCTCCCTACCGGCCCTCGCGCTCCATTGTGCGACAGAAAACGGTCACACGTGCAGGATTGCAGCAGAACACGCACTTATCCCGAACTTTTTCACGTTACGTTCAGTTACATCCAGCCCCGGGGTTCGGACCGCCGCGCTGCGGACCTGTTTGCTGAACGTAACTCCTCAAATACGAAAACGCAATACTTAAGGTGTCGGTTCACCACATGCGGGACAAAAACTTCATCACGGCCGATAATAATTCCCTGGCGTCACTTAACCACCGTCCGATGGCTCTTACACTGCGTGACCGATGGGCGGCAGGTGCAAGCTGGTCAGCCGCAGGGACGCGCGGCCCCGGACTGGCAGTGCTGCCTTTCTGGCAGGGACTTTGTCAACGCTCAGGGAGGCCGACCGAGTGTCAGCTAATGGAGCCTGGCACTGGACAGGTGCGACCAGCCGGATAGAGGGACGCGTTGATGCGCCGCGACAAGGGTGAACTCGACGAGCGCTTCGCCGCTTTCGTCCGCGACAGGGGAGATAGCCACCTGCGGCTGGCGATCCTGCTGACCGGTGACAGGCAGGCAGGCGAAGACCTCGTGCAGGCAAGCCTGCTCAAGCTGTACCGGGCCTGGCCGCGGCTGGACGTTAGCACCGATCCCGACGCTTACCTGCGGCGGATCATCGTCAACACGCGCCGGTC
>NZ_JASIAL010000482.1:0-12824 GCF_030042015.1 Trebonia sp. | reverse complement strand
CCAGATCCGCCCCCTTATCCACCCAAGACTTATCCAAAGGATACTTCGAATCAGCCTTCTCACCCATAGGCCGATCCTTCGCACCCGGCCTCCGGCGCAAACCATCCGACACACTGTAACCATCATGCCATTTACCGTCAGCCTTCAAATGGGCAGACCACTCAACACCATATTGCACAGCATCAGCAACCGAGATTCCCTCACTCCAAGCCGAAGGAACAAATAGCACGTCGCGTGCAACGACACGCGGCACAGCCGAACCACGGTGCCGCACCCGGTCAGCCGTGCGACGGCAGCCAGCCGAACAAAACTTGGGAACCCGGCCCACCCCGCCATAGGCGAAGGGCTTGCCGCAAGCGGCGCAATCAACATTCCTGGCAGCAATCTTAACCAAATACTTCTCACTTTCCCGTAGACATGAAAAGAGCCACGATCATCTAGCCCATCGTGGCTCTCTACTCCTAGTATACATCTTCAGTTATCTAGTTACCATTCATCCCTTTGAGTGGAGGTGCGGGGGAGAGGCCCCCGCAGTCACACTCCTGCGCCGCCTACCGCCTACCGGCGGCGCTTTTCCCCTTCTCACCTTAGGCATTTTCGTGAATAACCCCAGGTCAACGTGGTTGACTCGGACTAAGTTACGGTACCGTAGGTTATGCACGGCGCAGCCGAGAGGTTTTTCTTCTCTCATATCTCTACCGTGTCCGTTCGCGTGTTCCGCTCGCGCGATAACGTGTGATCTACGTCACACCGGATAATAGTGCATCAAGCGGCATTAGCGACAACCGCCGCTTGCCGGTTCCAACAGGGCATGTCAAGATGAAAGTAGAGGCAGCAGGCCAACCGTGAACCCGGACAACCGGAAGGTAATGGCAGGTGTCCCAAATTGGGACATCTGCTTCAGATCCGAGGTGAATCGTTGGCCGCAGGAGGCTCCAACCGTCTTCTATCCCTACCCCATGCCGCAGAACTCCTAGACATCCCCGTAAGACGGCTGCGGGACCATTGGAGGGATTGGAAGATCCCGGCCTTCAAGGTCGGCCGGGAACTCCGCATACGCGAACGCGACTTGTGGAATTGGGTGGAGGGACAGAAGGCCGTCTAGACGGCTCTAGGAGCCACGCAGAGACACGGAAAGGCCGGGAGGGTATTCCTACCCCTCCCGGCCTCTCTGCGGCCCTACAGGGGCCGCACAATGCCCTCACGCGGCCATCAAGGCCGGGGCCGCCCAACGCGCGTTCATCATCGCGCGAGTCCTCTCCTGGCTATCCGGCATCGCATGAACGTACGTCTTGAGCGTGATGGACGGGTCAGCGTGACCGAGGACCGCTGACAGGTCAACAATGTTCATCCCCGACTCCAGGCATTCGGACGCGAACTGATGCCGGAGGCTGTGTGTCGTGAACCCGGTGATACCGAGCGCTTTGCACGCGCGCCCGAACCGGTCTTGAATCGTCGGGTAGGGCATGTACTTGGTGGAGATCCCCGGCATCAGCGGACCATCCGGCATTCCCTTAACCATGTCCCAGATGAACTCGGGTACGGGGACGTCGCGGAATTGCCCCTTCTGCCGCTTCTTGAGGGGGACACGCATCTTGCCATCACGGGAAGCCTGCGCCTTGAGGCGCAGCGTCATACCGTTGTTGATGAAATCAGCCTTCTCGACTCCCAGCGCCTCGCAGATGCGAAGACCCATAGTGCGCTGTAGCCAGACTCCGATACCGGCGCCCTTGTAGGAGTGTCCGTCGATCTTCCCGCCATCGGCGAGGAATCCGGTTTGCTCATCGGTGATGAACACGAACCCGTCATCTTCGGAGTCCTCTTCAGTGATGGCCTTCTGCGCCAGCTTGATCCCGGTCACGCGGTGGGATTCAATCACGCCGTCGGTCACGAGCATGTCAAGCGTGTTCACGATCAGGGTGCGCGCCCTAGCGCGCATCGCGCCACACAGATCGATCATCGCCAGGTTGACTAGCTCACGGGCGATGCCCGGCATGGTGGCTGCCTCGCGCACCGTACGCCCCTCATAGGCGGGGCCGACCCACTTGGTGAACGCGGACACGTAGGTTGCCCTGGTGCGCTCGTTACGCCATGGCGCAGTGTCAAGCCACGTCCGTACGGCGTCGTTGAACGGCTGCCTGCGCGCTTCTAGGCTCACGTCCGCGTCATCGAAGCGCTTCTTGTAGTCCTGCGCGCTAGCGAACGCCTTGGCGTCGTCATGCTTCTTGAAGGTCTTCTCACGCTGCTTACCGGCTACGTCACGGTAGCGGACCGTGTAACTCTGCTGCGGCTTGCCGGTTGTGTTCTTGCGGCTGCCAGCCGGGATGATGTTGGTTTCGATGCTCGCCACCGGGCTGTCCCTTCGGTTGCTCCCCTACTCACAGCCCTAGCGGCTTCCTACCTCTATTTTAGCAGGCTATGACTTATCGGGGGAATCTGGCCTTCTTGGCCAGCGTTTCCGCTGGTGAGAGCGATTTTGCTACGGTTATCCCGAACGGACCCTGGCGTCTCCTCCGGCCAGTGCCAGCCGCGCCGCGTGGTAGCCGCCCATCCCGTGCACGCCCGGGCCCGGCGGCGTGCTCGCCGAGCACAGGTAGACCCCGCGCAGCGGGGTCGCCCACGGGCGCAGTGACAGCCGCGGACGGCGGACGAACTGGACAAATCCCGCGTCGCCGCCGGCTATGTCACCGCCGACGAGGTTGGGGTCGTGCCGCTGGAGCGCGGCCGGGTCGTGCGCGGCGCGGGCCAGGATCAGGTCACGGAACCCGGGCGCGAACCGCTCGACCTGGTCCTCGATCGCGGCCGTCATGTCCGCCGGGCAGCCGTTCGGCACGTGGCAGTACGCCCACAGCACGTGCCGCCCGGCCGGCGCGCGCGACGGGTCCGCCACGCACGGCTGGACGGCGAGGACGAACGGGCGCGCCGGGAGCCGCCCGGCCGCCACCTCGGCCTCGCCGGCCGCGATCTCCGCGAGCGTGCCGCCCAGGTGCACGGTTCCGGCCGTCGCGACCGCGGGGTCCTTCCACGGCACCGGCCCGGACAGCGCCCAGTCCAGCTTGAACACGCCAGGCCCGTACCTGAAGCGGCGCAGCTGGCGCGCGTAGCCGCCGGGCAGCCGGTCGCCGCAGACGGCCAGCACCTGGGACGGCGTCAGGTCGAGTAGGATCACGCCCGCGCGCGGCACGTCGGACAGGTCCCGCACCGTCTGCCCGGATTCGGCGGCGCCGCCGAGGGAGACCAGCCGGCCGACCAGGGCGGCGGCGAGGCGGTGCGAGCCGCCGCGGACCACCGGCCAGCCGACCCGGTGGGCGAGCGCGCCGAGCAGCATCCCGTAGCCGCCGGTGATGGGCGCGCGCAGGTCGACCATCGAGTGCGCGGCCATCCCGGCGAACAGCGCCCGCGCTCGCTCGCCGCCGAAGATGGTCCGCGTGAGCACCGTCGCCGGCAGCACGCCGAAAGTCGCGAACCTCGCTAGCCGCAGCGGTGCCCGCGGCACGGACAGCGGGGAGAGCAGGGAGTCCACCAGGCCGGGCCCGCCGCTGGCCGTGGCGCCGACGCTGGCCCGCCAGGCGGCGGCGTCCACGGCCGACCGCAGGCCCGCGGCGGTTTCCCCGATGTCCCTGTGCAGCAGCACCGCGTCCTGTCCGTCCAGCGGATGCGCCGCCTGCACCCGCGGGAAAGCCCAGTCGACCCGGAGCGGAAGGTTCCTGAACGCGGCCGACGCCCGGGCCAGGGGCAGGACCGTGGCGCAGACGTCGTGCGTGAACCCGTCCAGGGTGAGCGCGGCGCTGCGCAGGCCCCCGCCGAACTCCGCGGCCGCTTCGAGAAGCAGGACCCGGAGCCCGGCTTCGGCCAGCGTGACGGCGCCGATCAGCCCGTTCGGCCCTGACCCGACGACCACGGCGTCGAACCCGTCCGCTCCGGCCACTTACCTGTCGCCTTAGCTGTCGCCGGCCGCGTCCGCGGGGCGGCGGCCCCCGTAGATGACGTAGTCGAGTTCCTTCCAGTACACGTCCACGCCCTCGAACCCGGCCGCCCGCAGGTAGCCGAGCTGCGGGTCCAGCGGGGTCATGTACCTGACGTGGTTCTCGTAGCGGAACTGCTCCTCGGGGGTGCGGTGTGCCCGCTTGCCCGCCGCGCCGGGGTCGCGGCGGTCACCGGCCCGCAGCCAGGCCTGTTCCGCCACCGGGTCAGGAGGCAGCACCGGGTCGTAATTGAGGTACCAGCCGCCGGGCGCGAGCTGCGCGAAGATCTCGCCGAACAGTGTCTGCTTGCGCTCGTCGCGCAGATGGTGGACGCAGAGCGAGCTGACCACCGCGTCGAGGCGGTCCGGGATCTGCGCCGGCCAGCTCCCGGCCTGCGTGAGGTCGAACTCGACATAGGTGTACCTGCCCGCGTACGGCTCGAGCTCGACCATCCCTTGCGCCATCATCTGCGGTGAGAAATCGGCCAGGATCGCGTGCGCGCCTGCGTAGCAGCCGAGGATCGTCCGCGCGGCCGCGCCCGTGCCCGCGCCGAGGTCGACGAACGTGAACGGCTCGCCGGCCGCGAACGGCAGCAGCTGGGCCATCAGGTCCCGGTGGCCCGCCCGGCGGCGCTCCCTGTCGCTGGCGGTCGACTTCCAGAAATTGACGCCAATGTCGCTCTTCCACACGGCGGCGTTGGTGTCCTGGGCGCTGTCCTCCCTGTCCGGCATGACAGCGATGCTAACCCCCGGGCATCAGCGGGAAGCGCAGGAGTGCGGCAATGCCGTCCGGCGGGGCGGCAACGGCCTCGACCATCCCGCCGTCCGCGATCGTGACGACGACGACCTCCTCGACCAGGTCCGGCACGGCGATCGCCCGCGAGTCACCGTGTTCGCAGCCGGACCCGAACGCCTTGAGCTCGGCCCGGGTCATGCCGAGCGCGCCGCATGCCCGGCATGCGTAACCCGGGACGAGCGCCTGACCGGGCACCGCGAGGGCCCGGATGGAATGCTGGCGGACGGCCGCCAGGCACTGCGGCATGCCGACGGCGGCGAGCCCGCCGGGCGGCTGCCTTCGGATCTCGTCCACCACCGCCCGCTCGGTCCTGTCCACCCGGGTCCGGATCACGGGATCGGCGAGCGCGCGTATCTTCCCCGGCGTCATCGTGGCGGTGTCCACCGCGAAGCTGCCCGCGAAAAGCTTCCGCTCGTCATGGCCCAAGGCGGCGAGGAACCGCGGGATCGTCGCGACGTGGCCGCCCACCACGAACATCTCGCCGGGTGCGCGCCGGATAGCCCGGCCGAGCATTTCGGCCGTGTCCTCGAAGTGCTGGTGCGCGAGCCCGGCGATGCGCTCGTTGGTGCCGTAGGACTCCAGCCCGTACCAGCCCCCGTAACCCGCGCTCCGCAGCCCGGGGCCGGTCGGCTGGGCGACCAGCCCGATCTGGTCTCCTGACACCGAGAACAGCCAGGCGTGCCGGCGGTTGACCACGACGACCCAGTAAGCCGGATGGCGCTGCAGGGCAGCAAGCAGCGGCCGGACGTGGGGCCGGGTGGCGAGCACTGCCCGCTCACCCGTCCCTGCGGGCAGCTTGATGGCTTCCGCCAGGCCCTCCTGGCCGCAGACGAAGATGCCGGCACAGTGCCCGGCCCAGGTACGCGCGCGCGAGTCGAGGAAGTGGCGCACTTCCTGCCGCGCGTGCGCGAGCACCCGCTCGGCGTCCGGCCCCCGTGGAGCACCGGACGCGGCCGTGATCAGGTCGCTGGCCCGTGCTGGGAGCACTCGCAGCTCCTGGTGGTCCAGCGGAACCTCCAGGTACAGCGACAGCACCCGCGGCTCGTCGTGCTGACTGGCGAGCAGCTTCTCAACGTCCGCATAGCTGACCATCACACACCTTCTCTCCCAGGGAGCGCTCCCATGCTGACTCCCCCGTAACCTGCGGGAATAGGGCCGGAGGTCCGCAACCCGGGCCCCACGGACCTGGGGCTGCGGATACGGGACCAAAGTCCCTTTGGCGCTGACTGCGCGGACGCTGGAATAAGAGTCCGTTACCAATGAGGGGGTGGGTCATGATCGGGGCGGAAGAGTTGCGTGATCACCAGGCGCGCTGCATGCCGCACATGGCGGTGCTGCATATGTTCGCCACCGGCATGGTCGGCGCGCCGCTCCCGCCCGATGCCGCGGAGCAGGTCGCCCAGGCGACGAGCGCGATCCTCGCCGAAGCCAAGGCCGCCGGGCGCGCGGCGCTGGCCGCCGCGCACGACGACCGCCCCCGTTCGGCGAACCTGTCGCTGCTGACCGCCAGGCAGGCCCGGCTCGAGCACGCCGCGGACGACGCCGTCGCCTCGGCCCGCGAGGCGGCCCGCAGCGGAAACGCGGCCGCGCTGCGGCAGCGGCTGCACCGGTTCATCGTGCTGACGTCCGCGATGTGGACGGTTCAGCTGTCGGTGTGCGAGCAGGCCACGGCACCGGAGCAGGAATTGGACGCGCGGGCGGCGAGCAGGGCGAGCAGCTAGCCGGGCGGCAGTCAGCCGTCGACATTCCTCCTGAGCAGGGGCGCGGAGACGCCGCGGTTGCCGAGCTGGCTGCGCTGCGCCGGGGTTTGCGGCAGGGCCGGGAGCCAGGTCACGTTCCACGCTTGCGCGTCGAGCTTGGCCGCACTCCAGACCTCGAACCCGATCCCGCCGAAGGCCCTGGAGACGCCGGAACCCAGGCCCGCCCCGCCGCAGCCGACGACAGCAGCGACGGTGACCAGGCTCGCCCACACCTGGGACGCTCCGCTGAGGTTCGAGATCACCAGGTAGAGCAACCCCGCGAGCGCGGCGGCGGTGCCGGCCACGATCGGCCAGAACCGCCGCAGGATCGTGAGGGTCACCGTCCGCGTGGCCCGGGCGATCGTGGACGCGGCCTGCACCCACGCGCCCATCGCGGGATTGAGGCTGACGTCCGGGTCGGCGGTGAGGGCGGAGTGCCAGATCGTCCCCTGCACGCGCAGCGCGCTGACGACTGCGCCCGCCGAGGCTGTCCACGTGTTCGCGTTCTTGGCCCGCAGGTTCGGCGCGTTGACATTGACCCAGTCCGCCCACTTCGTCAGCGACTGGCCGACGATGGCCGCCGTCGTCGGCGGAATCGCGTTGCCCGCGCCGTTGAGCCACGTCTGCATGGCGGCAACCTGGTCGCGCTTGAATATCGAGATGAACGTCTCCGGGCCGCCGTCGGGCGTGACCAGCCAGCACATGTCGCTCAGCGCCAGGCCCAGCTGGTAGGCGTTGAGCTGCTGCAGGTCGTCGGCGAGCTGATCGAGGACGGCCAGGTGCAGGTCGCCCACCGCGCCGTCGAACTTGCCCACGTCAAACGGGTCCGCGCCGCCTGCCTCCTTGGCCGCCTCGGCCCGGATCTCGGCGTCCGGGAGGCCAGGGAACGGTGCGAGCAGGTCATGCAGATCGGCGACAAGGAAGTTCAGCAAGTCGTAGGGGTCGAGGTTGGCGACCAGGGGCAGCTGAACGGCCGGGTCGAACCGCGGCTGGCGATCGGCGACGCTCGCGCGGCGGCGGCCGTCGAACAGTTCCGCCATCAGCCAGCCGAGCGCGAAGACGGACCCCACGGCGGGCGGCACAGGGATTGCTACCTGCACGGACGGGACCTGACCGTTCTCCGAATTCGTCGACATGAATGCTTCTCCACGCTCGGCGGCCGCATATCGGGCGCTTGCTTCGTCATCACGACGCTATATAGACAATTACCGACAAATACCCCCCGGCGGATTGCCCCGATTTTGGCAGTCCCGTCGCCCGGTGTCAACGCGGCGGGAGGATGTCGGCTAGCGCCAGCCGAGGGCAGGGGCAACGTGGGTAAGAACCGACTCGATCACGTGGGCGTTGTATGCGACGCCTAGCTGGTTCGGGACCGTGAGCAGCAGGGTGTCGGCGGCGGCGATCGCCTCGTCCTCCTTGAGCTGTTCGATCAGCTTGTCCGGCTCGGCGGCGTAGGTGCGGCCGAAGATCGCCTGGTGCTCGTTGTCGATGAAGCCGACCTGATCCTCGTCCTGGTTGCGGTCGCCGAAGTACGTCCAGTCTTGCTTGTCCGTCAGCGCGAAGATCGAACGGCTCACCGAGACACGGGGCTCGCGCGCGTGGCCCGCTTCCTGCCACGCGTCGCGGAAGACCTGGATCTGCCTGGCCTGCTGGACGTGGAACGGCTCGTCTGACTCGTGGTCCTTGAGCGTGGAGGACTGCAGGTTCATGCCGAGCCCGGCGGCCCACTGCGCCGTGGCGTTGGATCCGGCGCCCCACCAGATCCGGTCGGCCAGGCCCGGCGACTGGGGCTGGATGGCCAGCCCGCCGCTGATGCCGCTTCGCCCGGGGTCGGTCCGCGCGACGGCGGCGCCCTTGATCGCGGCAAGGAAGATCTCCGTCTTGCGCCGCGCGTTGTCCGCGGCGGTCTCCCCCTCCGCGGGCACGTACCCGAACGACTCCGCCCCGCGCAGGGCGATCTCCGGCGACCCCCGGCTGACCCCGAGCTGCAGGCGCCCGCCGCTGATAAGGTCGGCTGCCGCGGCTTCCTCACTCATATAAAGGGGATTCTCGTACCGCATGTCGATGACCGCGGTGCCGATCTCGATCCGGCTCGTCCGCGCCGCGATGGCCGACAGCAGCGGGAACGGCGAGGCGAGCTGCCGCTCCCAGTGGTGGACCCGCACGAACGCCCCGTCGGCGCCGATCTCTTCTGCGGCCTGGGCCAGTTCGATCGTCTGCAGCAGCGAGTCTGCGGCGCTGCGCGTGTGCGACCCCGGGATGTCCCGCCAGTGCCCGAAGCTGAGGAAGCCGATCTTCTTTTTCACGTCTGGGTCAGCGCCCGCGCCACGGCCCAGATTCCCACGGCAACGGAAGCGTCCTGCTATGTCACTTCCCGCCCCATCCCCATCTTCCGTCCCGCGCCGCCCTCATCGCGGGTACGCGGTCGCGGCGGCATTCCATCCCGCCCGTCCCCACAGCGGACGGCCCGGACTGCCTGGGGCGCCCGGCTAACGGGCCCGTTATGCCCTAAATGCCCGAATGCTAGATTCAGGCATTCCGGGCATGGCGCTTAACGGGAAGGAAAATGCCGGTCAGAGGTGCCCTTTTCTTTCCCGTTAACCGGGCCGGCGGTAAGCCGGCGCAGCCGCCTAGGGCACGCAGGTGCCCGACCCCGATTTACGACGTGCGCCGTGCCGTGACCAGGGCAGCGACCGTGCTGGCGCGAATCGGCCGCCCGAGTCGTTGACAACTGGCCTCGTGGTCGGGGAGTTCGTCAGGATAAGCCGGATCGTGCCGGTCATAGTCGGCCGCGATCTCGGATAACGCCGGCGCGAATCCGCGCCCGCTCAGCGCGGTGTCCGGCGGCGGTTGTGGAAGCGGTGGTCCTGCTCGATCAGGCGCGCGAGCTGGGATCGGCGGCTGCCCTGGAGATCGACCTGGGACTCGCGCACCAGGTCAACGATGTACTGCGACGAGGTCGCGACCTTGACGGTCAGGTTCTTATGGCCGCCAACCCGCGACCGCGGATGGTTGAGTACCACGACCCTGGTTATCGACACCGGCTGCCCCCGGCTTTGCAGGAACCTCTCGAGCTCGTCGGCGGGCTGGTTGAGCTGCACGCTCGGCGAACGTCCCGTGCGGTCGGCAATGCGGCCCTGCTCGACCCGGTTGCCCCAGCGATCGAATTTCTCGAAGCGCCAGTCGTCGCCGCTGACATAGACGGTGGCGTTGTGGTACTTGACTTCGATGGCGAACAGCCCGCGCGGCCCAAGCAGCAGGTGGTCGATCTCGCCGCGGCTGTTGCGATAGCCGCGGAAGAGCACCCATTCGTCGCCAAGGACGTGGCCGAGTTCGGTCGCCATCCGCCGTTCGCCGGCCATTCCGGCCGCGATCGACTCCTCCCGGGCGGTCGGCGCGCTGACCGAGGCCGGCGGCCGCGGAAGCCTTCGCTGCTCGGCCCAGACGGCGACGATCCCGCGGATCCAGCCGAACCACCGGTGCCGGGCGCGCGCCTCATCGCGTCGCGCCCGCACCCGGTCGAGCCGCGCCTTGTGCCGTGCCAGCGCGGTCGCGTACTGCCCGTGGGCACGCCCGTCGTCCGCCCGGCGCTGCCGCTGAATATCCCTGAGCATCCCGCCCGGGTGATCTGACAGCTCGATTAACCGCATACCGCCAACCCCTCCTCTGTGCCAACAAGAGAAAGAGGAACCGTCATTTCAGCTTGCCACCGCGGCGGATGGCGGTCACGGCCGGCGAACCGAGTGCCGGCGCGCGGCGGGCCGTCTCGTATCGTGTAGGTAAGCCTTCCGCCTGGGCGCGTCGGCCGATGCGCCCAGGCGACCCCCGCCGGTAGCCCCTCAAGGAGATTGATGCCCGAGCAGGTGCCAGTTCCGCGCGAATTCAGCATCGGGGCGGACACGTGACCGAGCTGGCCAGCACGATGACCCCGTCCGAGCTCGCCAGCCAGGCGGCGCGCGCGATCCGCGCGCTGAACGAGCTGACGCACGGCGGGGGCGAACTCACCGGCCCCGGCGATGTGCGCGACATCGTCGCGAGCCTTGAGCTGGTCGGCCAGGGGCTGCCCCAGCTATGCGAGCAGCTGGCCAGGTTCCTGGTCATCAAGCACGAGGACGGGCAGCTCGCGCACGACTGCGGACTGGACCCGGACGATTCGGTCACCGACGTGATCGAGGCCCTCGCCGCGGCGGGCCAGGCGGCGGACATGATGACCGCCGCGCTGAGCGAGGCCCGCGGCGCGTCCGCCACGCTGATCCCGTCGCGCTAGGGATTTCTCAGCTGACCAGCCGCGGAGCGAACGGCGTCCACGTGTGGCCTGAGTCGGTCGTCTCATACATCGGGGGCGGCGTGGCGCCCTGCGTGCCGGCGCCGAGGGACCACGCGAAGCCGGCGCTAGCGCTCACGAAGTCGATGGCGGCCCCGGGCTGGATGAACCGAATCCCTTGCCGAACCGCTGTCCAGGTCTGGCCGCCGTCTGACGTCGTGTAAAAGACCGTGCCGATCGACCCCTGCGAGCCCGCCGAGACCAGCACGCCGTGCAGTGGGCCGAAGAAATCGATCTGCGGGTACCGTCCCGACCCCGCCGGCAGCGGGACCGGCTGCCACGCCTGACCGAGATCCCGGGTGACCAGCAGGGTCGGCGTGCCCGCCGCTGGGGCCACGGTCACGAACCCGGTACCGCCGGTGAACTCCGGCCCGGCGAGAAAGCACCCGCTGTCACCGCAGACGTCGGCGGGAAGCGGCAGCCGCTGCACCGCCCACGTGACGCCGCCGTCGCGGCTGACCAGGAGCTCGCCGGACAGGCCGGCGATGCACGCGCTGGTCAGCCACCCCGTTGTGGCGGAGGCGAACGTGATCCCGGTCTTGTCACACGTGACCGGAATCCCCGAGGTGCTGTCGCTGTCCATCGCGGGCGACTGGGCGACCAGCGACCAGCGCGCCCCGCCGTCGGTCGTCCGGTACACCTGGACCGGGTTCTCGCCCATCGCCGCGCCCTCGCTGATGAGCAGCCAGCCGTGATCAGGGTCCGCGAAGCTCAGCGCGCGCGCGTAGCCGGGAGCCTTGACCGGCGCCGTCTCGGTCCAGGTCCGGCCGCCGTTGTCTGTCGCGAACACATCGGTCAGGCTCACCGTCGAGGCGACCGGCTCCGGGGCGTTCACCGCGAGGTACGCGCGGGTGCCACTGAGGGTGTAAAGGACCTCGGTCGTCTCCGGGTTGGCAAGCGCCTTGCGCGCGGCTGTGGGAGTCACATCGGTCCAGGTCCGCGCGCCGTTCGTGGTCCGGACGAGCAGCACGACCGGGCTGGGCGAGACAACCGCGGGGTTTGTCGGGTAGGCCAGCGCCCATCCGGTGCTCGCCGCGGTCATCTGCACCGACATAAACCAGAATGCCTTTCCGGCTGGCCGCGAAGCCGGGGCCGGCTGCCTTGCCGTGGGCGAGGCGCTCGCGCCGCCGGGCGGTACCGCGGTGCCCGCGCTCGCACAGCCCGCCCCCAGCAGGCAGACAGCCAGGGATGACCACGTAACGCACTTCCGCCACATCGCCATCACCGCTCCTTACCTAGATTTGCCTCACTTACTGAGACTCCCGTTGGTGGCGGGCGGTTGGACGGCAGTGGGCCTGGAAACCTAGAAAAGCCGGGCCTGCTGGGCCTTGTCGCGACGCGCGGCACGGGCGCCCGCCGCGCCGCCACGGCGGTCGAGCAGGGCGGGATCGACCGAGGCGAGGAACGGTGACGGGGCGCACTTGGTCACCGCGCCGTGGACCGGCCGCTCCCCGGCGGTCAGCAGCACCAGGCGTGTCGTCGCCCGGGTCATGCCGACGAAGAGCAGCCTGCGCTCCTCGGCGTAATCGGCGGGCGCCCCGTGCCACGGGCGCAGCGGGAGCAGGCCGTCGTCGCAGCCGGCGATGAACACGACGGGGAACTCAAGGCCCTTGGACGCGTGCAGGGTGAGCAGCGAGATCCGGTCGGCGCGCGGGTCCCAGGTGTCGACCTCGGCGCCGAGCGCTAGCTCGTCGAGGAACCGGTCGAGGTCGCCGCCGCAGCGGGCGGCGAGCGGGGTGAGTACCTCGGCGGCCGCGCGGACCGCCGTCCGGGTTTGCGCGCGCTCCCGTTCGGCGTCGCTGGCCCCAGCGCCCGACGGCGGCCGCGACGCCAACGGCGGCGGCCAAGAAGACCCGCCCGTAGTCGACGCCAGTGCCGTCCGGACCGCCTCGGCCAGCCGTTCGGCGACCGGGACCGCGTCCGGCGACGCAGGCGAGCCCGCGGCCGGCACCGCGACCCCCTCAAGCACCGGCGCGCTCAGCGCCGCGAGGATCTCCGGCA
>NZ_JASIAL010000481.1:0-4007 GCF_030042015.1 Trebonia sp. | reverse complement strand
GCGGCCCGCAGCACCAGCACCGGGTCCGAGCCCGGCGCCGCGGCCCGTGCGAGCACCACCTCGCCGTCCTGCTCGACGACCCCGTCCGCGAGCGGGCGGCGCTCCAGCTTCGCTCGCCGCATCCGGACGCCGAGCGCCCGCCGCCCGCCCGCCCGGTCGGCCTGGCGGAAGGCGTGATCGACCGCGTACGCGACCGTCCGGCCGGCCCCGGCCAGGTTCCGCAGCAGCGCGTCCCCGTCGAGCAGGCCGAGCGTGCGCGCGACCTCGTCCTGCTCCTCAAGGACAAGCCGGTCCAGCCGGCGCCCGGTGACCTCGTGCAGCACGTGGCGCGCGTCGAGGATCTGCTCATAGGCGGCGCGCACCCGGGGTCCTGGCGCGGGAGCCACCCAGGCCGCCGCGATCGCCTGAATGGCGTGCACGTCACGCTGCCCGCCGCGGGACTCCTTGAGATCGGGCTCGAGCAGGAAGGCCAGCTCGCCGTGCAGCCGGGTGCGTTCCTCGTGCAGTTCCCTGAGCTCGGCGAGCCGGGTCCTGGCGTTGGCGCGCCAGTCCTCGAGCGCCCCCTCGCGCAGCCGGGTGGTCAGGTCGGCGTCGCCTGCCACGTGCCGGGCGTTCAGCAGCCCGAGCGCGACCTTCACGTCGCTGCGGGCCACCCTCCTGGCCTGCGGAACGGTCCGCACGGCGTGGTCCAGCCTGGCGCCTGAGTCCCATACCGGATACCAGATCCGGTCGGCGATCTTGGCGATGCCTTCCCTGCCGTCGTGCAGCAAGAGCACGTCAAGGTCACTGCCTGGCAGCAGTTCCTTACGGCCGTACCCACCGACGGCCACGAGGGCGACGCCAGGCTCCGCGCCGAGCATCCCGGCCAGCCAGCGATCTGTTTCTGTAGTCCTTCGGCCACGATCAGCCGCGAAAGTGGTCATTAGCGCTCACCAGGTCCCCCGAGTGATCAGTGCACGCCGCGCATGGCGCGCTCGCGGTAACCGGTCCCGGTCTGTTGTAACGCCCGGTCAGGGCCGCGCGGACGCCGGCTCAGATCGCGTCTGCCCCGCGCTCCCCTGTGCGCACCCGGATGACGGAATCCACTGGCAGGACCCACACCTTGCCGTCACCGATCCGGCCGGTCTGCGCTGCCTTGACGACGACGCCCACCAGGTCGTCGACATCCTCATCGTCGCATATCACCTCGACGCGGACCTTGGGCACGAGGTCTACCTGGTACTCGGCGCCCCGGTACACCTCGGTGTGCCCGCGCTGCCTGCCGTATCCGCTCGCTTCACTGACTGTCATGCCGTGCACGCCGAATGCCTGCAACGCTGCTTTGACATCGTCGAGTTTGAAGGGCTTGATGACAGCCGTAATGAGCTTCATGTGACCACCTTCTCGTTCGCCTGCACCGACAATGCCTTACAGGAGTTTCCTGCGTCCAGTCAGAATGTGTCCGGAACGTGAAACAGATGGCCCGTCTATTACGGCGGTGTTTCCTGCGCGGGTTAAGCGCCGCCGGTCAGCCGCCGAGGATCGCGTCGACGAACGTGGCCGGCTCGAACGGCGCCAGGTCATCCGGGCCTTCCCCGAGGCCGACGAGCTTCACAGGGACGCCGAGTTCCCGTTGCACGGCTATCACGATGCCGCCCTTGGCGGTCCCGTCCAGTTTGGTCAGCACGATCCCGGACACGTCGACTACCTCGGCGAACACCCTGGCCTGGCGCAGCCCGTTCTGGCCGGTGGTGGCGTCGAGCACGAGCAGCACCTCGTCTACGGCGGTGCGCTTCTCGACGACCCGCTTGACCTTCCCGAGCTCGTCCATCAGGCCCGCCTTGGTGTGCAGGCGGCCGGCGGTGTCGATCACCACCACGTCGACCTCGGCCTCGATGCCCTTGCTCACCGCCTCGAACGCGACGCTCGCCGAGTCCGCGCCCTCGACCTCTGACCTGACGACTTCGGCGCCCACCCGGTCCCCCCACGTCTGCAGCTGGTCCGCCGCGGCCGCGCGGAACGTGTCCGCCGCGCCGAGCACTACCGACTCGCCGTCGCCGATCAGCGAGCGGGCGAGCTTGCCGCATGTCGTGGTCTTGCCCGTGCCGTTGACGCCGACCACGAGGATGACGGCGGGCCTGCCCTCGTGCCGATGGGTCCGCAGCGCGCGGCTGGCCGCGGTCTCCACCTGGGCGAGCAGTTCGGCCCTGAGCATCTCGCGCACCTCCTCAGGAGTCCGCGTCCCCTCGACCTTCACCTTGGTCCGCAGGTCCGAGACGATCTGCCTGGCGGGCGTCACCCCGACGTCGGCGGTGATCAGGACATCCTCGATCTCGTCCCACGTCTCGTCGTCCAGGCGATCCCTGGACAGCAGGCCAAGCAGCGCGGACCCGAAGCCGGTCTGCGATCTGGCCAGCCGCGACCGCAGCCGTACCATCCGCCCGGCCGAAGGCGGCGGCTTCTCCAGCGCCGGCTTCGGCGGCGCGGACGGCGCGGGGGACGGCGCGGGGGACGGCAGCGTCGCCGTCGTGCCGCCAGCCGCCGCGCCGGTTTCCGCTCCCGTCCCCGGCGGGCGGGTTCGGCTGTCGGTGGTCGTCCCCGTGCCGGATCCGGTCCCTAGATCGCGGTCCGCACGGCCACGGCGAACCCCGCGGGTGCCTCGCGGCCGCAGCAGCGTCGCCCCGCCGACGCCGACGATGAGCACCGCGAGCACGACGATGAGGATGATGTATTCCATAACAACCCACAGTCTCCAGGAACGGCAGATCCGCGACGCAAGCCGCGCATGTTGAAGGCGCGGATGAAGCCCTGAGCACGCTCTAGCATGCCCGATCGCGCGACCACCACACGGCGTGCCCCCCTGCGTCGCGTGAAGAGAGTCGGGTGTGCTAGGCGAGCCCGCCCTGGCCGGCCCCGGGCGTCGGCAAACTTCGTCACACCAGCCTCTGCTGTCATCCTTGCACACTTCTTGCATGGACAAACCGGACATTCTGGGCGCCGGAATGGTCACAGAGTGTGCGAAGTCCCACGTGGGGGACTGGCCGGCGCCGACGGCGTCACGCGGGTTCGCGGACGCGCTGGCTGATCACCGCGGAGACGCCGTCGCCGCGCATCGTGACACCGTACAGGGCGTCCCCTGCCTCCATCGTCCGCCGCTGGTGGGTGATCACGATCAGCTGGGAGTTCTCCTGCAGCTCGTCGAAGATGAGCAGGAGCCGCTGCATGTTGCTGTCGTCGAGCGCGGCCTCCACCTCGTCAAGCACGTAGAACGGCGACGGGCGTGCCTTGAAGATGGCGAACAGGTAGGCGATCGCGGTGAGCGACCGCTCCCCGCCCGACAGCAGCGACAGCCGCTTGACCCTCTTGCCCGGCGGCCTGGCCTCGATCTCGATTCCCGAGGTCAGCAAGTTGCCGGGCTCGGTGAGCAGCAGCCGGCCGGCGCCGCCGCCGGGGAAGAGCTGCGCGAACAGCCCCTCGAACTCGCGGGCGGTGTCGGCGTACGCGGAGGCGAACACCTCCTGCACCCGGTCGTCCACCTCCTTGACCACCATGAGCAGGTCACGCCGGGTCTTGCGAAGGTCGTCGAGCTGGGTGGCGAGGAACGCGTGGCGTTCGGTGAGCGCCTCGTACTCCTCCAGGGCCAGCGGGTTGACCTTGCCGAGCCGGTCGAGCTGGCGCTGCGCGTCGGCGGCGCGGCGCTCGGCCGCGCCGCGGTCATACCGCGACGGCAGCGCCGCCTCGTCGCCGATCACGGGCACGGGCACCTCGGGGCCGTACTCCGCGATCAGCGCGTCCGCCTCGACCCCGAACTCCTCAAGCGCGTGTTCCGCGAGCTGCTCGAGGCGCAGCCGGTGCTCGGCGCGAGCGACCTCGGTACCATGCGCGGTGCTGACCACGGTGTCGAGATCGGCGGCGATTTCGCGACTGCGGGCCCGGACGGTCTTGAGCTCGCCAGCGCCGCCCGCGCTCGCGGCCTCGGCCTCGGTGCGCAACGCCAGCGCGCGGGCCACCGACCGCTCTGCCGCGTC
>NZ_JASIAL010000480.1:0-15798 GCF_030042015.1 Trebonia sp. | reverse complement strand
TCCCGCCGCGCCGGGCACCGCCGACCTCCCGGGGATGGCCGGCGTCCCGGACGCCGGCCCCCCGGCCATCGTTCCCGGACCCGCCGTCCCGGTCGATCCGGCTGACCCGGGTGACCCCGTCGCGGCCTCGGCGCGAGGGCCGCATCGCGGCGCCCCGCACCAGGGCGCACCGCAGCGCGTGGCGCACCGTGCGCCGCACCGCCGCCCCAGGCACTCTGCGGATCTCTAAGCGACTCTAGGAAATTCGCAAGAAAATGAAATAGATCCGATATCCCGAACGGGCCGTGGCGCCTGTTCCGTCGGCCCCTTTCCGCGCCAGGAGGCGGCCCGCTCAGGCCGGCTGCGACCGGAGGAACTTGCCGAAATGCGGCACGGTGAACGCGATCAGCCCCCGCTCCGAGCTGTAGATCAGGCCCTTCTTGATCAGCCCGTCCCTGGCGGGGGACAGGCTGGACGGCTTGCGGCCAAGCTCATCGGCGACGCTGGAGGTGAGCACGGGCTCGTCGCCGATGGCGGCCATCGCCCGCATGTACTCTCGCTCGGCCGGGGTCGCCCGCTCGTACCGGCTGCCGAAGAATCCGACGGCGAGCTCGCCTTCGGCCTCCGGCTCCGCGACCGCCACGTCCGCGGCGGTCACCGGGCTGCCCGCGGCGACATCCCAGGTGACCTTGCCGTACGCCTGGACGAAGTACGGGTACCCATCGGCCGCCGCGTACAGCGCGTCAAGCGCCTCCTGCTTGAAGATCACGTCCTCCCGCGCGGCCGGGGCGATCAGCGCCTGGTCGGCCGCCTCCCGGTCCAGCCGGTCGATGCGGACGTACCTGAAGAGCCGCTCGGAGTAGCTCTTGCTCGCGGAAAGCACGGACGGCAGGTGCGGCAGCCCCGCGCCGACCACGATCAGCGGCCCGCCGACCTGGGAGAGCTCGTGGCACGCCGCGCACAGCGCAGAAACGTCCTGGGCGGGCACGTCCTGCATCTCGTCGACGAACAGCGCGACGCCCACGCCGAGGTCGGCCGCCACCGACGCGGCGTCGGCGAACAGCTCGGTGAGGTCCACCTCGAGGTCGCCGGAATCGGCCCGGCCGCGGGCGGCCGGCACGTCGATGCCGAGCTGCACGGTGACCGAGGTGCCTTTCGGCGCCTTCGGGTCGCGCAGCGCGAATGCCTTGAGCACCCCGAGGAAGGCGTCGATCCGGTCCGGCGCGCGGTGCCGGGGAGCGAGCTCTCGCACCGCCATGTGCAGTGCCGCGGCGACGGGCCTGCGGATCGACTGGTCGGGCCGGGCCTCCAGCTTGCCGGTACCCCACAGGCGCTGCAGCGCCATCGACCGGAACGTGTTCAGCAGCACGGTCTTCCCGACGCCGCGCAGCCCGGTGAGCACCATGCTGCGCTCTGGCCGCGCCCGGGCCACGCGCTCGAGCACGACCTCGAACTGGCCGATCTCCCGGTCGCGGCCGGCGAGCTCCGGCGGACGCTGGCCGGCGCCGGGGGCGTACGGGTTTCGCACGGGGTCCACGAATCGGACTCTATGGCTTCCTCTAGCGAGAACCGTAGATTTCCGTAGAGACCGCTGCCGGCGTGTCTCTGTTCCCCCGGGGGGACGACCCCCCGGGGCCCCCCGGCTGGGCCTTAACGGCCCACTTGCTCCCGGGGTCTGTGCGGGCCGTTGACCACCGTCACCCCGGGGGGCCCCGTTCGTCACCCCGGGGATCCCCCCGTTCGGGGACTCATCCGGTCCGCCCGGCCGCCCTGCCCGGCGAAGCGGACAAACCGCCCATACCGGGCGCTGCCCGTGTCCGCGGGATCAACATAGGACCCGAACGGCAGCCGGAAATAGGTATAAAACGGACAAAAAACATGCGGCTCGGGTCCTAACTTACCGATGCCCTCCCGCTATCTGAGTCTGAGAGCGCTCGCCGGACCCCGAGGGGGCTCATGCGGTCCCCTCGGGGTCACTAGCGTCCGGCGTGCGAGGCTTCCCGCCGCCATTCCCTCACTAGTGGAGCAGGTCCAGGGTGTTGGTCGCGTCGTCGACAAAGTAGACGCCCGTAAAGTGCGGCGCCAGCGCAAGGCCGAACAGCGCTCCGGCGCCCGGCGGGGAGCCAGACTTGTCCAGCGCCTTGACAGCGACCTGGGCACCCTTCGGCGTGACCTCCACGAGGTTCCCGTTCAGTGAGTTGACGGTGAGGATGTCACCGTCCGGCGCGATCGTCAGGCCGAGCGGGCCCTGGATGGCTCCGTTCCTGCTCACCGTCACCCCCGTCTTCGCGCTCGTGGTGCGGGAGAGCGCATCCGGGATGGCGGCGATCCTGTTTTCGATGGTGTCCGCGAGGTACAGCCACCCGTTGCGGCCGAGCCCGACCCCGGTCGGCCCGATCACGAGCGCGGCCAGGTTGGTTTCCTCCGCGAACCCCGATCCGATCGTGGTCACGGCGGTCAGCTTAGGCATCCCGTGCAGCGCCCTGGTAACCGTGAGGCGCAGGACGGTTCCCTTGTGGACAATCTTGCCGCCCGCCGCCACGGTGCCGTTGAGCACGTTAGCGACGAACAGGTCGGTCGTGTACCCGAAGCTGACCGCCGTCATGTCCCACGGGCCGTTGATGCCGTGTCCGCTGAAGGTCTCCACGACACGGCCCGCGCTGTTGAGCACCAGCAGGCATCCGGCCTTGGCTGTCGCGGGGTTGCCGCCGACGGTTGGCAGGCTGCCGACAACCACCCAGCCGCCCGGCAGGATGTCAAGCGCGGTCGTCAGGCCTAGCCCGCCAGGGCACCTGCCGGGCAGGTTCGCGGCGCTGATCTGGGCAAACAGCGATACGGTCCCGTTCGGCGCCACTTCGACGATCGTGGTGCCCGTGCCCTGCGCGTTCGCCTTGTCGTTGAAGTTGCTGACCAGGACATCCCCGTTGCGGAGTTTGCCCTGGCTCCGCGTGACCACGGCCACGCCGTAGGGATTGAGGTCCCCGTTCTCCGGGATCGTCGAGGCGACCGTGCTGACGCTCTTGAAGCCGCCCGCGAACGAGGCTGGTGTGCTTGCCCCCGCGCCTGGCGCGAGTGCCACCCCGGCGGCGAGGACGGCGCCCGCCGCCCCGGCAGCCGCCACCAGGGTGACCCGATGGATGACCCACATGGTCTGTCCGCTCCCTCCCGGCATTCCCGGAACTTCCAGGGTTGCCGATAGCGCAGCGCAGAACGAGTGAGCGGGGACGTTCACGAACACCCAGTCGCCGGTCGTGGCAGGTGGCCGAACCGGAACAGGATGACACTCAGCTACGCGACCTATCCGGGATCACGGGCCACGTCCCTGATCGGTTCAGGCTCCCGGGCTGGCTGCGGAGCCTTGGCCGGAACTGCCCGGGTCGCGTGGGCTGTTGAGGCGGGCGAGGTAGGCGTTGTAGGCGGCGAGATGCTCGTCGTCATCAATGCTGCCGGCCTCGCCGGCGGCCGCCACTTTCGCCGGGACCGCGCCCGTACTGATCTTGTCCGCCAGGTTCGCCCGCCGCGCGGACTCAAGCCAGCCCATGCCGCCGGACGGACGGGTTTCCCGCGACCAGGCGAAGAACGTGACCATGATCATGACGAACATGATCGCGGCTCCTCCGATCCACATGACCGCGCCGCCCATGTGCACGTCGTCAAGTGCGGACGGCCCCCACGTGCGCGGCCGCAGCGGCGCGAACGGGTCCGAACTCGACGAGCCGAGCACGACGCCCGTGAACGCGTCCACCGGCATGACGATGAACAGCAGGAAGAGCCGCAGCGGGTACGACACCTTCCACCGGATCGGCTCCCGCCCGATCAGCGGGAGGAAGTACAGGTACCCCACGATGAGGTACAGCGCGTGCTCGCCGTCCTGCACCGCCGGATACCTCACCACCAGGTTCGTGAAGTTCGTCAGGTGCGTCCCCACGATCGTGGCCGTATACGCCATCGCTCCGAATGCCGGCCAGGTCAGCCAGGCCGCCGGGCGGGATCGCACGACCCGCTTGACCCGCGTGTGCAAGGGGTTGCGGCTGGCGTGCAGCAGCAGCGTTATCGGCAACCCGGCCACGAGCAGCGGCGGGGCGATCATGATCAGCATGAGGTGCTGGATCATGTGCACCCAGAACAGGGTGTCGTCGTAGGTGCCGATGCCACTTTCCGTGGCGAGCACGACGACCAGCAGGCTGCCCAGAAACGCGGCCGTCCGCGGCACCGGCCAGGGACGGGCCGGATGGCGGCGGGCCACCCGCACCGTACCCCACAGGTACAGTCCGGCCAACAGCACGGTCAGCGCGGTCACGACCGGCGCGAACTGCCACCGGGTAACAGCCTCGGCCAGGCTGAACGGCGGCAACTCCGAGCTTCCCATGCAGCCGAGACTACCCCTACACCGCGTCGTAGCGACGCGGCCGGGGTTTCATGGCACGGGGACGGCGAACGCCGGCACTCAGCCGGACGGTTTCGGCCAGCCGCACGTGATGGAGGGGTCGATCCCGACGTAGTTGAGCGGCCCCGCCGCTATCGTCAGGGCGATTGTCGCGCCCGAGCTGCAGCCCAGGTTCGTGCTACTGCTGAAATATCCCCGCTGACCTGCGGCGGCGGCTCCGATGATCAGCCAGACGAAGAGGATCAGCGTCCCCCTGGACATTTGCTCCCTCCGCCAGCTCTCAGGAAATCCGCAGATGTAATCTATGCGCGATGATAGCCCTCGATACCCCGTTTGCCGCCTTTTTACGCATCTCGCCACGCCGTAGCCGCGCCGCTTTTGCCATGCCATCTGCGCAAACGCCGTCCACCACCCTTCCGCGCATCGCGCCCTAAGCGGGCGGTCGCCGCGTACCCCGGCACCCGCCCTTGGAGGCAGACCAATCCCACATGTCCAATAAAGGCGGCGGCCTCGGGCCGTCGAGTGGATTCGGCCGTGCCGTAATAGCCGCTGTCGTGGGCGGAGTGGTGCTGTCCGCCATCGCGCGGCATGCAGGCCTGTCGGCGCGGACGTCCCCGGAGTCGGCAAACGTCGCGCTTGGCAGGCAGATGGCCGCTGCCTACGGCTGGGGCGGCGGCGGGCAATGGTCGTGCCTGGACGCGCTGTGGACCCGCGAGTCGGGCTGGTCCGCGACGGCCGCCAACCCTACGTCGGACGCGCGCGGCATCGCGCAGGACATCCGCGGCTGGTCAGCAAGCTACCCCTACGACGATCCGGGCCAGCAGATCGCCTGGGGCCTTGCCTACATCCGCGGCCGCTACGGCACCCCGTGCACCGCATGGGCACACGAAACGTCGGCTGGGTGGTACTAGCGCCCCGCCAGCCGAGCCCTCAGCCGCCAGAGAGGACGACGCCCGCCGGCGTGGCGAGTGCGGCAGCCGCAGAGACGGCCGCGGGCTTTCCTGGGTTGCTGCTGGCCGCTGCGGCGATGACGCCGATCGCGATCGCGATCGCGAAGGCCAGGACGATAACGCTTCTCCTGCGGTGGGGCCTGCGGTGCGCGGGTGCGGACGGCCGCGGCCGCCAGCATGCCTGCTCCTGCCACGAACACGGTTGCAGCCTCGCCTGCCCCCACGGGTCCCGGAGCACCCGCTGTGAGTATCGGGGTGACTGGCCGTAATCCTCCCAGTGCGTCATGCCTGGTCCCTCCCCGGTCTAGAACGCCCGTGAAGCGCCTAATGCGCCCTCCCCTGCCAAGGTGGACGCGCCAGGTAACCGGACGGTGCACGACCGTGACGGTGCCGGAGCCAGAATGTAGCCGAGATGTTACGGAAAGTCCCCACCGGAGGGGAAAGCGCGGTTCGCTCGGGTCATCGGGCCGTCATATGGCCGCTCCCGCAAGGGGCTTCAGCCGACCGGTCGCCATCAGGCAGCAGCCACGCCACCGCCGGGCCCGCCGGGGACGCGTACGCCACGGGCACGAGCGCGGGCTCTTCCCACCGGCGGAGCGAGTACCCCCTCGCCTCATCGGTCCTGTCACGGCGGAAGCTGATCCGCTCGCCGCATTCGGCGAGGACGGTGATCAGGTTTTCTGGCGATGCGTTCCCGCCCCGGTCCGAGGGCTTGCGGAGCTGAATGGCATAAGGCCGGCCGAGGACCGACCTGCTGCAGCAGACGCAGGCGAAGCCGTCGCGCGCCAGCACGAGGCGCCGTACGGCCCAGGGCAGTTCTCCGGCCCGGTCATATGCTGGCAATTCCTCCCGGGATGTCGTCATACGGCCGAGCCTGGCACAAGAGTGCTGTAGTCCCCGCGCATCACTGCTAGTCCGGAGAGTCTAGGAATTGTCGGATATTTCCGGCAGCCAGTCAGGACACGGTTGCGCCGCAGGTCTTCTCGAGGGCGGCGATGTCGGCATGGACCACGGTGCCGGCTGACTCCCAGCCGGGTCTGCGGGTGGTGAGCGTGGACGCGGCCGCGTTCAGGCTCCTCAGCGCTGCCGCGATGGGGCCAACTGCCTCCGGCCCGGTTCCGAGGTCGGTGAGCGCGGCGGTCAGGTCATCGTAGGCCCGCTCCTGCGCCGCAGCGGGCGTCATGAGGCCGTTCATGCTCCCCGCGCTGTCGCCGACCGCCGCAGCCCACTGCCCGTGAATGGCCCTGTCGTCGGCGGCGAGCATGCCGACCACCTCGGCGACAGTGCTCCCGTCGGCGAACCTGACCGTGCACGTCAGCATCGCCCGGCTGCCCGGCCGCAACGGCGCAGACTGCGAGGAGGAGGGCGAGCTGCCGCCCGCGCACCCGGCTAGGACGGCGCACAAAACGGCTGCAGTCAGCGCGGCGATGACCGGCTTGCCCACATTGGGTATTCCTTCCCGATTTCGCCTGGCTAGCACAGCGCCCGAGCGCAAATCAGGGGGTGGGGTCTCGCATGAGCCCGGGCACCTCGTCTAGCGCATTGTCGCCCGGTAGACGCGATAGGCCAGCACGCTATTCGCCACCGCGCCGGCGAGCGTCACCAGCGCCCAGCCCCAGTAGCCGTAAGCCAGCAGAATGCCGGTCAGGGCGAGCAGCCAGGCCGTGACCAGCACACGGGTGAGTATCACGCCACGCGGATGCCTGCGGTCGAAACCCGTTGCCATATTCATGATGATCTCCCCCTATCGCAGAGGTCGGCAAGAGTGTCCCTACCCCGGCGCCTGAGGAGGGACGGCCTTGCTCAGCCCAAGGTCCAGCGAGCCTCGCCGGACGGGCGGCGGACGTAGCCGATAGGCAGCGGGATTGCCAGCTCGCCCCGCTCGGCCTTGGCCAGCCTCCCGGTCAGCATCCGCTGCCGGATCAGGTACAGCTCTGCCTCGCTCATCGTCCCCTTCAGCCCCAGCAGCAGCCGGTCGTTGTATATCCCCGGGTCGTAGACGCCGTCGGGATCGGCGAGCAGCACCCCCGACAGCGAGCACAGCTCCCGGAGCTGATGCCAGTCCCGGCCTGTCCGCGCCAGGCGCGACATCCCGATCCCGGGGACGACGCCCGCACGTCCCATCGTGACCTCCGTGACGAGCCTGGCAAACCCCTCCGGGAATCCGCCGTCGCCGCGGACACGCCGAGATCGCCGTCGATCACCGTGACCTGCGACCGGGCCCAGCCCAGCGCGATGGCACGCTCAGCGAGCGCGTACTGCAGCCGCGTCGACTCCGAGTGCTCCAGCACCTGCTGCCTGCTCGACTGGCGGACGTATTCCCTGAACTAAGAATGATCATGGAATCGCGATGGTGTCCGGTGTCCTGAGGCGTGCAGGACGGCGTTGATCACGAGCTGGATGTTGCGGTCATCGAGGCCGGTGATGGTGTCGCGGAGGTTCACCGGTGTGCCGTCTGCGAGGCTGGCTGCCAGGCGGAGCATCCTGTTCTCGCTGCCGGAGCAGGGCAGGCTGTCATCCAGGGCGGTGATCGCGGCGCGCCAGTCGATGACGGCCAGGCCGTCGCCCTCGATGGTGATGAAGCGGCTGGCGAAGTCCGGGCGGTCCAGGAACACGGCGTGGCCGATGAGCAGCTCGACGCCGGCCTCGTCGGGGTAGATGCCGCGAGCCCAGGCACGGAGCCGGGCGGCGAGCTGCGGTTCCGCGGCGGGTGTCATGACGGCTCCGCGGGCGGGCTTGGCCGTGACGGTGCGGTCAGGACGCGGCCGGCGGTATCGGCCTGGCCGGGCATGCCCAGGTGCACGGTGGTGGCGCGGCGGGCCCGCTGGTCCAGCTGGGCGAGCTTTTGCCGTGCCGCGTCGAGGCTGATTTTGAGGCCTTCGGCTTCGCCGGTCCAGCCTTCGCGTTCGGCTTCGCCGATCCGGGCGGTCAGGTTGTCGCGGATGCCTTCCAGCCGTGCCCGCTGAGCTGGGTCAACGCGGAGGAGAGGGCATCTGACGCATGAGTGTTCATGGATGCAGCTGGCCGCGTATGCCCGGCCGCAGTCGCCGAGGGCGACCTTGCGCCGTTCGAAGTGGCCGAGGAACTCGTCCCATTCCTCGTCGGTAGGGAGGCGGTATTCCTCGCTGGGGCGGGTGGCGCGGCGGCGGGCGATGAACGCCCGGTGGGCGTTGATGACCTCCTCGGGGTAGACGGCCTTGTATCCCATCGTGGCGCGGATGTCGGCGTGCCCGGCCACGAGCTGGGCGATGTGCGGGGGCATGCCGTTCATCACGGCCTCGGTGATGAACAGCCTTCGGAAGTCGTGGGGGGTGAAGGTCACCGGGCTCCCGCTGGCGCCGGTGAGCCCGGTGCCGGCCAGGGCGGCGTTGAGCAGGGCTCGGATCCCGTGGATGGGGATAGGCCGGTGCTCGATGCCGATCTGCCGCTGGAACAGCAGCGGCATCGGCGGGTTCCACACGCGCTCGTGGATGTCGTAGGCGACCACCAGCGGCACGGCCCCGTCGGCGCCGCGGATCCGGCAGATGATCGCCGACAAGGCGTCGGCTAGCTCCGGTGCGATGACCAGCAGCCGCTCGGTGTCGGTCTTGGACGGGGCGATCTGCAGCAGCGGGACCAGCTCGCCGGTGGCGGGCAGCCGGTACTGCACGAAGCTGTGATGCGAAAGCTCGGCGAGCTCCTCGATCCGGATGCCGGTCAGGCGGAGGACCTCCACCGCGGCCCAGGCCCAGAACGCGCGGTGCTCTTCAAGGGTCAGGTCACGGCGCTTGCCGGTGGCCAGGTCCTCGGCCCATATCCTGGCGCTGGTGCCGTGCCTGGTCATCACCGGCCGGCGCAGCGTCTGCCCGGCTGCGGTGAATACCCCTCCGGGTGGCGCGGACCGGGCGGCCGCCAGGATGCCGGCGGCCGTGGCGCGGGCCGCCTCGACGGAGGCGGCCAGGACGGGCAGGACGGGCAGCCGTTCCCGGGTCCGCTGGTCCATCCGTGACTTGCGGTGCGAGCGTTCCTTCTTCCGCGACATCTCCTCGTCACGGATCGGGCAGGGCACGGCCCACGGGCCCCACCGGGCCGGGTCACCGGCCGCCCACTGGGCGATGTCGAGGTAGAACGCCCGCACCATGGCCAGGGTGTTCATGCCGTCGTGGCGCGGCACGACCGATTCGGTGACCTGCCCGGCCGGGCCGGCAGTCCGGACCGTCTTGACGGTGACCCGCTGCTTCCATGCCGCGGCGACGCCGGGCTCCAGCCGCAGCGAGCCGATCCCGGGGTGGTGGAGCTCGAGGTCCCGCCAGAACAGCCCGGCCAGGGCACGCGACAGGCTCCGTAGCGTCGCGTGGTCGACCGCCGGCTGGCGTTCCCGCAGGTAGTCAATGATCAGGGCGCGGACCGGCTGGCAGGCGATGGGATAACGGTCGATCAGCTGCTCTGCGCTCAGCTGCCCGGGCGTCTTGAATGCCCGGACCGTGGGCGGGGCTGCCGCCGGGAACACCCCCAGCGCGTGCAGCAGCTGGTAGAAGTACGGGCTGGTGCTGCAGCCGCTGCCGTCGGCGAGCGCGCCCAGCAGCTCCAGGCAGTCGCCGACGGTGATGCCGGCGATCGTGCCGCCCTTGGCCGCCAGGATCACGGCGATCCGCCGTGACGCCAGGTCCTTGGTCGCTGCGCTGGCCGGGTCGGTGCGCGCCAGCGCGGCGAGCGCGGCGAAGCCGCCTGGGTCACGGGACCGGGCCATCTCGGCGGCGAGGTTCTTCGGAGGCGCCGGGGTCAGCAGCCACCCCAGGCTGGGCCTGATCACATCGCCGCAGATCAGCGGGAGCAGCCCGCGGCCGAGGGCGATGAAATCAGTCCTGGGGCTGGCTGCAGCCCGGCCGGTGTCACGAAGCCATGACCCGGCCAGCTCCCGCCACCCCAGGTTGCCCGCGGCGTCGGCGCCGCTGGCCACCCACCGGTCCTGCCAGGTGCGGCCAGGCTGCTCCTCCAGCCAGTGCACCAGCTTGGTCAGGCCGATCCGGCGGCTGGACTGCATGTCATCCCGGTCGGCGGTGAATGGCGGCGCGAACAGCCGCGCCAGCAGGTGGCCGCGCCGCTGGCTGGTCGCCGGCCAGTCTTCCCCGGGCGCGCGCGGCGGGAACCGCTGCGACAGCCCGGCCATCTGGCTCTCGTGCCCAGCGCCGGCATGATCCCCGGCCGCGGCCCTGCCGTCCGCGGCCGCGTGCCGGCCGGCCTGGACACGCCGTCCCTCACGGGTGGTCATGGCGTGGCCTCCCGAACAGCGCCTCCAGCGATTCCGGCCGGTACCGCAGCCCCGGCGGCGGTTCCTCGCCGGGGGGCCGCTCCTTGGCAGCTGCCATCCGGGCATGGTGGGCCAGCACGCTGGTGATCACCTCGCCGGCGGGGGCCGACAGGTAAAGCTGCGTGGTGGACAGCTGGGCGTGGCCAAGGACCCATTGCACGTCGGCCAGCGGCATGGCCGGGTCGCGGCTCATCCGGTAGGCGGCCAGATGCCGCAGGTCATGCAGGGACCAGTTAGCGCCGAGCGTGTCGCTGGCCCTGGTGAACATCCGGTAGGCCGCGTGATAGCTCAGCTGGCGGAACGGGCGGCGCAGCGTCCACCACAGCGGGTCGTCCGGCCCGGCCGGGACCAGCCCGTGCAGCTGCGCCTGATACAGCCGCAGCCACACGAACGCGTCCGGGGAGGCCGGCAGCTGCTGCAGGTGCCGTGTTCCCTTGCGGATCACCGCGATCAGCTGCTGCCCGGGGTCGGCGTCCCGGCACGTCGCGCCGAGCAGCTCTGACGCGCGCGCCCCGGTGGACACCCAGAACGCCACCAGGGCACGGTCGCGGTGCGAGCCCAGCGCGGCGAACAGCTCGTTGAACTTCTCCTCCGGGATGTGGTGCGGCGCGCGCCGGGCAAGCCGGGGCCGGTACCGCCCCGAACGCTCACCGCGGTGGGGCTCCATCGGATTGTGGTGCGCATGAGCCCGCCCGCGCCGCCCCCGGGCCAGCGGGAACGGGTTGACGATCGGTCCGGTCCCCGCCTCCAGGTGGAAGTCATAGAAACCACGCAGAACGCTCTCGCTATGAGCGACCGTGGCCGGCGCGTAACCGCCGCCAGGCGGCGCCTTCCCGGTCACCGGGTTCGGTACCCCGGCCCGGGCCGCCACAGCACCGGCCGCATCGCCCGGGCCGCCTGCACGGCCGGGCTTGACCGTGATCTGGATCCAGCGGCTGAAGTCCCGGGCCTCGGCCCGGGTCGCCTGATCCCACGGCACCCCGGCCGCCCACAAGAACCGGTGCCAGCGCAACAACGCGATCGCATACGCGCGCAGCGTGGTCTCCGGCCGGCCCGACGCCTGCAAGTCCCGCAGGAACGCCGCAACCGCGCCGACCAGCGCCCCGGCCGGATCGAGCAGCCGGTACGGCTCCCACGGATCTTCCGCCCGCTCCAGGCACCCCGCCTGCGGGACCACCAAGGCCGCCAGATCCCGCGGCTCGTCTTGTCCGGTCATGAGCAGCGACCGTAGCCGCGCAAATCAGAATCCGTCCCTGAACTGGGAAAACTCTCTTCTTAGTTCAGATAACAGGTAGACGATCGCGGCCCGGTCTAGGTGATCCGGGCGGATCTTCTGCTGCAGCTGCCCCTCGATCCGGTACCTGGCCAGGCTCACCGCGACCGCCTCCCGTCGCTCCCGCCGCGGCCCTGGCTGCCAGCATCGCCAGCAGCGAGACCGCAGCAGCCCGTCGTTCCGGCGGCAGCACCGCCCAGACCAGCAGACCGGGAGCCACCATCTTCCGGGTATCCGGCCGCATCGCGCTCACCTGCTACCGCTGACAGCAGACGGCGAGTCACCGTCGCCGCCCGCAACAGTGCTCCCGGGCTCAGTATCGCCACTGCACCAGCAGCACAGCCAGAGACAATTACTGCTTTGCCGGCATTAGCGGTGGCCGATTGAAACCGGGAATGGCCAGTTCAAGACGCACCTGCGCGGCCCGGGCCGGGTGCTGCGGTCCCGCAGCCCGGACATGGTCCGCCAGGAGATCTACGGCTGCCTGCTGGCCCACCACGCGATCAGCGCGCTGATCTGCCAGGCCGCCACCGAGGCCGACGTCGCCCCCGACTGGGTCAGCTTCACCCGCACCGTCCGCATCATCCGCCGGGCCATCGGCCCGGCGGCCTCTCCCCCTGAGCGGGAAGAACACCTCCGCGCCGCGGTCAAGGCCGACACCAGCCGCAAGCAGGACATCAACCCGCAGCGCCGACACCGGACCTGCCCCCGGGCCATCAAGCGAGCCCGCCACAACTCCTACCGCGTCAAGCGAGCCCGCCACAAGGGAACCCGCCACGCTGGACCACCCACCATAACCCCTCGCCAACCTGCGCATATGCGGAGCTAGCGGCATGATCGATCTACGGTAAGTGGCATTGCGTCTAGGCCGCCCTCCGGGCGCCGCTTCGCCAGCCTGGACCCGGCACCCACTCGCAAGGATTCGGCGCCTGTGAGGAAAACGGGAGACCAGCAGGCAATGGCATAGGGCTAGCGGTTTCTGGCGAAAAGACCACGGAAAGTGTGCCAGAGCCAAAATTCAGCCGACGTTGACACCAGCACATACAGTTAGCCGACGCATGGCAGCGGTCTATGACGCTGGACCGAGCATGGCGGTTCCGGGCTCGGGACCTGGCGGGAGGTCGCATGACCAGGGGACCACGGCGCAAAGCGCCGTCGTACAGTGTCAAACACGTTGATCCGCCGTATGTCCCCATGGTTAAGCGACCAGGCGACAAGGGCTCAGCGTTCAGGAAGGCTCCGCTCGCGGAGCCCAAGGCTCAACAGCAACTGCTGGCGTGGCTAGGAACCAATGCCACGGTGGTGATGTGGTGCGTGCTCGCTACCGTGGTCGTCACCGTGCTTGTGCTTTTGGTCACCAGGGTCTGATCACTGTCGCACGCTGGGAGCATCTCGCATTAGCGCCGCCCCGGACGGCGCCCACTGCACGCTGGCGGTCGCCGCGAAGCTCCCCGACGGCCGCGTCCGCACCGAGATCGCCGCCGCATGGGACTCCACCGGCGCCGCCCGCGCCGAACTCCCCGCCCTGCTGGGCCAGGATCAGGCCCAGGGCGTTCGCCTGGTACCCCGGCCCGGGCAACGCCCTGGCGAGCGAGCTCCGGCCCCTCGCGCTGAAGTACAACCACCGGCCCGCCGGCAGCCGCGGCCCCGGCGAGATCCCCGAAGACGGGCTCGTCGATGTCCGAGACGATGTTCTCCATCTCCGCCTGGGTGAACGGGTCGTCCGGGTCACCGGCGTGCCCGGCGTCCCACGCGGCCTGCCTGGCTTCGTGCTCTTCGCGGTGCTGGCGTCTTAGCTTCTCCAGCGGGCTCTCGTCGTCGTCCTGGTGCTCGCCACCGGTGTCGCTCATGGTCGCTCTCCTGTCGTTCGCCGTGGTGTCATTCTGGCCGCGCCGCCTGCTGCCCGCGCTCGCTTCGCGGCCGGCGCAGTGGCGGCGATCCGGACGCCGGTCATCAGCGGATGGCCGGGACGCCGCGCCGCCGTGGTGCGGCTACAGGTACTTCAGCAGATCGTCGACGGTGAGGCCGGCGTCCTGCAGGACCGCGCGCAGCGTGCCCTTCGGCACGTCCCGGCCCGGGTGCACGGGGATCGTTGTGGAGCGGCCGTCAGGATGGCGGAGCCGGTGGTGGCTGCCCCTGATCCGGGTGACCTCGAACCCGGCCCGCTCAAGCGCCCTGACGAGCCGTTCCCCGCGTACGGCGGGGACCGGCGGCATCAGGCGACCTCTAGGTCCAGCGTCTGCAGCTCGGGCACGCCGTCCTCGTCGAGGACCATCTGCACGGCCTCGGTCAGGTCGGCTACCGCCTCCTCGGGTGTGGCGCCGTTGCCGTTGGCGCCGCCCGACTCGCCGAGCCAGGCGTGCGCGCACCACACGCCGTCCTCGTCCTGGGCGACGGTGTAGGGAACGTGCACGGTTGCCACGCCGTCCAATGTACCCGCGCTTAGCGTGGTGCCAACAGGGGTGAGCACCGCGCCCAGGGCGATGCCCGCGGCGGTCACCGGATCACGCTCCCCGTCCGGATGCGGGTCAGCGGCTGCGGCCGGAGCGCCGCGCGGGCGATGCAGGACAGGTGCGCGATCCAGCCGCCCGGGACGAGCCTGGCTGCCCTGTCTGCGGCGAGCAGGGCGTACTGGCAGAGCGCGCACGGTCCGGCGGCCGTCGACAGGGTGCGGGCGTCCTCGACGAGGAGGCTGGTGCCGAGCTGCTGGTCGAGCGGCGGGTAGGTCGTCATGCTGACTGGTCCTTCCATAGCGGCAAAGCGATCTGGTGTCCGGTGATGCTGGCGAGCTGGCGGCCGATCTCTCCGCTGAGCAGCTGGGCCGGCCGCCAGACCGCCCAGTCCTGCCCAGCGTCGGTCAGGCGCTGCCCGACGTCGCGCTGCTCGGCGCTCACCGTGCCCTGCTCGCTCTTGAGCTCGCGGTAGATGACGCGGCTGCCGATGACGGTCAGGTCCGGCCAGCCTGGCAGCCACGAGCGGCGCGGGTCGTGGACGTGCTGCACCGCCAGGCCGAGGCCGTCGCAGAGCGCGCGGACGTGGTCCTGTAGCGCGGCTTCGCTCATCGCGCGGGCGGCGGCGAGGCGGGCGGGCGCGGCGGCCGTCACTGCCCCACCGCCTCGGCCTCGGCAGCCGCACGCGCGGCGCGTGCCTCGGCTGCCTGCTGCGCGGCGATCGCCCGCGGGTCGTACAGGCGGCGCGGGAGACGGGTCCTCGTCGCGTCGGGAGCCGCCGCAGGCGGGTCCGGACAAGGCGCGTCAGCGCCGGGTTTTCCGGCCTGCTCCGCGAGATCTCCGCGCCAGCCGTTCGCCAGGTCGTCCGGTTCGCCCTCGCGCGATGGGATCTGTTGAGCGTCATCAGCCGCGGTTTCCGTGCCATCGTGAACCGCGGTAGCGGGTTTGCGATGGGTTGCTCTTCGCGGGGGTGATTCCCCCGCGCCCCCCAGTCGTCGGCTTCGCCGCCGACGCGCGAGGGTTCATTCTCAGTGGTGACGTAGTCAGTCTTCTGTCTTGACGTACGGTGTGCCGGTGAGCCGACGTTCGGTGAACCGACTCCCGGTGAGCGGTACGTCGGTTACCGGTACGTCGGTGCGACCTGCGGAAACGTCATCGTCGTCATCGGCCGGCCCGTCAGGCCAGTTATCCACAGGTTCGGGTGTTTGCCCAGGTGGCACCGACGTACCGCTTACCGGCACGTCGGTGAGCGGTACGTCGGTCTGGGGGCGGTCGAACAGGTGCGAGACGTGATCCTCAAGGCGAGCGGCTACCAGTACGCGCCCGCGCTCCTGATGCGGATGCGCGAGCTGCCCGACGAGGAGCGGCCGGAGTGGCCGCCGACAGATGGGCCGACCGAGCGCTACGGACTCGTGCCAGGCGCGGGGAGCTGAGGACCATGGGGGCAACCGCCAACGGCGCGACCTTCA
>NZ_JASIAL010000085.1:0-13870 GCF_030042015.1 Trebonia sp. | reverse complement strand
AACGGGAAAGAAAAGGCCGCCCCTGACCGGTCATTTCCTCCCCGTTAACCGCCCTGTCCGGGATCCCGGGATTCCGGCATACCGGGCATATCGCATCGGCGGGTGGCGGCCCGCGCGGGCACCCGGCGGCGTGAACGCGCCTGCACCCGGCCGCGTGACGCGGGAAAGCCGCAGCTCAAAACCTGAAGAGGGCGGCTGTCGCGCTAGGACTCCTCAAAGAACTCCAAGGCTATGTTGTCCGGGTCGCGGAAGCAGAGAACAGCCGGGCCGAGGGGGTCATGCTCGAGATCGGCGGGTACGCCCGCCGCGGCGAGAGCGCTCGCCATCTGGTCGAGGTCGGCCCTGCTGCCACCGAAGGAAACGTGGTCCAAGCCGATCCGGTACTCGGTGAACCGATCTGCGTCGACATCGCCGGGAGGCGGGCGGAGCACCAGCCGGGCCCTGGACTCGCCGACCCGCAGGCGCAGCTTCCTGCCGGGGAAGTCCTGGTCCACCTCGAATCCGAGGACGCCTTCATAAAAGGCACGGGCGCGTGGCAGGTCCGTGACGTTCAGCGTGATGTGATGAAACCCGGACAGCACTGGCCGATCGTACAGTTCCCCGTGTGCTGCTTGCGGTCGTAGGGCGCTCCAGGGGACGGCGGGGCGGTCCAACCGTCACGCCGCCGTGTGCAGCGCCGCCTGGCATAGTTCGGGCATCTTGCTCGCGGCTAGCCTGGCGGCCAGCCGCACGCCGGCGGCCGCGAGCGCGAAACCGTACACGGCCGCGCACGGCAGCATCACCCCGATCCGGATCGCGTCCGGCCCGTTCGCGGCCAGCACGGCAGCGGCGATCACCGGCGCGGCCAGCGCGGCGGTGCCTGCCAGCGTGCCAAGGACGCCGCCGATCCGGTAGGCGGCGTAGCCCGGCGCGGCCACGAGCACGGGAGTGCCGACCCGCTTGACCATCGGGTAGGGCAGCGCCGCACTGAACAGGTTGCCCAGCCCCAGGGCGGCGCCGAGCCCGGCCAGGGCGACCGGCGTCGCCTCGACTCCCATCCCGGGGTCGCGGGCGGCTGCGGCCAGCGCGAAGCAGACCGCGACGACCAGCGGAGCCCCGATGACGCACAGCACGAGGTTCTGGCCAGAGAAATAGGCACGCAGGTCGCGGCCGCGGCCCAGCGCCGCCGCCTCGAGGACGAACGCCGGTCCGGTCAGCCCGGCCGAATTGGCGTGGAAGATCCCCACGAACGCGGCGCCGAAGACCGCGCTCGCGAGGATGACCCCGGGATGATGCGTGCGGCCGAAGACCGAACTCGCCGAAACCGCGGCCGTTATCACCGCGACGAGCGCCCAGTAGACGAGCGACAGCGGCTCGCGGCGCTGGTAGAGCCAGACCCTGGCGGCGACCGCACCGCGCAGCCCGAGCCCGGCCAGCGGCAGCCACCTGCCGCGGACCCGCGACGACTGCGTGGTGGTGTCGGCGGTGACCAGAGCCCGGCCGAGGGAGCGGACCCACAGCCAGGCGAGGACGACGATGACCGCGGCCAGCGCCCCCAGGCGGGCGACCGCGATGCCGGGACGACCGTCCGAGGCGTCCTGGATGGCGTGCGCGGCCAGGCCTGGCGGCAGCCAGCGCATCCACGAGTCGAAGCCGGTGAAGCTGCCGGCGGTGATCTTGCCCTCGCTGACCGCCTTCGGCACCACCTGGGTGAAGAACTCATACAGCGCGAACAGCGGGATGATCAAGAACGCGGCCAGGTCCCGGCCCCGGCGCGAGCGAAGCAGGCTGGCCAGGGACGTCGTCACGAACCGGGACAGGGCGATGCAGAACAGCACCTGCAGCAAGACCGCGACCACCGCGACGATGACGCCGAGCCCGCCGCTGGCCAGGCCGGCGGTCACGCCGAGCAGGCCGATGACGTTGGCAAGCGGCCAGAAACCGGTGCACGACGCCGCCAGCAGGCCAACCGCGAGCGGCCGCGTGCGCAGCGGGTACAGCGCGAGCGTCGCGGGGTCGAGCGTGCTGTCCACGCCGAAGACCATGATCGGCGCTATCAGCCAGCCGAACGCGAACACCGTGAAGATGACCGAGGTCAGCTCCACCGACGTGCTCTTGCCGCGGAACCCGGCCAGGACGAGGAAGGTCACGATCGCGAGCAGCACGGCGAACGCGGAGCTGATGAGGAAAGAGATCTTCGCGGAGTTGGACGAGCGCAGCGCGTTGACCAGCAGGCGCAGCTTCAGCTTGACGAGGAGCCGAGCCACGACAGCACCTCCTGATCGGTCGCACGCGGTCCGACCAGGTCGATGAACGCCCGCTGCAGTGTCTTGCCGCCGCGAACCTCATCGATCGTGCCGGTCACCACGATCTTGCCCTTGTCGATGATCGAGACGTGGTCGCAGACCTGCTCGACCAGTTCCATGACATGACTGGAGAACAGCACGGTCGAGCCGGACTCGGCGAACCGGGTGAGCAGCCGGCGGATCACGTCCCCGGACACCGGGTCCACGCCCTCCAGCGGCTCGTCGAGGAACAGCACGGGCGGGTTGTGGATCAGCGCGCACCCGAGCGCGGCCTTCTTGCGCATGCCGGTCGAGTAGTCGGCGACCAGCCGCTTGGCGTCCCCGGTCAGGTCAAGCACGTCGAGCAGCTCGGCGGCCCGCGAGCGCGCCTGGCCGGCCGGCAGCCCGCGCAGCCGGCCGGCGTACTCAAGCAGTTCCCCGCCGCTCAGCCGGTCGAACAGCCTGGCCTCCGCGGGCACCACGCCGATGGCCGCCTTGGCCGCGGGCGGGTCCTCCCACACGTCAATGCCGTTGATCAGGATCTGGCCGCTGTCCGGCCGCAGCAGCCCGGTCATCATCGACAGCGTGGTGGTCTTGCCAGCCCCGTTCGGCCCGACGAGTCCGGCCAGCGAACCCGCCGCGACATCCAGGTCGATGCCGGCCACGGCTTCCTTCGCGCCGAACTTCTTCCACAGCCCGCGCACCGCGACCGCCGCTCCGCCCGTCCTGGGCGCAGCCGGCCCCGGGTAGCGGGGCAGCTCGGTGTCCGCGCCCTCTGGTGTGCTCACCTGCTGCCTCCCTGCCTGCCTGCGCGTCCAGCCTCGCGGCCCCGCGGGGCGGACCGGGGCCGTGGAGGTCCGCACAAAGCCGCGGCTCCGCGCCGGCGCATGTCCCCGTTTATCCCGAACGGACCGTGGTCTGCGCCCTCTGCGCCTGCCGCTCCCTCGGGATGATGACGACCGGGCAGTGGGCGTGCCGCGCCACCTGGTCGCCGACCGATCCCATCGTCAGCCGCTCGAACCCGCCGACGCCGCGCGAGCCGATGACGATCATCTCGGCGCCGGCCATGACCGGGTGCGCGGACAGCACCTTGATCGGCGTCTGCCGCGGCGCCGCCTCCCGCAGTGCCCAGTCACGGGCGCGCCCGGAATCATGGGAGCCGTCAATCCCGGCGAGAATTCCTGGCATCTTGCTCATCTCCTTGCAGAGCAAAGCCTCCACCAACGAACGTAGCCCTGCGCGGGGCGATGCGGAAGATTCACCTGCGGCAGGCCCCGGGGAGCGGCTCAGGGCCTGGCGGCCTGCTCGGCGGCCATCGCGAGCAGCTCCGCGGCGTGGGCCTGGCCGAACTCGGAGTCCTCAAGGCCGGCCAGCATGCGGGACAGCTCGCGGACCCGGCCGGCGTGGTCGAGGCGGACCACGCCGCTGCTCGTGATCCGGCCGTCGTCGGCCCTCGCCACCACGAGGTGATTGTCGGCGAACGCGGCGACCTGGGCCAGGTGGGTGACCACGACGACCTGGGCGAGCCTGGCCAGGCGCGCCAGGCGGCGGCCGACCTCGACCGCGGCCTTGCCGCCCACGCCCGCGTCCACCTCGTCGAAGACGAACGTGGGCACCGGGTCGGCGCCGGCGAAGACCACCTCGATCGCGAGCATCACCCGGGACAGCTCGCCGCCAGAGGCGCCCTTGTGCAGCGGCAGCGAGGGGGCGCCGGGGTGGGCGGCCAGCCGGATCTCCAGGTCGTCGATGCCCTGCGGGCCTGGCTCGTCCAGCTGGCTGAGCACGGCCGAGATCCGGGCGTGCGGCATGGCCAGCGCGGCCAGTTCGGTGGTCACGTCGCCGGCGAACCGGCTGGCCGCCGCGCGGCGCAGCCCGGACAGGCGCGCGGCGAGCGCGGACACCTGCCCGGCGAGTTCGGCCTCTTCCGCGGTGAGGGCGGCGATCGTGTCGTCGTCGGTGTCGAGCTCGGCGACCCGCCCGGCCGCGCGGCGCGCCCAGTCCAGGACGGCCGCGATGTCGTCGCTTTCCCCGGCGCCGTCGTCGGCGGCGGATGGCGCGGGGGCCGTGGCCGGCTCGCCGTTGATGAAGGAGGCCATGCCGCCAGCACCATAGGCGCGGATCAGCCGGGTAAGCGCGGCCCGGCGTTCCTGGACGACCGCGAGCCGCGCCGGGTCCGCGTCGACCGACTGGATATACGAGGCGAGCTCCGCCGCCAGGTCGGAGACCAGGTAGGCGGCCTCGGAGAGCCGCCCCGCCACGCCGTCGAGCTGGGCGTCATGCCGGCGTGCCCCCTCAAGCGCCTGCCGGGCGTGCCCGAGCAGGGTGACGGCGTCCGCGCCGTCCATCCCCGCCGTCGGGTCGCCGAGCAGCGCCTCGTGCGCCGCGACCGCGGCGGCGTGCAGCGCGTCGGCGTTGGCCAGCCGGTCCTCCTCCGCGCGCAGCGCCGCGTCCTCCCCCGCCACCGGCTGCAGCTTCTCGATCTCGGTCAGGCCGGCGCGCAGCGCGCCGGCCTCGGCCGCCCGCGCCCGCGCCTGCGAGGTCAGCGTCTCCAGGTCGCCGCGGACCGTGCGGTGCCTGCCGAACGCCCGCTGGTAGTCGGCGAGCACCACGGCAAGCTCGGGGCCGGCGTACCTGTCCAGCGCCTCGCGCTGCCTGCCCGGCTTGAGCAGCTGCTGCTGATCGGCCTGGCCGTGCACCGCCACCAGGTCGTCGGCCAGGTAGGTGAGCAGGGCGACCGGCACGGAGGCGCCGCCAGCGAACGCGCGGGAGCGTCCCTCGGCGGACACCGTCCGGCTGAGCACGAGCGTGCCGTCCTCGTCGAGTTCGCCGCCGGCCTCTGCCACCTGCCTGGCGACCGGCCCGTCCGGGTCCGTGCGCAGCCTGCCCTCCACGCTGGCGCGCTGCGCGCCCGGCCGCACCCGCGCCGGGTCGGCGCGCCCGCCGAACAGCAGGCCGAACCCGGTCACCACCATCGTCTTGCCCGCGCCGGTCTCGCCGGTCAGCGCGGTGAAGCCGGGCGAAAGCTCGAGCAGCGCGTCCTCGATGACTCCGAGCCCGCTGATGCGCACTTCCTCAAGCATGACCGCTAGCAGTCTCCTTCCCGGCCCGGCCGCGCCAGCCCGCGACCGGCAGCCCGAACTTGGCGACCAGGCGGTCGGTGAACGGCCCGCCGCCGTCGGTCCCCGGCCCTGGGCCGTCCATCCGCACGAGCAACACCGGCAGCGAGCCCCGGCGCACCTCGACCCGGCCGCCGGGCGGCAGCTCAAACCTACGACGCCCATCGCACCACATGACAGCCCCGGCTGTCTCGGGCCCGCCCGCCGCGGCGCTCATCCTGGCGCCCTCGTCGTGCCCGCCAAAAGCCTCGCACACGAGTTCCACCGCGAGCACCGACCGCGGCGAGACAACCATCGGCGGAGCGAACAGCGCGTGCGCGCTTATCGGCACCATGAGCAGCGCCTCCACCTCCGGCCACACCACAGGGCCGCCGGCCGAGAACGCGTAGGCGGTCGACCCGGTCGGCGTCGCGCACACCACGCCGTCGCACCCCCAGCGCGACAGCGGGCGCCCGTCCACCTCGATGATCACCTCGACCATCCGTTCCCTGGCGGACTTCTCCACGGTCGCCTCGTTCAGCGCCCAGGTGGCGGCGAGCTCCGTCCCGTTCTCGCGCGCGACGACGTCGATCGTCATCCGCTCCTCGACCCGGTAGTCGCGCGCCACCAGCCGGTCCACGGTCTCGGCGAGCCCGTCAGGCTCGGCCTCGGCGAGGAAGCCGATATGCCCGAGGTTCACGCCGATCAGCGGGGTCCTGGCCGGGCGGGCGATCTCCGCGGCACGCAGCAGCGTGCCGTCGCCGCCGAGCACGATGACCAGTTCCGCGCCCTCAGCGGCGGACGGCCCGGCCGGCACGACGGTCGCGCCGTCGCACGCCAGGGCGGGCGCCTCGCTCTCGATGACCCGTACCGCGATGCCCGCGGCGCTCAGCTGCCCGATGACCAGCCGCGCGCTGCGCCGCGCGTTCTCCCTGCCGGTGTGCGCGAGCACCAGCATCGTCCGCTGTGATTCACCCATCGGGTGCAACTTATCCTTCCGCGCAGGCCGGCCGCGCCGCGGTCATCCCTCGACCGCGCGCCGCAGGCCGGCGGCGTCAAGCGGCGGCGCGCCCCGGCGCAGCCACACGAAGAACTCCACGTTCCCGGCCGGCCCGGGCAGCGGGCTCGCCGTGACACCCGCCACGCCGAGGCCGAGCTCCGCCGCGGCGTCGCAGACGCCCCGCACCGCCTCCGCCCGGTCGGCCAGGTCCCGCACCACCCCGCCCGCCCCTACCCGCCCCTTGCCGACCTCGAACTGCGGCTTGACGAGCAGCGCGAAATCCGCGCCGGGCGCCGCGCAGGCGACGAGCGCGGGCAGCACGAGCCGCAGCGAGATGAACGACAGGTCGGCCACCACGACCTCGGGCGGCGGCGCCACCTGGGACGGCTCGAGCAGGCGGACGTTCACCCGGTCGAGCACGGTCACCCGCGGGTCGGTGCGCAGGCGCCAGGCGAGCTGGCCGTACCCAACGTCCACGGCCACCACGTGCGCCGCGCCCGCGCGCAGCAGCACGTCGGTGAAGCCGCCGGCCGACGCGCCCGCGTCCAGGCACCGCTTTCCCGCCACGACGAGGCCGTCGAAGGCGGCCAGCGCCCCGGCGAGCTTGTGCCCGCCGCGCGAGGCGTAGCCGGGCTCGCCGCCGTCGCCCGTCACCGTCACCGGGACGTCCCTGGCGACCTGGGTGGCCGCCTTGCTCGCGGTCTGCCCGGCGACCGCCACCTTGCCCGCCGCGATCAGCTCGGCCGCCTGCTCGCGTGACCTGGCAAGCCCGCGCCTGACAAGCTCGGCGTCCAGCCTGGGCCGCGGCGTCACCGCTCTCCCAGCTCGCCGAGGATCTCCCGCAGGCGCTCGTGGACCGCCTCGAGCACGTGCGGGTGCTCGGCGAGCGGCAGCTCGTCAAGCGCGGCGAGCTCCTCGATGGCCTGGTCGACTCGGGCATCACCGGTGCCCGCGGGAGTCGCCGGGGACCGTTCTGTATCCATGGTTTGATTTTCCTCCGGGTCGGCGTTTACCCGTTCGCCGCCACTAGTGCGCTACCCTCCGCCTGAACGGTACCGCCGACCAGGGAGCGAGGCGCACATGAGCACGGCGCAGGAGTGCCAGGAGGCACTGCAGAAGCTGGTGGGGCGGCTGTCCGAGCTGAGCCCGGCCGAGCGGGACGATTACTTTGGCAACCGGTCGATCAGCGTCACGATTCCTGACCTCGGCCTGACCTACGTGACCAAGCTCGGCAGCGGGGACGACCCGGTGCGCGAGGCGGTGCCCGGCGAGCCGCCGGCCGACATCAGGCTGACCGCCAAGAGCGCGGAGGTCATCGCGCTCGCCGACTCGCCGATGAACATCGCGCGCAGCTGGGTGGCGGGCCGCATCAAGATCGAGGCGAGCATGAAGGACCTGTTCCGGCTGCGCAAGCTGCTCTGAGCGGAGGCGGCGCGCCCTGGGGTCACGGGGTCGGGGCGGCCGGCGATGATTGGGCCTATGGGAGACCTGATCGTGCTGCGGCACGGCCAGACCGAGTGGAGCAGGGACGGCAGGCACACCGGCCGCACCGACGTCCCGCTCACCGCCCGGGGCGTCGCCGACGCGGCGGCCCTTGCCCCGATGCTGGCCAGGCGCCACATCGCCGCGGTGTTCACGAGCCCGGCGGCCCGGGCCAGGCGGACCACGGAGCTGGCCGGCCTGGCCGGCGGCCCGGCCGGGTCGCCCACCGTCAAGCAGGACCCCGATCTGTGGGAGTGGGACTACGGGGGCTACGAGGGCATGACCACCCCGCAGATCCAGCAGCGGCGGCCGGGCTGGTACCTGTGGCGGGACGGCGTCATCCCCGGCGACGCCGCGCACCCGGGAGAGACCGTGCAGGAGGTGGGCGCGCGCGCCGACCGGGTGCTGGCCCGGGCGACGGCGTACCTGCCCGACGGCGACGTGGCGCTGGTGGGGCACGGCCACATGCTGCGCGTGCTGACCGCACGGTGGCTGGGGCTGCCCGCTTCGGACGGGCGGCTGTTCCGGCTGGACACGGGGACGGTGAGCACGCTGGGCGATGAGCATGACGAGCCGGTCATCCTGACCTGGAACGTGCCGTTCGCGAGCTGAGGCGGCCTAGCCGGCTGGCTGGCCGATTCCGGCGGGGGGCAGGTGCCGCACCTGTTCGGTGGTGAGGCGGAGGTGGAATCCGTCCGCGCCGACCTCGGCCACGGCGGACCTCGGGATCAGCACCGTCCTGCGCCCGAGCAGGTGCCGTTCCCGCAGGAGCACGGCGGTCACCCGGCCGGTGCCTGGGTCGACGGCGATCCCCTGCACGTGGCCGATGTCGCCGTCCGTCGCGTGCACGCGCTCACCGCGGGACACCTCGTCCGCACCGGGCAGCTGGTCCGGTACGGTGTCGACGGTCACGGCCTGCTCGCCCACCGCGGGGTCGGGCGGCAGGCCCGGGTCGCCGATCACTCCAGGCGGGGCGTAGGAGGGCCACGAGACTATCGGCTCGCCGGCGTAGATCTCCCAGTCCCCGGTGCCTGGCACGAGTTCCGCCGCCTCCGCGGCATCGAGTTCTTCGAACTCCGTCAGCGTGCAGCGCAGCCGGACCTCACCGGCGGCCGGCGCGGACTCGACGAGGGCGAACGGGACAAGCTTGGCTGCCTCCTGCCAGTGCACCGGCTCGACGACAAGGTGGGTGACCACGTCAGCGCCTGGCTCGATGACCAGGCTTTTGAGCGTGCCGCAAACCTCGCCGGCGCAGCGGACGCCGGCGCCGAGCCCGAACAGCAGCTCCCCGGGCATGGTCAGGCTCCTCTCCGCTAGCCGCTAGCCGCGCAGGACCAGGCGCTGGTTGCGACAGCCGGTCAGGCAGACCGCGAGGCCGAGCACGCCGAGGTCGCGCAGCGAGTCGTTCGACAGGCCGTTGACGGACAGCGAGACCACGATCTCAAGCAGCAGGATGCTCGAGATGGCGGCGCTGACGCGCGGCGCGATCCCGGCGACCAGCGCGACCGCCAGCACGAACAGCAGCCAGCCGTGCACGAGCACGGCGATGATCGCGAGGTTCGACGTCTCGTTGATCACGGGCACGTACCCGGTCCATTCTCCCGGCAGCAGCAGCTCGTGATAGCCGAACCAGGCGAGGACCAGGCCGAGCAGGACGCGGCCGACGGTCGGCGCCCACTGCGCGCCGACCTCGCCGGCGCGCTCGGCCGCGCCACGCCATCCCGTGGCGTTGGCGTTGGCCTTGGCCTTGGCCTTGGCGTTGGCCTTGGCCTTGGCGGGCGCGGCCTGCGCTGGCGCCGTGGACTGCTGGATGACTTGCTCCTCGCCGTCGCCGAGCGGGGAGCGGAACCGCCCGCCCGCCCAGCCCCGTCCGCGGCCGCCCGCCCAGCCCCGTCCGCGGCCGCCTGGCCAGCCGGCCGGCTGGCGCGCCCCGTCGCTCACGACAGCACCTGTCCCCGCGCGTTGGTGACCACCAGGCCGTCGCCTGTTCCGTCGTGGTCAGCGCGGCCGGCGCCGTCGGCGAGGTTCGAGTCGAGCACGTACACCTTCGCGCCGCCGGAGTAGAAGTGCGAGGCGGCGGTCAGCTGCCGGCCGTCCTGCGTGGCGTGCACCAGCGGGCCCAGCCACACCTGGTAGGCGTGGGACGCGTACGGCTCCGATGTCAGCGCCGGGCCCGCGGCTGCCGGCGGGGAGGCGGCGGGTGCCGGGGCGGCGGCGGCGGACGGCGTGATCAGCGGGGCGACCATCCCCGTGTCGCGCTGCGTCCAGCCAAGGATGCCAAGGAACAGGCCAGCGATCCCCGCGATCGACAGTACGGCCAGCCCTTTGGGACCCAGCGCGCTCACCCCGCTCCGATCTCTCCCTGGACGATCTCCTCCGCGGCTCCGGTGGCCACGGGGCCCGGGTCCTCATCGGTGGCACCGGATTCCGGCTGCGGACGGGTCTCGTCCCGGATCCAGCTCAGGTATGACGCCGAGCCCGCCACGATCGGGGTGGCGACGATCTCCGGCTCGTCGTAGCTGTGCCGTTCGGCGAGGAACGCGGCGAGCTCATCGTAACGGTCGGCAGGCAGCTTCAGGAACACGAACCATTCCTCGGCACGCTCCAGCTCGTCGTTCCACCAATACGTGGACGCAACCGGACCGGCCACCTGGCCGCTTGCCGCCAGGCGCGCCTCCACGGCCGCCCTGGCCAGCTCCATCGCCTCGGCCCGCGAGTCGGTGGTCGTCTGGACCTGCAGGTATTCGCAGCCTGCGAGCCGACCGGCGTCGCTTCCCGCCATGCCACCTGATGCTACGCCCGCGCCGCGATAGTACGCTGGCCTGGCTCATTGCTGAACGGGTCGCGCCGGGGGTGCGTGCATGGAGCTGGTTCATTCCGGGAAGGTCCGCGACGTCTACGCCGACGGCGACGACCTGCTGCTTGTCGCGTCGGACCGGGTGTCCATTTACGACGTGGTGCTGCCCACGCCCGTCCCGGGCAAGGGGCGCATCCTCACCCAGCTATCACTGTGGTGGTTCGACCGCCTGGCCGATATCACGCCTAATCATGTTATTTCGGGGACCGACGTGCCCAGGGAGTGGAAAGGCCGCGCGATCCGCTGCCGGCGGCTGGACATGGTCCCGGTCGAGTGCATCGCCCGCGGCTACCTGGCCGGCCTTGGCCTTGCGTCCTACCGGGAGAGCGGGTCCATCTCAGGGGTGCCGCTGCCGCCCGGGCTCGGCGAGGCGTCCCAGCTGCCCGAGCCGGTGTTCACGCCGACCACGAAGGCGGCGGTCGGGCACGACGAGCCGATGACCTACGCGGACGTGGTGGACCTGGCCGGCGCCGAGACCGCCGAAGAGCTCAGGCGAGTCACGCTCGCGGTCTATCAGCGGGGCCGGACGCTCGCCGCCGGGCGCGGCATCATCGTCGCGGACACGAAGCTGGAGTTCGGCCGTGCGCCTGACGGCACGCTGGTGCTCGCCGACGAGGTGCTCACCCCCGACTCGTCCCGGTTCTGGCCGGCGGACGAATACGAGCCTGGCCGGCCGCAGCACTCACTGGACAAGCAGTACCTGCGCGACTGGTCCGCCAGGATCGGCTGGGACCGCAAGCCACCCGGCCCGGAGATCCCCGCCGACGTCGTCGCGGCGATGACCGCCCGGTATACCAAGCTGTTCGAGCGCCTCACGACGCAGGCCTGACCTGGCCGGCCGGGCTCGCGATGCTGATCGCGAAGACATTTTTCAGGGCGTAGACATTTCGCGCCGAGCGATGCCAAAAGCCTTCGCGATCTTGAGTTGTCACGAACGTGGGCGGCATCGGCGCGTTCTAGGTGCTGGCTACCAGCAGTTCCTCACCGCTGGAGGTGCGGAGGCCGTCAGCCCTGTCGGCGAAATACCGCTGGTTGAGCGTGGCCGCCGGCACGTGCCTGGCGTCCTTGAACCCGGCGTCGCGGGCCATCGCCAGGATCTCCTCGGGGGCGAAGAAGCTGATGAACGGCGTCCCGGATGCCCGCGCGCCCTGTTCAGAGGCCAGGAGTCCCGGGCGGTCCTCCTCGTCGAGCAGCTCAACCGGCCGCAGGAACGTCATGACCAGCGTTGAACCCGGGGCAAGCGCGGCGAGCTCGCGCAGCGTGGCCGCGTTCGCGTCCTTGGTCAGGTACATGCTGACGCCGGTGGAGGCCACCACCGCCGGCTGGCCCGGGTCGAACCCGGCGGCCGGCAGTCGCTCCCACCACGACGCGCCCTCGCCCGCCTCGAAGTCGACAGGCACCAGCCGCAGCCAGCCGGGAACGCCGTAGCCGAGCTCGGTCAGCCGCCTTGCCTTCCACGCCTGGGGGCCGGGCCGGTCGACCTCGAACACCCGGAGCCGCCCGGCGACATCGGGCCTGCGCTGCGCGAACGTGTCCAGGCCGGCTCCCAGGATCACGTACTGGCCGACACCGCGGTCAGCCTCCGCGGCGACCAGGTCCTCGACGAAGCGCGCCCGCGCCACGATGCCTGCCCGGAACCGGCTGGTGGCGCGGGGGTCCATGTCCCCGCGGCTGCGCCAGCCGGCGGGCGGGTCCGCCAGCCGCAGGCCGATCTCGTCCTCAAGGACATGCGGCGGCGGGTCGACCTGGACATGCATCGCCCGCCACAAGGCGACCCGCACCGCCGTGCTATCCGGGCCCCCGGTCTTGTCGGCTGTCTCCGCGGTCTCATCGTCAGCCACACGCCGATCGTAGCGGGGGCGCTGGTGCGTTCCGCCACACCCGCACTAGAAGCCGCGCGCCGGTTGACGTCTCGCCCGCGCGCGGTCACGTGCCCGAACCGCCGCGCCGCCGGCATCGCGAACTGTCCCGTGCCGGCCCCGAGGTCTACGGTCCGGGCGTCCGCCCCCAGGCCGTGCGCCCCGAATACGGCCAGGTCCTCGTCGGCATCGGGGTACCCATGCTTCCTGCCGTGGGTGAGGACGAAGGCCTCATCGAGGTGCCCGGCCCTGCGCGGGCCGACTCGAAGGGCGGGGCTCTCGGATACTGAGACGGTTTTCGCAAGTTAGGAGCCGCGCGGCAGGATTTACCGACCTGTTTGTCCCTTTTGTCCCAGCCGCTCGGGTCCTAACTTGAGGCGGACGCGGCAACGCGCCCGTCCGGACAGACCATGCTGGCGCTGGCGGCGGTTAATTCCCGGGGGGCGCCGGCGGGAAGCCGGTAACATTTCGGTCAGCGGTCCATACCACCAGGGAAACCCAGGGAGGCGCGCGGTGGTGTCACAGGCGAGCAGGCTGGAGGATGTCAGGTACGACATACGGGGGCCGGTGCTGCGGCGAGCTCGCGAGCTCGAGGCCGAAGGACACGAGATCCTGAAGCTCAACCTGGGAAACCCCGCGCCGTTCGGCATGGTCGCGCCGGAAGCGGTGCTGGACCACGTCGCGGCCAGCATCCGGGCCTCGCAGGGGTACAGCGACGCACGCGGGATCGCGCCGGCCCGCGAGGCGGTCGCGCGGTACTACACGCGCATCGGCGTCCCCGGGGTTACCCCGGACGACGTCTACCTTGGCAACGGCGTGTCCGAGCTGATCGTGATGGCGCTGCAGGGGCTGCTCAACCCCGGCGATGAGGTGCTCGTGCCGAGTCCGGACTACCCGCTATGGACCGGCGCGGTCAGCCTCTGCGGCGGGCGCGCCATGCACTACCGGTGCGCGGAGGAGCTGGACTGGAATCCCGACATCGAGCACGTCGCGGCGCAGGTCAGCGACAAGACCCGGGCGATCGTGATCATCAACCCGAACAATCCGACCGGCGCCGTCTACTCCAAGGACACGCTCGAGCGGCTGCTCGACATCGCCAGGCGGAACAACCTGCTCGTGCTCACCGACGAGATCTACGACCAGATCCTGTACGACGGCGCCGTGCATCACAACGCGGCGGCGCTCGCGCCCGACCTGCCCGTGCTGACGCTCGGCGGGATGTCCAAGACGTACCGGCTCGCCGGGTTCCGCTCCGGCTGGCTGGCGGTCTCCGGCCCCCGCGAGCCGATCGCCGAGTACCTGGAGGGCCTGGA
>NZ_JASIAL010000479.1:0-10317 GCF_030042015.1 Trebonia sp. | reverse complement strand
CTCCGCGGGCAGGCCCGCGCGGCCGGCGGTCCACGCCCCGGTGCACACGGCGGCCCGCGGCAGCGCCAGCATCCCCGGGCTGGTGACACCCGGCGCGCAGCTGTATCCGCGGCTGCTCCCCGCGACCGTCGCGACCGCGTTCTTCGCGACCGCCAAGGGGCCGCTCGCCCGCGGCGAACGGCGGTACCGGCGCGCGGCGCGCCAGGCCGGCATCCCCTGGGAACTGATCGCCGCCTGCGACTGGATGGAGTGCCACGCCGACCCGCGCCTGTCGCCGGTGCACGGGGAGAAGCTGGGCACCCCCAACGAGGACGGCACCGTCTACCTGACCAAGGACGACGCGCTCGCCCAGTGCGCGAGCGACCTCGCCGAACTCGCCGCGGCGGTGTACCGGGTCGACCTGACCGCGCCGCGGCCGCTGTCCGTGCGCGCCCTGGCCGAGGCGTTCGCCGCCTTCCGCTGGGGCGGGCTGCTGCGCGAGCACCGCGTCCCGGCGATGGAGTTCCCCTACTCCGTGGCCGGGCTGACCGCCCGGCACACCCGGATGCACTGGCCCGCCATCGACGACCCCAACGCGCCGGACAAGCCCGGCGGCAGATTCCGCGAGCCGTTCGGCGCCATCCCCGTCGTGCTCACCCTCAACTACCCCGCCACCGTCTTAACCGACAGAAAGCGCAGGCACCCCCGTGGTCCGCATCATCATCCAGCGCACCGCCCGGCCCGACGCTGCCGACCCGCAGGTTCCGCCCATCGGGCAGCCGTGGACGGACGCGGACGCGCAGCGCCGTTCCGGTCAGCGGTACGCCGAACCGCAGGGCTACCCGCGGCCGCTGCCCGGGCCGTACCCGCCGCCCCCGGCGCCCCGGCCGCCCCGGGCGCCCCGGGCGCCCGGCGGCTGGCGCCCCCGGCTGCTGCCGCGCATCCCGTGGTGGGCCAGATGGGGAGCGGTCATCCTCATCGCCGGCCTGATCTTCCGGCGGGCCGTGGCCTGGGCGGTGCTCACCGCGCTAGCGGCGGCGCTGCACCTGTTCGGGGTCAACGTGCACCTGCCGCACATCTCATTCGGCTGGCCATGGCAGTCCATCAGCGCCGGGACCACCACGAACGTCGTGGTCGGCCCGCTCGTGCTGCAGAAGATCGAGGGCATCTCCAGCCCCGCGCTCGGCACGGAGAACTTCAACTTCGTCTTCACGCACACGGTGTCCAAGAACATCGGCCCGTGGCCCTGCTGGTACTCCGGCACCTTCTACGCGGTCGGCCGGGCATCCGCCACCGTAGACCTCAACCCAGGCCCGTCATGGTGGCAGCCCGCGACCGGGCACTACGAGCTGCGCGTCCTGCGGAAGGCGGTGCCGGGCAGCCCGGGCCGGCTGGCGATTTCCATGGCGCTGCCGCTCCCCCAGCTGCCGCAGTCCGTGCACGACATCAGCGTCGACAACACGCTGTCCAAGCCGATCTCCACCAGCCACAGCTGGACCTACCCGGGGTTCGGCTGCGGCGTCCTGATCCAGCCGCAGTTCTCCCAGTCGGTGCTGTACGCCCAGGCGCAGACCGTGGCGTTCTACCAGGCGACGCACCTGGCCACGGTGACGCGCCCGCTGATCGCCGCGGCGGAGACCGAGGCCACCGCGATGATCAGGAACAACTTCATCCAGCCGACGGTCAACGCCCTCGGCTACACCCTCACCGAGTTCTCCATCCGCTGGGTGGCCACCTGAGGTAACGCCCGCGGGCCGCAGTCACCAGGCGGCGCCGTCGGTGGGGCGGCGCCGGACGCACGCGGTAGCGTGGGATACGTGCGGGTCACGGCGATGAGGACATGGCGATGACCGCGGAGGTGTACCCGGCCGCCGGCGGGCTGCTGCAGCGTGCCGCGGCGGCGTTCGCCGCGAGCGTGCCGGCGCGCCCGGCCGACGACGGGTACTTCGGGCCGGGCAGCGTCACCTGGCGGCTCAACGGCGATCTGTCGGCGCCCGTCGCCGGGGTGCGGTCGCTGCTCGTCCAGGCGCTGCACCCGCTCGCGATGGCCGGGGTCGACCAGCACAGCGACTGGCGCGCCGACCCGGCGGGACGGCTGGCGTCGACCGCCGCCTACCTGGCGACGATCACCTACGGGGACAGGCCGGCGGCGGAGCGGGCCGCGGCCCGGGTCAGGAAGATCCACGAGCGGGTGCACGGCACCGACCCGGTGACCGGGCGGCCGTACGCGGCGGGCGACCCCGACCTGCTGCTCTGGGTGCACGCGGGGCTCGTGGACTCGGTGCTCGCGGCCGCGGACCTGTTCGGGACGCCGCTGAGCCTGGCCGACAAGGACGGTTACGTCGCCGAGATGTCCGCCGCCGCCGAACTCGTCGGGGTCCCGCCAGGGCGCGCCCCATGCACGGTCGCGGCGCTTGACGACTACCTGCGCGTGGTCCGGCCCGTGCTCGCGCTGACCCCGGCCGCGGCCGATACGGCCGCGTACCTGCTCCACCTGCCTGGACTTGACGAAGACCTGGCGGACCTGTGGCGGGACATCGGGGAGGCCGCGATCGCCTCGCTGCCGGACTGGGCGGCCGACCTGTACGGAGTGGTCCCGCCCGCCCCGGGCGCCCGGGTCACGCAGCAGCGCCGCGCCGAGGTCAGGCAGGTGCTCGGCGTGCTTGACGCGCTCTACCTCGGCGAGCCGGGCGTGCTCGAGGCACGCCAGCGGATCGAGTTGCGGATGCGCCGGGCACGGCGCGGGTGAGCAACACTCCCAACCGGCTGCGGCTGAGCCGCGGGCTGGCTGCCGTGCGGCTGGCGGCCAGGGGCGGCGCCAGGTACGCGACGAGCGCGCCGCGCCTGTTCACCGCGGCCGGGGAGCAGCGCCAGCAGTTGCGCAACGACCTCGCCCTGCAGACCGCGGAGGACGTCGCCGCCACGCTCGGGACGATGAAGGGCGTCCTGATGAAGATCGGGCAGATGGCCAGCTACGTCGACGACGGCCTGGCGCCCCCGGTCCGCCGCACGCTGAGCACGCTGCAAGACAGCGTGCCACCGATGAGCGCGGAGCTTGCCGCGGGTGTGATCGCCGAAGAATTCGGCGCGCCACCTGGCGAGGTTTTCCAGGCGTGGGACCCGGAGCCGATCGCCGCCGCCTCGATCGGCCAGGTGCACCGCGCGATCACCCGCGACGGGCGCGCGGTCGCGGTCAAGGTGCAGTACCCGGGGATCGCCGAGACGATCTCCGCCGACCTCGGCAACGTCGCGCTGCTGCGCCGCCTGCTCAAGGTCGCCGCGCCGAACCAGGACGTCGATGCCCTCATCGAAGAGCTGCGGACGAGGATCGGCGAGGAACTCGACTACCACCGGGAGGCGGCCAACCAGCGGATGTTCGCCGCCTACTTCGACGGCCATCCGACCATTCACGTGCCGCGCGTCGTGGACGAGCTGTCCACCGCCCGGGTGGTGACCAGCGAGCTGGCCACCGGCGCGCGGTTCGCGGAGCTGCTCACCTGGCCACAGCACGAGAAGGACCTCGCGGCCGAGACGATCTACCGGTTCACGTTCCGCAGCCTGTACCAGGCCCACGCGTTCAACGGGGACCCGCATCCGGGCAACTTCCTGTTCCACCGCGGCGCGCGGGGCCGCGTCACTTTCCTCGACTTCGGCCTGGTCAAGTACTTCACGCCGGACGAGCTGCAGCCACTTGTGCACATGGTGCGCTACCTGTGCGTCGACCGCGACCCCGAGGCGTTCCGCCGGGCCATGGAGGAGGCCGACTTCCTCATGCCGGGCGCGCCGCTGCCGACCGAGCAGATCGTCGAGCACATGGCCCTGTTCTACGACACCGTGCGGACCCCAGGGGTGCGGACGATGACCCCGGGGTACGCCTCGGCGGTCGCCCGCAGGTACTTCGACTTCCGCAACCCGCTGGCCGCCTACGCCCGCATCCCCAGGTCCTACGTCATCCTGCAGCGCATCAACCTGGGCGTGTTCGCGCTGCTCGGCGACCTTGGCGCCACCGGCAACTGGCGCGCGATCGCCGAGGAGATCTGGCCCTTCGTCCAGGGACCGCCAGCCACGCCGATGGGCGAGGCCGAAGCTGCCTGGCTGGCGCCGCGCCCCGAGCCCCCGCCGCCCCAGCGAAGCACAGTCATTATCCCGAACGGAGCCGGGCCGCCTCGTTCGGGATGACAGTGCTCCTGTCGCCGGGCGGGACCTTAGCTGGCGCTACGGCGGCTGCGGTATGCGGCGACGTTGACCCGGTTCGCGCAGGTGAGGCTGCAGAACCGGCGGGACCGGTTCTTGGACAGGTCGACGAGCACGTCAACGCAGTCGTCGGCGGCGCACACCCGCAGCCGCTCCAGCTCGCCGGAGCGGATCACGTCGGCGACCGCCATCGCCGCGTCGACCGCCATCCGGTCCGCGAGCGGCGCGTCCGGCGAGGTGGCGTGCACGTGGTAGTCCCAGCCGTCGTGCTTGACCAGCTGCGGCAGCGCGTTCGCGTCCTTGAGCAGCGTGTTGACGAGGTCCGCCGCCTCGTCCTTGGTCATGTCCCAGACGCGCTCAAGACGCGGGCGCAGGGCCCTGACCGCGCCCAGTTCCTGCTGGTCGTGGGTGCGGCTGCCGGTCCAGCGCCACTCGGCCACGAAGGCGTCAAGCGCGGCCACGTCGGGCAGCTCCTCCTTCCCGCTGCGAGCGGTGTTGACCAGCGCGGCGATCGAGTGGAGTGACACCTCGGTGTCATGGGCAAAAAGCATTTGGCCCCTTTCGGCGACCGCGGGTAGTGTCATGGTCGTAGGTCTTTTTTACCACTTACGGCGCTGACGGTGACTAGGGAGCGGGCCGATGACCACCGGGTGGAGCGTTGACGACCGGCTCGCGCCGGGCGTCGCGGCCCGCGAGCCGCGCGGCGCCGGGCGCGCCTTGGCTGGGGCCGGGCTGACGCTTGGGCTGCTGTCGGCCGCCGCCTTCGGCACCTCGGGAACGTTCGGCACGTCGCTGATCGACGCCGGCTGGTCCCCTGCCGCCGCGGTGATCGCGCGGGTGTCGGTCGCCGCGCTGGTGCTGACCGGCCCCGCTCTGCTGCAGCTTCGCGGGCGCTGGGCGCTGCTTCGCCGGCGGGCGTGGCGGACGATCGCCTTCGGCCTCGTCGGGGTGGCGTCCTGCCAGGTCTGCTACTTCAACGCGATCGAGCGGATGCCGGTGGGGGTCGCGCTGCTGCTTGAGTACCTCGGCGTCGTGCTCGTCGTCGGCTGGCTGTGGGTGCGGCACGGCCAGCGGCCTCGCCTGCTGACCGTGATCGGCGGCGCGGGCGCGCTCGGCGGGCTCGCGCTGATGCTGAACCTGTCCGGAGCCGGCGGCGTCAATCCGGTCGGGGTGCTCTGGGGCCTCGGGGCCGCCGTGAGCCTGGCGGTGTACTTCTTCCTTTCGGCGAAGGTGGACGCTGACCCGCTTCCGCCTGTCGTCATGACCTGGGGCGCGATGATCGTCGGGGCGCTCGTGCTCGGCGCGGCCGGGCTGACCCGCGTGCTTCCGCTGACCGCCTCGGCGGCGGACGTGGTCCTTTTCGGCCATCGCGTGAGCTGGCTGGTGTCGGTGCTGGGGCTGTCGGTGCTCGCGGCGGCCTTCGCGTATGTCGTCGGCGTGGGCGCGGCCCGTCGGCTGGGCGCCAAGCTCGGCTCGTTCGTCGGGATGGCCGAGATCTTGTTCGCCGTGCTCTTCGCCTGGCTGCTGCTGCACCAAGTGCCGACGGGCATGCAGTTCCTCGGCGGGGCGCTGATCCTGTGCGGGGTCGTGCTCGTGCGGCTCGACGAGTCGTCATGACTCATCCCGCGCGATCACGCTCATCTGCCCGGCCCGCAAGAGCTCGGTACTGCGAGGCAGCCGACAGGTGATCACCCCGGACGTGGACCCCACGATGGATGATCGGGGATAGAAAACCACCTTTTAAGGTGGTTTTCTATCCCCGATAACGACGATCGCTGGCGGGAGCCCGCCGCTCACGCAGCCCGGGCATCGGCGATGGCAGCTTTATCGCTTGTGGTGCCTGCTCGCGGGGGCGAGGATGAGGGATGACCGGCGTCAGCGTGCGGCGTGTTGATTTCGGCTACTTCGTGCGGCCAGCGGAGGAGATCGGGACGGGGGCGCCGAGAGTCGAGCCTTGCCTGGGCTACGTCGTCGGCCACCCCGAGGGAATGCTCTTGTTCGACACGGGCATGGGCTCCCATCCAGAGGTTGACGCGCACTACCGCCCGCGGCGGGTGGGACTGCGCGAGGCGCTAGCGGCCGCCGGGGCGCAGCTCGCCGACATCAGGATGGTCGCGAACTGCCACCTGCATTTCGACCACTGCGGCGGCAACCCGCTGCTTGGCCAGGTACCGGTCTTCGTGCAGGAAACCGAGCTCGGCGCCGCCCGGCATACACCGGACTACACGCTCCCCGAACTGATCGAGGGCAGCCGGTTCGAGCAGGTGACGGGCCAGGTCGAGATGCTGCCCGGGGTCTTCCTCATGCCCACGCCAGGCCACACCGACGGCCATCAGTCGCTGGTCGTCCGGCGGCCGGACGGCGCGGTGATCGTGGCGGGGCAAAGCCACGACACGGCCACGCAGTACGCCGCCGACCAGCTCGCCTGGCGGGCCCGCCGTGACGGACACGCACAGCCCCTGCCCGGCATCCCTGACTGGATGGACGCGATCCAGCAGCTCGATCCCCGCATCGTCTACTTCGCCCACGACCGCTCCGTGTGGATCCCCTGATCGGACGGTACGGCCCCTCGTAGTACAGGTAGCAGCCGCGCGGGAGCAGGTAACCCGCGTCGCCTGTGATGTCCCGGGAGACGACGCAGCAGTCCCAGCCGAGCATCGTTTGCGTGTCTACCCAGAAGATCGTGGCTGGCCGCGCCGCGATCAGGCCCGCGAGGTCGACTATCCGCATCGTGCGGTAGTACTTCCAGAACCACGATCCGAACAGCTGCTCGCTCGTGAACGGGGGCCATGACGCCGGGGGGGCTCCGGCGAGCGGCATCACCGCCAAGCTCGGGTCGGGGTATTCAGACGCGTGATCCGCGTACACCGCGATCAGCGCGCTGACCACGTTCCCGTCGAGCCACCCGAACAGCGACCCATGCCGCGGGATCGGCGTGCCGCGCGTGATGGCGCTCGCGACGGGGCCCGGCAGGCAGCGGCTGCCTGGCTCGACGGTGACGAGCGGGCCGTCCGCGTGCCACGGCACGAACGAGTAGCCGGGCTCGCGCCCGGCTTCGCTGCTGTCGCGGACCAGTACGAGGAAGCGAGCGCCGTCGCCGTCGCCATCGTCGTCACGCACGATGAGGACCATCGACTGGACGGACCGGATCCTGTCAGCCTCTCGCACCGCGCACGGGTAGTCGGCGAACAGGCCGCCGCATAGGTCATGCGCGGAACCAGCACGGATCATGTCATCAGCCACCGGCGGCGCGTAATCTGGCGTTATCTCGCTTTAGAACGTATATTTGAATGTGTTCGGTGTCAAGGTCCGTCGGCGAATACCTACGCTAGGAGATGCCGGGTCCGGGCCTGGCCTGCCCCTGGCTCGTCTGACACTGTGGTGGTCATGACCGAGGAAACGCATCGCCAGGTGGCGATCGAGCGGATCGCGAACCTCACGTACAGCGTGACCAACGAACACGGCGGCCAGCTCACCATCGGCTCCGGCGCCGGCACCGACTTCACGCCGGTGGAACTCCTGCTTGCGGCGATCGGCGGGTGCACGGCGATCGACGTCGACATCCTCACGTCGCGGCGCGCCGAGCCGGACTCGTTCGTCGTGGACGTGGGGGCGGAAAAGGTACGCGACGAGAAGGGCCGCAACCTGCTGACGGACATCACCGTGACGTTCCGGATCACGTTCCCGGAGGGCGCGGGCGGCGACAAGGCACGCGCCCTGCTCCCGGACGCGGTCAAGCAGTCGCACGAGCGCCTTTGCACGGTCAGCCGGACGGTCGAGCTCGGCACTCCGGTCACGACCCATATCGAGTAGGTCGCGCCGCGCCCGTCAGGGCTGTGCCGGCGCCCGCCCGTCCCAGTCGGCGAGCGGGGCGCAGTGCCAGGTCCAGTCCGCCTGCCTTTCGCGTCCCGGCAGGTCGGTGCGCCCGTTGGCCCACAGCAGCGCCTGCCACGGGTCGTCACCAGGATCGTGCCAGGGGAACAGCCGTGCCAGGACGCGCCCGGCCAGTTCCTGGTCGGGGGCGAAGCGCAGCCCCAGGCCCCTGGCAGCGTCGTCGGTGTGCACAAGCAGCTCGTCGCAGGCCATCGCGGCGAAGCCTGAGGGGTCGGCGGCGCCGGCGGGGTGGAAGCCGCGCGTGCTCGCCGGTGCGGCGTCGACCGACGCGGCGCAGGCGCACGCGGCGCTGCGCAGGCTGACCAGGAGCGCGGCGTTGGCGGCATCGGCGCTGACCTTGAGGTCGAAGGCGGCGTCATCCCCGGGCCCGCCCCACAGGTCAAGGGCGTACCACAGCGGTCCGTTGGCGGCATGGGCGACCACCGAGGCGACGGTGAAGTCCAGGCCGGGGACCGCCGCCGACCAGTCGGCATCGGCGGCCGCTTGAAGGAAGCCGTGGCAGGCCGCCGCGGCCGCGAGAATGTCACTGCCATCGATCACGGAACGTCTCCTCTCCAGGGCCTATCAGCGTCATTCTCGTCGAATCGCCGCGCCGAAGCGGCGAGCGGGCGAGCGGGCGTTAGTTGCGGGCACTGCGTGTCGGTGCCTGACCGTAGAATCGCGGCGTGTCCTCCCCCACCGAGCAGAGCAGCGCCGACAGCGCCGAGCGCGCGGCGGCCATCTTGCACCGCGTGTTCGGCTACGAGAGCTTCCGCGGCCAGCAGGAGGACATCATCGCCCACGTGATCGCCGGTGACGACGCGCTCGTGCTGATGCCGACCGGCAGCGGCAAGTCGCTGTGCTACCAGGTCCCGGCGCTGGTCCGTCCGGGCACCGGCGTGGTCGTCTCGCCGCTGATCGCGCTCATGCAGGACCAGGTGGCGGGGCTGCGCCAGCTCGGGATACGCGCCGACTTCCTCAACTCCACGCAGGACCCGGGGACCCGGCACGTCGTCGAGCAGCAGTTCAAGGCCGGCGAGCTCGACCTGCTCTACCTCGCGCCGGAGCGGCTGCGGGGCGACGCCACGCTGCGGCTGCTCGATGACGGCAAGGTCTCGGTGTTCGCCATCGACGAGGCGCACTGCGTGTCGCAGTGGGGGCATGACTTCCGCCCCGACTACCTCGAACTGCAGGTGCTGCACGAACGCTGGCCTGACGTGCCGCGGATCGCGCTGACCGCCACCGCCACCCAGGCCACCCGCGAGGAGATCGCGATCCGGCTGAAGCTGGCCGGCGCGAAGATGTTCGTGTCCTCGTTCAACCGGCCGAACATCGCCTACCGCATCGTCCCCAAGAACGACCCCAAGCGGCAGCTGCTGTCCTTCCTGCGCGCCGAGCACCCCGGCGACGCGGGAATCGTGTACTGCATGTCCCGCGACTCGACGATGCGGATCGCCGCGTTCCTCACCGAGAGCGGCATCCCCGCGCTGCCCTATCACGCCGGCCTTGACGCGGCCACCCGCGCCGCCCACCAGGCCAGGTTCCTGCGCGAAGACGGGCTCGTGATAGTCGCCACGATCGCGTTCGGGATGGGGATCGACAAGCCCGACGTCCGCTTCGTCGCCCACCTCGACCTGCCGCGGTCCGTCGAGGGCTACTACCAGGAGACCGGCCGGGCCGGCCGCGACGGGCTGCCCGCGACCGCCTGGCTCGCCTACGGCCTCGCCGACGTGGTGCAGCAGCGCCGGCTGATCGACAGCTCAGAGGGCGACCTGGCGCACCGGCGCAGGCAGCAAACCCAGCTGGACGCGATGCTGGCGCTGTGCGAGACCACCGAATGCCGCCGCACCCAGCTGCTGGCCTATTTTTCCGAACGGGCCGTGGCCTGCGCCAACTGCGACACGTGCCTGTCACCGCCGCAGGTCTGGGACGGGACCGTGCCCGCCCAGAAGCTGCTGTCCACCGTCGTACGGCTGGACCGGGAGCGCGACCAGCGGTTCGGCGCCGGCCAGGTCATCGACATCCTGCTCGGCCGCAAGACCGACAAGGTGGTCGAGCGGCGGAACCGGCACGACGAGCTTTCCGTGTTCGGGATCGGCACCGAGCTGCGCGAGGCGCAGTGGCGCGGGGTCGTCCGCCAGCTGCTGGCGCAGGGGCTGCTCACGGTGCAGGGGGAGTTCCAGACGCTGGCGCTCACCGAGGACAGCGGCGAGGTGCTGCGGGGGCAGCGGCAGGTGCTGCTGCGCCGCGACGTGCCGGTGCCGAAGGCGG
>NZ_JASIAL010000084.1:0-15750 GCF_030042015.1 Trebonia sp. | reverse complement strand
CACTGAGGAGGAACTCTTCACGGGCCTGCTCGAACTCGGCCGGCCCGAGCAGCCGATGCGGGACGTTTGGGTGGCCTTCCTCGACCATCCCGCGCCAGCCGAGCAGATCGTGAATCTCCGGAAGCAGATGTCCCGACACCACTCGATCATGTACGAATCCATTGCCGACATCCGTGAGCTTAAGGAGAAGCTGACCGAACGCCTTGAGGCATGGGAGACGGCGGAAGGATCTAAGGTTGCCAGGCACATCGATCTGCTGCCGTCGTCCGGGAGAGATGTCCTGCGGGCGGCGAGCCTCCGCCTACAGGGCGAGAAGCTTGTTGACCTTGGTCAGGCCGAAGCGGGACGGATGGCGCTCAAGGAAGCCGCCGTCCTAGGCGGTCCGGTCGAGCAGTTGGCGTATGCCAGGTTCCTGGCCCGTCAGGGCGACCTTGAGGACGCGTACGCTTCGACGCAGCTAGCTATCGACTACTTTGCCACTGGAACCTCGTACCTGTACTCACCAATCGCAGCCGAGGCTTTCGCTGCTCAGGCGGGGGTCCTGCGTCGGCAGGGACGTGACGTCGATGCCATCGGTCGGCTCGAGCAAGCGCTGACGCTCCTCGACGAGCGCGACGCCTATGGGCAGAGGGTCCGCTGCCGGATCCTCGACGACCTAGGACTAGCGCACCAGAAGATTGGCGATCTCGCATCGGCCCGGCGCAACTTCGAGGCAGCCCTCAAGTCCAGACGCGGCTCCCGGCAGAGCATGGAGGTGTGCCAGTCCCTGGTCAACCTGGCCAGGCTTGAGGTCAGCTCGGGCGACCTGGAGACCGCAGCCGCTTATGCGGGCGAGGTGCTCGCGACTCTGCGCGGAACTCCCCCGACAGCACTGCATGCCAATGCCGAGGTGCTGGCCGCACAGGTGCGTCTCCGGCAGGGGCTGCCGGACGAGGGCGTGCCGTACGCGGAGCGTGCTCTATCCCTGAACCGACAGATCGCGAGCAGACGTGGTGAGGCCATCTCCTTGCTCTTGCTTGCCCAGTGCTGCCGTGCGGCGGGCAGGGAGAGCGAGGCGGCAGAGCATGCGCGCGCCTGTCTGGACGTAAACACAGCGATGGGGAACGAGGAGGGTGCACGGCGGGCGCAGTGGTTGCTCGATCAGCTGACGGTATGACCGAGCCGAACGCCCGGGTCAGCGGAGCACCATGGTGCCCTCGGCGTCGACTTGGACGTAGTCGAGGCCCGGCCAAAGCAGGGCCGTAAGACGCCCGGACTCGGCCCCACACCCTGTGTCCAGCTGGGCCGAGTAGCGTCTGATCCGCGGCAATTCGCCGATTGGGAGGTGGGAACTGATTCGGAACTTGGGGGTCGACGCCGCAGGAGGGATGTGCTGTGCGATCAGGTCGTCTGACTCGTACGTCTGTGGCATGCGCCGGATCGCGTCCAGGTGCTGGCTCGGGAACTTGACCCGGAAGTCCTTGAGGACATCCGGGCCCACTTTCGCTCCAACGTATGACCGAATCGTCATCGCTCCGCCCATCTTGAGGAAAGCAGCCAGGTCGCCGGTGTCTAGCGCATCGAGCAGTGCTGCCTCGTGGTTCCCCCTGAGAAGAGTCGCCCATCCGGCTTGTGAATACGAAACGAGCTCCTGCATCACCTCCGCAGACTGGCGGCCCTTGTTGATGTAGTCGCCCAGGAAGACCGCGTGAGGTATACCACGCGTGGCGAGGACGTAGCAAAGCCGTTGAAGGGCGCTCAGGTTCCCGTGAACATCGCCCACGAACGCGATTTCGGTACTCACAGCAAGATCTTCTCCACTTCGGCGTAGTCGGAGCCCTCCACAGTGACGCCCAGGGCCATGACCGCCATCGAAAGGACGTCGCTGGGTTGTTCCCACTCATTAACAACAGTGGCCTCAAGAGAGCCGTGTTCGCTGGGAGGGAAGTCGCCGATGATCCCGCGCAGCCCGGATAGGCATTCCTCGAAGTCGGCACAAGTCGCTTCACCTGGCTGGCTCGAGGCCAGGAGACGAGCGAGGTTCGGGTCGCCATGCCGGACGGCTAGCTCGCGCACGGAGAAGCAGGGATCACCGTCCGCGATGGCCTGAGCGTATAGACAGCTCCGTAGCAGGTAGCGGGCCTGGCGCAGGAGGCCGGGAAGGTACTTGGGCAAGTCCCGCTCCAGGCTCGTGAAGAGTTCGGACATCCTGTGAGCGCGCGCAAGGAGGCGGTCAGTGTCGACCTCGCCCATGTTCTCTACAGCGCGGCTCAGGTGGCCATGGTTGTCCCAGACGATCTTGGCGTCGCGCTTGAGATGAGCCCCAAACAGGGTACCGACACCGGTCGAGAGTTGATCGCGCGTGTAGTAGCTGATGTTCACGTCACCGGAGTGAGTGCTGGGGCGGGGAGCGTTAACCAGACCCAGCAGGTCTAGGTCCGAGCCGGGTACCGCGTCCCCGCGGGCCTGGCTCCCGTAGACCAGCAAGCCCTCGATCTCCGCGGGCAGTTCCGGCAAACCCTCCAGGACGTTTGGCGCAATACCCATGCCCAGCAGAACCCTGACCACGTCGTCACGGATCACGTTCCTCTCCAAGCGGCTGGGGTCCACGCGCCCTCCCAGCCGATGGACGAAGATCAGGTGTCGCAGACGAGCGTGATAGAAGGCGCGCTCCTCTGGCCCTGCGGCTAGATTCTCTCAGAGGCCGTCAAGTCGTACGTCCAGTGCAACACCGACGCGCCGGAGCCAGAACGATCAAATCCGTTGCAAGTGCCGGCTGGAGACGCCCGGAATGCCCCGATAGGGTATGCAGCTCACCGTGGGTGGGGAAGCCAGCCAAGGTCCAGACAGCTGTCGTCGCGGCTGCGACCCGCGGCTTCATGCATTCGTGCCTACCGCGTCGATTGCACAGCGCAATCGGCGACTCGCTGGCAGACGCGCGAAGAGCCGCCGATCTGCACGGCAGTCGGTGCATGCCACGACCCGCCCGCGGTTCGTGCAGAGCTGGACGATCTGGGCACGCTCAAAGTCGAGCCGGACGCCCTGGCCTGTCCGGCTGACGCGGGCGGGCGTGCCGGTGCGTCGTGGCGGGTTATCCCTTGCGGGCTACGCCTCCGAGGAAACTGTGGTTCACCTCTTCTGGCTGGCGGATGGCTCCTCAGCGGAGATCCGCTCGGAGCGCTTAGCGCCACGTCCTGTGGGCCTCGAAGTCGGCCTCGCGCCTGGCGAGGATCTCTTCCCAGTCGTCTTTCACGGGAGTGACCCCGTACTCGGCGATGCAGGCCCGGATGACGCTTTCCAGGGAGATGCGGCCGGTAGGGTGATGCGCCTTGTAGGAGAGCACGGCATCGGGCGCGAGCTGGGTGCGCCCGAGGTGGGCATGCGGGCCGCCGACCCTGCTGGTCGGGTGCCAGTGGTACGACCAGACCAGCTCGCCGCTGGCTGTCTGGAGTTCGTACATGTAGCCGCGGGTACTGACGCGCCAGGGGCCGCGCTCGGGCTCGTGCTCTGTACGGACGATCTCATACTGCATCCTGACCTTGAACAGCAGCACCGGCCTGCACTTTAGGGTGATCGGCTGGTCGTCGTTCAGCGTTAATGCGTGGATCTTCCCGACCATGGCACGGCCGTTCGGGGACAGGTTGATCTTGGCCTTTGCTATGCAGGCAACGGTGTCCCCGATCGGCTCCAGGAACGCGGACACCGCTTCCCCCGGCGTCCTACCGGGCAAAGGGGATCAGCATCGCGACCCGGGTGACTGCGGGGTCGTCGGCGTCGTCGTAGCCCCCCGTGTCCCACTTGGCGAGGAATTGGTCAGCAGACAGGCCGAGCTCCTCGCGGGCAGCGCGGTCGAGCATCGCCCGGCCCTGCTCGCGAGTGGCTTCCACTACCTCAGCCTCTTGGTCAGACTTGATATCCGGCATCGGGGTACCCCCTTCCCCGGGCCAATCACGCTCCGTCACGCTCAGTATGCCCGCTGTACCGCTGATTTTCCTAGCATCAGGGAACTCCCCTTGCGGGGGGAAGTCCATGGCGAAGATGTAACAAATTCCTATAATCAGGACTTCCCTGAAATTCGCAACCGTACACCTCTAATGGAACACGTTCTCTAGTTATTGGGTACGCCTGCCGCATCCGTAGCGTTCAGGGCGGATTCGGAGCGCCCTCGGCCGAGCTCACCGGCCCGGCGTCGAACAGGTGCCACTCACTGTACACGTCGCCCAGCGCGCCCCAGCGAAGCCGCACGCGCCACTCCCCGCTCAGGTCGCGCCGCCAGGCCCCGACCCTGCACAGGCACCACGTGCCGTCGAGAAAGCGAACCATCGCCTCGCCGGGGGTTTGCCCGGCCGCGAGGGGCAGGAAAAACGCGGTCACCGGAGACCCGGAAGCTAGCCCGAAGGGGCAGCAGCCTGCTGTCCGGCGATGCCGTAGATCGCATCCTCCAGCTGGTGCTTGCGTTCGAGCAGGCACAGGTGGCTCGCCCCGGTTCCGTGCCGCGTCCGCCTGCCGCCCGGGTCGCCGGGCTGGTCGGGCCAGCCGTCTTCCTCCTGGCGGACGCGCTCGGTGAGGACGCCGAGGGCGAAGTCCCGCGCCGGGTTCACACCGGCCTTCGCGATGAGCGCGGTCATGTAGTTCCGGACCGGAAGCAGGTATGGTTCGAGTTCCGACTGCGCGGAGGACGCCGCCGCCCAGACCACCTCGGCCGTCTTGGCGAGCAGGTAACCGAGCGGCTGCCCAGCGCCCGGGAAGCCTTCGGTGAGCGTGTACGGCGGATGCCCGGACATGGCTGCCGTGCGGGCGTAGGCCACGCCGGCCTCCATCGAGACTTCGGGAATCTGCTTCACGCCCGGCCCCGGCGGTCACCTCGCTGCGCAGCACGGACACCACGGTCCTGCGCCACGTGTGCGTGAACCAGCCGCTCACGGTCTTCCGCTGCCGCCATATCCACGCGACCACGCCGCCTAGGATGCCGGCCGCCAAGATCCAGTCCGCGATCGCCTGCCAGTCCTCCGCCGTCACCAGACGATCCCGTTTCGCTGCGTTGCGTTCATGGCTGCCCATCGTGCCGCATTGAGGCGTTCGGGCTAAGGATGTTCCCCCGGACACACCCACCAGCCGCCCCGGTCACCGTAGCGCCGGATCGCCATCACGAACTCGCCGTCCGCCGACGGGTTCCCGGGCAGCGGCCCGCGCACCCGGACTCGGAACTGCTTCGTCTCCGCGGGCGTACCGACCAGTGCGTGATACTCCCTGGTCGTCCAGTCCTCGAGTACCTGCAGGACCCGCCACTCCAGGCCGAGCCGAGCGTGCCGGATGGCGACCGGCGTCAGGCGCGGGCCGAGGTCGACGATGGCCAGGGCTTCCACACAACCAGTGGAACAGGTGCTCTATTTGTTTGCACTGCCGTTACCTGCTCTGCTGCGGCGGGTCCTCGTATCAGCAGGCTCCCCGGCGAGCGGAACGGTCAGCTTGTTAACGCCGGCTTCTATTCCAACTCGATCTCCCTGTCGGGCACGTGCTCGAGAGAACGGAACGCTCTTTGGGAGGTAAGCGGTCGAGGCGCCGCGTCGTCGTGTTCGTTAGCCATTCGGTAGGCGTGCTGGACGGCTCGCAGCCGGTTGGCCACTCGAGCCTCGTGGGCGGCGATCGCCTGGCGGTTCCGTCGGCCGTAGGAGCCCTCGGGCAGGTTCTGGCCGGACCGCTCGACCTCGCGGACATGGGCTTCGCGCTCGTCGGCGTGCGGGGCTATAGCGAACAAGGCGCTGTTCGCGGTGGTGGCGTCCATGATGAGGACGACCGTCTGAGTCTCGGGATCCTGGCGGGCCAGGGCGAGTATCCGGGGGCCATCGGTCTCGGGCCAGGCCTGCTCGGGGAAGGCGCGGCCGTGTCTGGCCCGTTCGTGGAATTCGGCGAGCATCGCGTCGGCTCGGTCGAGCTGGTCGCAGGCGGCGGCGAAGTTCTCGCCGATCGGGCCGAGCTCGGTGCCGCGGTTGTTGCAGTATCTCAGGAGCCTGGCGGCTTCGGGTTGATCCAGGTGGGTGCCGGAGCGTGCGTGGCGGCGCAGCTGGGCTTTGAGCTCCTGGCCTACAGCTCCAGTCTGGACGAAGCGGACCAGGCCGCGCGCGAAGTCTTGTTCTTGCGGGCGGGCGGCCAGCCAGATGGCCAGCCGCCGGGCGGTGAGGTGGTCGACGATGGTGCCGCGGCTGTCGGCAGCGGCGAAGCCGTCGTCGATCAGGCGCTCGTAAAGGGGCAGGTCCGGTAGGGGACCGCACTCGGGCGGACGATAGCCGGGTCCCTGTACAGGTCCTACGCCGTTGCCGGTCGTGCTCATGAGCTATGCGGCATTTCCGCTGGATGCGAGCGCGCAGGCTGGCTGCGGTTTGCCAAGGGATGGCCCTCACCGGTCAGGGCGGCCAGTGCGGTTGCTATCTCGGGGAGGCCAGCCCGGATGTAGGTTGCCATGGCCTTTCCTCCTCGGCCGTGGTCCTCGTGGCCGGCGTAGGCCTGGGCAGTCGCGAAGCCGAAGTTGCGCTCGACCCAGGTCAAGGTCGTGTGCCGGATCCAGTGCGTGCTGACCTGTTGCGTTGCGACCCACGGGAGGTGGCGTCCCAGGCGCTGCCAGAGGTAGTCGTAGCGCCGGGAGGTGATCGGCCTGCCGTTTGTGTACCGCAGCACGCGGCGGCCTGGGGCGAGGCCGCCTCGGCTTTCCGCGTGGGCGAGCAGATGCGACATCAAGGTGGGTGACACGGGCTGCCACCGCACCGTCTCGCCTTTCTCGTGCAACCAGCGGGCCTGAACTACCACTCACACCTGACCTGCTCGAAGTCGCGGCGGCATCGCAGACAGCAATCTCGGCGTCTGCATTGATTTCCGAAAGGCACGCCACGTACTTCGGCTTTGATCCGGAGCCATACACACGGAAGAGCCGTCAGCGTCGAATGATGCTAGACACCCTGATGCGAGAGCAGGCCGTGCGACAGGCGGCGAATCCGGCGCCCCTGATCGATGCCAAGCCCTAAGCTGACTGCGTCCCCTCAAGGTGCAGGGCGCGATGTTCGCCCGGATGGCTGCCTGCTCGTCCGGAAATCCTCTCCCGCCGTGCGTCGACTGTGACTATGCACCCTGTCAGGTGACGACATAGGGAGCGACGTTGCCAGAGCAAGGAACGTAACGGTTCTCGGCTCGCATTTCCAGCGCATGCCCGCCGACGTGCGCCGACACCCTGTGCTCACTGGTCAGCTCGACAGTGCTTGGCTGCTGCCCGTGGCCGTACTCGCGGGACTCGATCTTGTCACGGATGATGCGGGCGAGCTTGACGTACTGGGACAAGTAACGGGCGAGTGCGCACTCAGACCGCCCAAGAGCAGGTCTCAGGGAGCCATTCTGGGAGCGCGGTTCTCGCGACTATGGTTCGCAAACTAACCCAGGCTGGCGCCTCTCGACTTGCTCGCCTCGGAGATGACCTCGTCGAGGTTGTCGCCAAGCCGGTACCAGAACTGGCACCTTCGAACCTCGACAGCCTTCACGCCGGGCCCCACCGTAATCGTCGCCGGTCCCTTGACGAGGCCGTTATTCACGATGTCATTCGTGTTCGTGGACCTTAGCAAAGCAAAGTACCCGCGCTCAGATGCAGGCCCAGCTGTCCGGTACACGCCCGGCATGATGTCAAGCCCGACGACGAACAGCCCATCACCACCGAACCCAGTAGGCATGTCAGCTGCTGGCTCCCTGACAGCGGTACTGCTGTTTTCATGGTCCCGGTTCGCCTTGCGCGTCGCAAGATCGCGGTTCGCTTGTGATTCGTTCTGTGCCCGAAGCTCAGCTCGATATTTTTGCCACTGCACCGGGTCGTCCGCAAGCTCTCTTTTAGCCAGTGCCCGCTCGGCTGGTGGGAGACTAGCATCAGCAGCACGCAAATAAGCGGGGCGATCTGCTGCGGCTGCCCTCGGCGCCGTGGTCACGGGCGGCACAGACTTGGAAGGTGTCGGCTCATGGGCCGCTACGCGCTTAGCCGCACGTGCTTCGTAGACAGCCTTTGCATCGGCGGACCTGATCTCCCCGTACGCCTCAAGCTCCAACTCGGCGGTTTTGAGCAGGCGCTCCTCCGGTGTCATTCGCCTCCAGGCCCGTCGTGGTGACATTGCCGCTAGCTTGGCGGCGCGCTTGGCCGCTTTGGCCTTCTCGGCTTCGGCCTGAGCTGCGGCCCGCCGAGCCGCCGCTGCTCTCTCGGCAGCGATCTTTCGGGCCTGCGCGGCTGCACGCTCCTCTTCTCGCTGCTTTGCCAGCGCAGCTGCCCGTGCGGCTTGAGCAGCGGCCCGGTTCCATTCCATCTCAGCCATTCGGCGGGTCGCGGAGGAGTTCGCACAAGTGACCGCGGCGGTCAACGTCCTGTGGTTGTGCTCGCATTGATAGACTTGGCCCTTTGGGCCGACTAGCCTCCCGTGATAACTCATGCTGATGTCCCAATTCCCGCCCCAATGTGATTCCGAGGTGCGCGCAGTGTCGCCCTGTCTAGTGCCGCATCAGGCTACGTTTGCCTTGTCGACGATGCGGCGGAGTCGTTCGTCGTAGGCGTGGTTGTTGCGCCAGATGATGTACCGGCGGATCATGCTGGCCTGCTCGGCGTGGCTGGCGTGGTCGGTGCCGTCGAGCGCGAAGTAGCGCAACGCCGTGAACTGCGCCTCTATTAACCGGCCCTGTGGGATATAGGCCGCTATGTCCGGTTCAGGTTACCGGGTGAGCCGCTTGAGGTGGCCCTGGATGCTGGCGATGACGCGTGCGTGCCGGGCGACCTCAGCGTGCCAGCCGCGTGCGGTGGCGTCGTCGCGGAGCGCGGTGACGTCGGCTAGCTGGGCTTGGAGCTGCGGGATGAACTCGGGGGCGGTGACGTAGTTGTCGCATTGCTCGCAGATGTTGGCGTAGGGGCAGGCGTCGGCGGCCAGCTGGCGGGAGCAGTAGCCGTGCGCGACCCGGGTCTTGAGCATCTCGGCGCGCAGCCATTCGATCCGGCCGGGGATGATGGGCTGCCCGGCCGGGGCGATGGCAAGCGTCAGCCGGGACCGGGCCTTGCTCATCGCCTCTTCGTAGGCGGTGCGGACAGCCGGGGCGGCCAGCGCGGCGTATCGCAGGGTCATCTCGGTGGTGACGTGGCCGAGCAGGGCCATCAGCGCCTGCAATGACATGCCCGAGTTGATCAGGCTTGTGGCATATGTGTGTCTGAGCTGGTGCGGCGTGACGTGCATGGTCTGCCCGTCGCGGCCGCGCAGTCCGGCGGCGGCCGCGGCGTCATCGAGCCCGCGTCGCAGCCGGAAGGCGGTCAGGCGGCGGCCCCGCTCGGTGAACAGGAAATCGGCGGGACGGTTCAGCCGGGGATGCGGCAGCGCCCGCTGCGGGCCGCGGCGGGTCATCCATTCATCCAGGGCGGCCAGGGCGGGCTCATCCAGCGGCACGGTCCGCTCGGTGGCGAGCTTGCCGAGGGGGACCTTCAGCCAGCTGCCGTGGCTGGCGGAGTCCCAGATGCAGTCCAGCTCGAGGTCGAGCAGCTCGCCTAGGCGGATGCCGGTGCCGCGCAGCACGGTCAGCCCGGTGCGGGCGAACGGGTCGGCCAGCTCGCTGATGGCCGACATCAGGTCCCGGTCGGCGTCTGGTGGCAGGGCGCGGGGCAGTGGCCGGTCCAGCCGGGGGATGTCAGTGGGGAACAGCAGCCGCCGCGGCGGCCGCTCGGCCCAGCCCCACAAGGCCAGGTCATCGAGGAAGCAGCGCAGGTCGATGACGGTCCGCTTGCTGACCACCGCGGAGACGGGCTGGTCGCGGGCGACCCGGCCCCGCCAGGGCCGCTTGTGGTTCCAGCCCAGGAACCCCTCGATGTGCTCGCGGTTCAGCTGGGTCAGGCTGCGGACGTCCGGGTGGGCGGCGGCCAGGTACCCGGAGAACACGATCAGGCTGTCGGCGCGCAGGCCGACGGTGTTAGGCCGCAGCGTGGCCGCCACCGTGGTCAGGTAGCGCAACGCAGCCGCGCGGATGCCGGGCTGGCTGATCGCCTGCACCCGCTGGGCGATGCTCGCCTGGCCGGGCCTGGCCTGCCGCGGCGGATGCTGGCAGAACCGCAGCTCATAGCAGGCCTGGTGCAGGCTGAAGACGCGAGCGGAGTTATGCATCCAGGCATCACGGCCAGCCGTGGGTGCCCCGGCCAGGGCCTGGGCGAAGGCCGCGAAATCGCCGTCGCCCAGCTCGGCGAGGGTCTTGCCCGCGGTCAGGCAGATCAGGGCCAAGGCGCCGCGGGCCACATCGCGGGTCCAGTTCGCGCTCCACCCGAACCGCTGCGCCACCCCGGTGATCTGCTGCACGTCGCCGGGATGCCGGGCGGCCCACTGCAAGTAAAGGTCACCGGGAGTCTTGGCCAGCAGCAGATCAAGGTCGGGCGTGAGGTGGCCCTCGACGAAACACCAGGTCAGGAACGGCCACGCGCCGGTGCGCTTCAGGTCGGCCAGCCGCGCCGGGGTCGGCCGCCTCATCCACGCCGACAGCTGCGGATAAGCCGCTAGTGTCCCGGTCTTGAGTCATCTCGTCACCACTTGAGTCGTGTTTCGTTTCAGATCGCTCGTGCGGTGGTGACAGAGCCGCCGTCGTGCGTTGTGCTGGGAAGATGCCAGATCCTAGGTTGGCGCCGCTGGTGTTGTCGGAGGACGAGCGGCACACATTAGAAGGCTGGGCCAAGCGCCGCAGTACCGCGCAGGGCCTGGCTTTGCGGGCGCGGGTTGTGCTGGCCTGCGCGCAAGGCGGCAGCAATGTGGCGGTGGCCGCGCAGCTCGGCGTCAACCGCGGCACGGTGACCATGTGGCGGGCGCGTTTCCTGGCCCGGCGGCTGGACGGGCTGGCCGATGAACCGCGTCCGGGGGTGCCGCGTACCATCACCGACGCCCAGGTGGAGGAGGTGGTGATCCGGACCCTGGAAGAGGTCCCGGAGGGCGCCACGCACTGGTCCAAGCGGGAGCTGGCCAAGCGGGTGGGGATCTCGCCGACATCCGTGCACCGGATCTGGCGGGCGTTCGGGCTGCAGCCCTGGCGCACGGAGGCCTTTAAGATCTCCCCGGACCCGCTGCTGATCGACAAGATCCGCGATGTCGTGGGGTTGTATCTCGCGCCGCCGGCCAACGCGGCGGTGTTCGCGGTAGACGAGAAACCGCAGATCCAAGCGCTGGAACGGACCGCGCCGGTGCTGCCGATGATGCCCGGGACACCCGAGCGGCGCAGCTTCGACTACGTCCGGCACGGCACCATCGACCTGTTCGCCGCGCTGAATACCGCCACCGGCAAGGTGATCGGCCAGCTGTCTGCCCAGCACCGGGCCGTGGACTTCCGGGACTTCCTCGATGAGATCGACCGGCAAACCGAGTCCGGCCTGGCCATCCACGTGATCTGCGACAACCTGTCCACGCACAAGGCACCCGTGGTTCACCGGTGGCTGCTGGCCCATCCCCGCGTCCAGCTGCACTTCACGCCCACGTACTCGTCCTGGATCAGCCAGGTCGAACGGTGGTTCGCCGAATTGCAGCGACGCTGCCTGGACCGCGGCGTGTTCTGCTCCCTCGACGAGCTCACCACCGCCCTGGAAGACTGGATCAAGGTCTGGAACGCCACCGCCCGGCCCTTCAAGTGGACCAAGACCGCCGACCAGATCATCGACCGCATCTGCCGCTACTGCTCACGCATCTCAGGACCGGGACACTAGCAGCCGCCCGGCGGCATTGCGCCGCAGGCGCCGGCCGTCCGGGCCGATCGGCAGCGCAGCGACCGCGTCGGCGTAAGCAATCAGCAGGTCCGGCGCCCCCTGGCGGCGCAGCGTGACGGCAGCCGGGGCGCTCACCGGGCCGCCGCCCGGGCCCGGGCATACTCAGCGGCCAGCGTCCCCGGGGACAGATGCACATAGGCGGCCGTGGTCTCCGGGTTGGCGTGGCCCATCAGCTCCCGCAGCGCCAGCAGGTCAATGCCAGCCGAGGCGAGCTCGGTCCCATAGGTATGCCTGAGCCGGTGCGGCCGGACCCGCAGCGCTCCCGAGGCCAGCCGGTGGGTGCGGAAAATCCGCCGCAGCCCAGCCTCGGTCATCGGCTGCCCGGCCGTCGGGCCGCGCAGCACCACGAAGCACTCCGCCGTCCGGCACGACGCGGGCCGTTCCTCGCGCAGGTAGGCGGCCAGCTCGGCGAAGAACGCCCCGTCCACCGGGACGACGCGTTCCCTGCCGCCCTTGCCGGTCACCCGCACCCGGCGCAGCCCCATGTCCACATCGGCCAGCCGCAGCGACCGGACCTCCGCAGCCCGCAGCCCGCCCAGCAGCATCATCAGCGTGATCGCCCGGTCGCGGAAGGTCCGCAGATCCGCTGTGAACGCCGCGACGTCCTCCGGTTCCAGCGCCTCGGGCAGCCGCTGCGGCTGACGCACCAGCCGCCCGCCGCTGCGCGGCCGGCCCGGGCCGATATGCCCCAGCAGGCCGCGACGGCCAGGCCGCAGGCCGGTCGACCGCCGTGCCGCCGGCACCGGGTTCTCCGCCCGCGCCCCCGTCATCACCACGAACTCGAACAGGCCGCGCACCGCCGCGATCCGCCGGTTCATCGTGGCCGGCGCCGCCCCGCGGCCGGCGCCAAGCCGGACCACCGCCTGACCCGCCGTGCTCGCCGGACGCTGCTGCCAGTCCAGGTAGTCGAACAAGTCCGTCGCCACCACGCCGGCCAGCCGGGCGTTCCGCCCGGCCAGGAACCGCAGGAAGTTCAGCAGATCATAGGCATAAGCCCGGACCGTGGCCGGTGAGAACGCCCGCGACCCCAGATGCGCCAGGAACCGGTTGACCAGCTCACCGTCCGCGCCGCACCCCTCGACCCGGTGACCATCACTGACCAGCACCACACGCTGTCCCATCGACCCTCCCCTGGGACACCTGACCTCAGTGTGACGCCGCCAGTCCCCAGCTGCGGGGACGTCAGGCAGCCCGGGCGTGTCGCCGGGCCGAGGGCCGGTTAACGGGGACCTGGCTGATCCAGGATGAGTAGGTCGGGGTGAAGTGCAGCTGGACGCGGGGATGGGCCAGCAGCCACTTCTGCACGGCGGGCGCCTTGTGGGCGGACAGGTTGTCGCAGATCACGTGGACGGCCAGGTGGGGCTCGACCTGGCGGTCGATCTCATCCAGGAAGTCGCGGAAGTCCACCGCCCGGTGCTGGGCGGACAGCTTTCCGATGACCTTGCCGGTGGCGGTGTTCAGCGCGGCGAACAGGTCGATGGTGCCGTGCCGGACGTAGTCGTGGCTGCGGCGCTCGGGCACGCCGGGGATCATCGGCAGTACCGGGGCGGTCCGTTGCAGGGCCTGGATCTGCGGCTTCTCGTCCACGGCGAAGACCACGGCGTTCGCCGGCGGCGCCAGGTACAGGCCGGCGACGTCGCGGATCTTGTCAACCAGCAGCGGATCGGGGGAGATCTTGAAGTCCTCGGTGCGGTGCGGCTGCAGCCCGAAGGACCGCCAGATCCGGTGCACGCTGGCCGGCGAGATCCCTACCCGGCGGGCCAGCTCCCGCTTGGACCAGTGCGTGGCGCCCTCCGGGACCTCCTCCAACGTCCGCACCACCACTTCCTCTACCTGGGCGTCGGTGATGGTGCGCGGCACGCCGGGGCGGGGCTCGTCGCCCAGCCCGTCCAGCCGGCGGGCCAGGAACCGGGCCCGCCACTTGTTCACGGTGCCGCGGTTGACCCGCAGCCGCGCGGCGACGGCCGTGTTGCTGCGGCCCTCGGCGCAGGCCAGCACGATCCGCGCCCGCAGCGCCAGCCCCTGGGCGGTCTTCTGCCGCCTGGCCCAGTTCTCCAGCGTCCGCCGCTCGCCGTCCGACAGCACCAGCGGCTCCAGCCTCGTGTCACCCATGCCACCAGCAGACCCCAGGTCACCAGCCACGTCACCATCCGAGCCTGAACATGAAACCAAACAAGACTCACGTGGTGACGAGAGAACTCAAGACCGGGACACTAGCTGAGCGTAGTCAGCTTCTCGCTGAGTATTAAGCGTCGGCCATATATTTCCTGTTGACGCCAGGTGCGCCTGCGCGGATGTCCCATCTCGCCCACGCGGTGCGGGAGCTTTGTCTTCATCTGCCAGATGCCGTGGGGTGGTCAAGCTGGACCGCAGGCAGAGCGAGGCGAGGTCCGAGGAATTCATCAAAGCGTGGGAAGCCGCTCGCCTGCCGGATGATGCCGCCGGCTTCCGGGTTTGCGGTGAGGTTGTCACCTAAGCGTGAGTGCACCGACTGCGCCAGACATGGCCACGTACTGCACTACTGTAATCGAGATGACGAGCAACAGCGGCGTGAGCGCCCGCACTCCAGCCTCTCCTGAACGACGTGATTTCATCCGCGAGATCGTCGCCGCCGACGTGCGCGAGGGCAGAGTCTCGGAGGTCGTGACGCGCTTCCCGCCCGAGCCGAACGGATACCTCCACCTCGGCCACCCCAAGGCGATCGCGCTCAACTTCGGGATCGCCCACGAGCTGGGCGGCCGCTGCCACTTGCGCTTCGACGACACCAACCCGATCGGGGAAGAGCAGGAGTACATCGACTCGATTCAGGAAGACATCCGCTGGCTCGGCTTCGACTGGGGCGAGCATCTCTACTTCGCCTCCGACTACTTCCACCAGCTCTACGACTGGGCCGTACACCTGATCAAGGTCGGCAGGGCCTACGTCGATGACCTCTCCGCCGACAAGATCCGGGAGCACCGCGGCACCCTCACAGAGCCGGGCAAGAACAGCCCCTGGCGCGACCGTTCGATCGATGAGAACCTCAACCTGTTCGAGCGCATGCGCGCGGGGGAGTTTCCGGACGGCGCCAGAGTGCTTAGGGCAAAGATCGACATGGCCTCGCCCAACATCAACATGCGCGACCCGGTGCTCTATCGGATCCTGCACGCAACCCACCCGCGGACTGGCGACGAGTGGTGCATCTATCCGCTGTACGACTTCGCCCACGGCCAGTCGGACGCAATCGAGGGCATCACCCACTCGCTCTGTACGCTCGAGTTCGAGGATCACCGACCGCTCTACGACTGGCTGATCGAGAACCTGCCGGTGCCTTCGCGCCCGCGCCAGTACGAGTTCGCCCGCCTCAACCTCACGTACACCGTGCTCTCGAAGCGGTTCCTAGGGCGGCTTGTGAGCGAGGGCCTCGTGCGAGGCTGGGACGATCCGCGCATGCCCACCCTCGCGGCCCTGCGCCGGCGCGGCTTCCCGTCCGAGGGTCTGCGCAACTTCCTCGACTTGGTCGGGCTGGGAGGCAGGGGCGCGAGCGCCGCCGAAATCGAGATGCTTGAGCACGAGGTCAGGGACGTGCTGAACCGGAGGGCGCTGCGACGCTTCGCGGTCCTGCGCCCGCTCAGGCTCGTGATCGAGAACTACCCAGAGGGGCAGGTCGAGGAGGTGGAGGCCGTCAACAACCCGGAGGATCCCTCGGCCGGGACACGCAAGGTGCCCTTCGCGCGCGAGCTCTGGATCGAACGCGACGACTTCATGGAGGACCCGCCAAGCAAGTTCTTCCGCCTTGCCCCCGGCCGCGAAGTGCGTTTGCGCTGCGCCTACTTCGTGACCTGCACCGACGTGGTCAAGGACGCGAGCGGCGAGATCGTCGAGCTCCGCTGCGCGTACGATCCGGAGACGCGCGGCGGCGACGCCCCCGACGGGCGCCGGCCGAAGGCGACGCTGCACTGGCTCTCGTCGGAGCACGCCGTGCCCGCCCAAGTGCGTAT
>NZ_JASIAL010000478.1:0-2588 GCF_030042015.1 Trebonia sp. | reverse complement strand
CCCGCGGCGTTCAGGGCGCCGTGGCCGCTGCCAGGCGCCAGCCGCGCGCGCGCCGGGCGCGTGGTCCCGTCTTCAAGCGCCAGTGCCACCTCGGCCGGGGACAGCAGCGGGAACCTGGAGCGGATCAGCGCGGCCACCCCGGCGGTGAGCGCCGCGGACATGTCCGTGCTCGCCAGCGTCGTGTAGCCGCCGTCGGGGGCGGCGACCGTGAGGCCCGCGCCGGGCGCGGTCAGCGCCACGTAGGAACGCCTGCTTGTGAACACCGCGAGCTGCCCGCCGCGCGTGGTGGCCCCGACCGCGACCACGCCGGGGTAGGCGGCCGGGTAGTTGACCGCTCCCGTGCCCGCGCCGTTGTCGCCGGCCGGCGCTATCAGCACCACGCCGCGGGCGAGCGCGTAGCTGACAGCCGCGCGCTCCGCCTGGCTGCCGCCCGCGGCGGCCGGGTCCCCTGAGACCGGCGAGCCAAGCGTGCCCGGGTCGAGCGGCAGCGCGATCACGCTGGCTCCATGGCCGGCCGCGTACCTGATGCCCGCCGCGATCGCGGCGGGGAGCCGCCGGGTAATCGTCGCGTCGGAGTTCAGCGGATCGTCGTACTCCAGCGTTACCTGGACGGAAAGGATCCGCGCACCAGGGGCGACCCCGGTGATGCCCGCGGCGCCGCCGGGGCCGTGCCCGTGCCCGGCCAGCAGGCTGGCCACGGCCGTGCCCTCCGCACCCCAGTACGGGCCGCCGGCGCTGCGTCCCGAGCCGCTGTAATCAGGCCCGGTGGTCACGGTTCCCGCGAGGTCCTGGTGGGCGGCGTCGACGCCGGTGGACAGCACCGCGACGGTAACGCCGCCGCCCTTTTCCGGCGCGGCCCGCCACGCCGCGGGCACGTTCAGCGCCGTCAGCCACCACTCGGACGCCAGGGACGGTGCCGCGGACCGCGCCGCCCCCGCCGCCCGCGCGGCGCGTGCCGACTGCCCGGCGTTCGCGGGCAGCACGAAACAAGTTGCGACGGCGAATGCCACCATAACCGGCAGCGTGCCGCGTAGCAGACGGGACACGTCGGTCACGCATCCCCTCAAGGCCGGGGCGAAGGGGCTGAATCCGAAGAATTCAGTCCATTATGGTGTCACGCGGCTGCCGGGAAACGCGGTGAATGAATAATTTCATGACGGTCAGCGTCACGCGCGTCCCCGGATACAGCGCGAGCCGCCGCGCCGCGCTGCCGCCGTTGACCGCGACCGCGACGAACCCGGCGCTGTCAAGGAAGCAGACGAGCTCGCCCGGGCCGACCTCGCCGAACGTCAGGGCGAACGGCACGGTCAGTGCCCGTCCGTGCCACGCGAGCGCGACCGCCCTGCCCGGCATCATCCCGGCCAGCGCCGCGTCCGTCCCTGTGACGGACAGCTGCGCGTTGCCGAACCTGTCCACGGTGACCACCTCGCCTTCGGCGGTGCCGTCGCGAACCCGGCTGGCCGGCCTGGGCAGCGCGACCAGGCCGGCCACGTCGAGCTCGTCGCCGGCCCGCGCCAGCGCCGTGCCGGCGAACAGGTGCGCCGCGACCGGCATGAAGATGTCCCGCCCGTGAAAGGTCGGCGCCACGGCGTCAAGCCACAGCGCGGTGTTGGTCAGGCTGACGGCCGCGGTGGGGCCGCCGGCGGTCTCGATCGCCCACGACAGCAGGCCGTTGTCCGGCCCGACGAACACCGAGCCGCCCGCCGCGACGGCGACGGCGCGCCGCGCGGTGCCAACCCCGGGATCGACGACGGCCACGTGCACGGCGGGGGGGAAGTACGGCACGGCCTGCGCGAGCACGGCGGCGCCCCGGCGGATGTCACCGGGCGGCACGAGGTGCGTAATGTCGATAATGCGTGCCGCTGGCGCTATCCGGGCAAGGATTCCATGGCAGGCCGCGACAAAGCCGTCTTCCAGCCCGTAGTCGGTCAGGAACGTGAGACAGTGAAACGAAGCCACGCTCTGCGAGCGTACTGAAGGGAGTGGCGGATGCCAGCGTTGTCCGAGCGCGACATGCGCCTGCTCGCGTTCGAGCGAGGCACGTGGCGGACCGCCGGCGCCAAGGAGCAGGCCATCGCCGACGTGCTCGCCATTTCCGCCACCCGGTACTACCAGCTGCTCAACGAGCTGATCGACAGCCCTGAGGCGCTCAAGTTCGACCCCGTGCTCGTCAAGCGGCTGCGCGCGCAGCGGGCACGGCGCCAGCGCATGCGCTCGCCGCAGCCGGGTACCAGCTAACCGTGACCTTGCCCCGCGCCGGCACCGCCGAGGGGCAGGCCGGGCTTGCGGCGATCCTGGCCGGCCCGGCGCGCGCCCTCATCGCCGCGGACTTCGACGGTACGCTGTCGCCGATCGTCGCCGACCCGGCGGCGGCGTGGGCGGCGCCCGGCGCCGCGGACGCGCTGGCCAGGCTGTCCGCCGCCGTCGGCACGGTCGCGATCGTCACCGGCCGCCCCGCGGCCGAGGCGGTCGCCCTCGGCGGCTTCGCCGGCATCGGCAGGCTGATCGTCCTCGGGCATTACGGCTCGGAACGCTGGCAAGACGGTGTGCTGGCCGCCGATCCGGCGCCGGCCGGCGTCGCCGTCGCG
>NZ_JASIAL010000477.1:0-11007 GCF_030042015.1 Trebonia sp. | reverse complement strand
TCGCGGCGTGGGGTGGCCGGGAGATGTCCACCGAGGGGGACAGCTTCTTCGTCGTGTTCGAGTCGGCGAGCGACGCGGTGGGCTGCGCCGTGGCGGCCCAGCGGGCCCTGGCCGGGCATGAGTGGCCGGGCGGCGTGGCGGTGCGGGTCCGGATGGGCCTGCATTCGGGGGAGCCGGCCAACAGCGACGGCAACTACGTCGGCATGGATGTGCACCGGGCGGCGCGGATCGCCTCGGCTGCGCACGGGGGCCAGGTGGTGCTGTCGGAGGCGACGCGGCTGCTGGCGGCGCCCCGGCTGCCGGCCGGGGTGTCGGCGCGGGACCTGGGGTTTCACCGGCTGAAGGACATCGAGGCGCCAGAGCGGATCTACGAGCTGGCCGGGCCGGGGCTGCGGGAGGACTTCCCGCCGCTCAAGAGCCTGGGCACGCAGACGAGCCTGCCCGCGCCGGCCACGCCGCTTGTCGGCCGCGAGGGCGACCTGGAGCGGCTGTGCGCTGCCCTCGCGGCGCCGGAGGTCCGGCTGGTCACGCTCACCGGCACCGGCGGGGTCGGCAAGACACGGCTGGCCCTGGCGGCCGCCGCGGCGCTTGGGCAGGCTTTCCCGTACGGGGTGTTCTTTGTCGCGCTGGCGGCCGTTCGCGACGCCGAGGTGATGTGGAAGACGCTGGCCGGCAGCCTGGACGTGAGCATGGACGGCGAGCCCGCGGACGCAGTGACCGGCTACCTGGCCGGGCGCCGGGCGCTGCTGGTGCTTGACAACCTCGAGCAGCTCGACGGGGCCGCCGCGGCGGTGGCGGCGCTGCTTGAGGCCGCCCCTGGCCCGGTGCTGCTTGCCACGTCCCGGCGGCCGCTGCATGTCCCTGGCGAGCACGAGTTCCCCGTGCCGGCGCTGGAGGTGCCCGGCACGGCAGGCGTGCATGACGTGGCGGCCTCCGCCGCGGCCCGGCTGTTCGCCCAGCAGGCGGGCATGGTCCGGCCCGGTTTCGCGGTCACCGCGGACAACGCCGCCGACGTCGCGGCGATCTGCCGTCGGCTGGACGGGCTGCCGCTTGCCATCGAGCTAGCCGCGGCCCGGGTCAAGCTGCTATCACCCAGGGCCCTGCTGGCCCGCCTCGGGCACAGCCTTGGCCTGGCCGCGGGCACGGCCGAGGCCGGGCGGCCGCTGCGCCAGCAGACCTTGCGCAACACCGTGGCCTGGAGCTACGACCTGCTCGACCCGGGCGCGGCGCAGGTGTTCCGCCGGATGAGCGTGTTCGCAGGCGGATGCGACCTGGACGCGCTGGCCGCGGTGGTCGCGACCGGCGGCGACCCAGCCGGTTCCGACCCGCTGGAGCTGGTCGCCGGGCTGCAGGACGTCAGCCTGGTCACGGTGACCGAGGGCATCGACGGCGAGCCGAGGATGAGCATGCTTGAGACGATCCGCGACTACGCCCTGGAGCGCCTGGAGCAGGACGACGACGTGGACGGCACGCGGCGCCGGCACGCCGAGCACTACGCGGCCGTCGCCGAACGAGAACACGATCAGCTCGACGGCCCGGGGCAGCTGACCGCCCTTGACCGGCTTGAAGCCGACCTTGACAACCTGCGCGCCGCGCTGACCTGGTCGCTGGAGCCCCCGGCCGCCGCCGGGGTCGGCCAGGGCGAGCGGGCCGTCATTGGCCTGCGGCTGGTCCAGGCGCTGACCCTGTTCTGGTATCAGCGCGGCCAGGCTACCGAGGGACGGCGCTGGCTGCAGCGGGCCATGGACCTGGCCTCGGCTGACGGCGGCGAACCGCTGGCGCGGGTGGCGCACGGGCTCGGGGTGCTGCTGGACACGCAAGGCGAGCCGGACGCGGCACGCCGGCTCTTCGAGCTCAGCCTGGCCATCTGGCGCGAGCTTGGCGTCAGGGACCAGCAGGCGAGGGAACTGAACAGCCTCGGCATCGCCCATCATCACCTCGGCGACCCGCAGGCCGCACGACCCTTGCTTGCGGAAAGCGTCGCGATCGCCCGCGACATGGGCAACAAGATCCGGCTAGCCGCGGCGCTGACCAACCTCGGCCAGCTGGAAAGCGTCGTCGGCGACTTCGACCGGGCCACCCAGGCGCTGCAGGAGGCGCTGACGCTCGACTCCGAGCAGGGCGACGTGTTCGGCGTGGCCCTGGATCGGCAGTCTCTCGCGCTGGTCAGCCTCCGCGCCGGCCGTCCGGGGGAGGCCCGCGACCTGCTCTCCGGCACGTTCGACTACGTCGCGAACTCCGGCAACACCCCCTTCCTCGCGAACATCCTGGAACTGTCGGCCGCCATCACCGCCGCCCTCCGCGACCCCGTGCGGGCGGCCCGCCTGATGGGGGCCGCGGACGCGATCCGCAAGCAGTGGGGCATGCAGCGAACCGATCGGGAGGCCGCCAGGATGGAGCAGTACCTGGCCCAGGCGCGCGCCGCCGTCAGCTCCCAGGCCTGGGCCGCCGAACTGGCCGCCGGCCGGGCGCTGACCGAGCAGGAAGCGGTCATGCTCCTGGTTTCGCCCGGCCAGGCACACGACATGCCGGCTGAGCAGTCGGCCCTCGGTGAGGGCGCGTGAAGCGGGTCGGGGCAGCCGGGCGCCAAGTGTTCCGCCGCGATGGCCCGGCCGCGATCTCGCGGCTCGCGCTGCCCGCGCGCGGCGCCTCCTGCCCAGTTCCCATCGCCCCATCCGGGCAGCCGACGGCCGGCCGCGGGCGGACGCCCGTTACTACGGAAGGTAGTAACATGTCGTCCGTGAGCGGTGCACTTCCCACGACGATCATCGTCGCCGGTCTCGCGCTGGCCGGGTATGCGCTGCTGATGACCGCCCTCAACCGGCGAATGGGCCTTGTCCTGCTCGTCGCGCTTGGCGTGCTCGAGATCTTGCTTCTTGTCCTGGTCGCCACCATCGTGATCAGGCTCGTCGGCGGCGGGCGCCCGGCCGGGCTGCCTACGCTGATCGGATACCTGATCGCCACGCCGCTCGTCCCGGTGGTCGCGGGGTTCTGGGGGGCGCTGGAGCGATCGCGGTGGGGCCCGGCGGTTATCGCCGTAGCCGGGCTGGTCGCGGCCGTGCTGATGGTCCGGCTGCACGAGATCTGGCCGGTCATCCGTGTCTGAGCCCATCGCACCGCCCGAGCCCGCACCAGCGCAGCCGGAGTCGACAAGGACAGGCCCAGGCCGGCTGCTTGTCGCCGTCTACGGCCTGTTCGCGCTCTCGGCTTCCGCACGGGCCGGGGTGCAGATCGCGACGAAGTTCAGCCACGCCCCGGTCGCCTACTTGCTGTCGGCCTTCGCCGGCGTGGTCTACATCCTCGCCACGGCCACCCTCGCCAACGGCAGCCCGACAGCACGCCGGATCGCGGTCGTGTCCTGCTCGGTCGAATTCGCCGGCGTGCTGGCCGTCGGCACCTGGAGCCTCGTCGACCCGGCCACCTTCCCCGATGCCACGGTGTGGTCCGGCTACGGCAGCGGCTACGGCTTCGTTCCGCTCGTCCTTCCGGTCTTCGGCCTGCTCTGGCTGCGGCACTGGGCCAAGCGGGCCGCAGCCCAGCGCATGAGCATGCCCGCGGCGAGAGATGAGGCCGAAACGGCAGGTGGCGGCGCAGTCGACGCTGGGCGGCGCTGACGGGTGGCTGCCGGGCGCTATCCGGGCCAGTCGAGCTGGGCTTCGGGCACGCCCATGGCGCGTGCGTAGTCCTCGACCGTCGACCGGGCCGCGCGGTCACCGCGCCGGTATCGGAAGACGCGATCGCTGAAGACCACGAATACCTCCTCGTCCGATCGGAAGTCGCAGTACCAGCCGCCAGTTTGCGCAAGCACGCGGCTCAGCGCCTCGGCGAGGTCGGCGGCACGGGCCGCGGCCACGTCGAAGTAGATGAGCGTCCACAGCTCCGGCTCGTTGTCGACGCGCACGCGGCAGACCTTCGTGACCGCGAGCGGGATGCCGTGCAGTTCGGTGCCTGCCCGAAGGCTTTCGGCGATGAGCGTCCCGGAATAGACGGCGTCGGCGTCCGGCATCAGAGCGCGTCCTTGTGCTTGTCGAGCAGGTCGTCGAGTGCCTCGCGAAGCAGACTGGCTTCCGTCCGGTCGCTCGCCGAGGAGAGCTTGGCGAGGCGCTCGAGATTCGCCTTGCTGTAGTAATTGCTCTTGAGGACCATCTTCTCCTCGACGTACATGGCGACCCGGTCGCGTCCGTGGCGCTTGGCGCGCATCAACGCCTCGCCGGCGGCGCGGTACAGCTCCCCGGCGGTCGTACCATGCGGCGGGTTCGCGGCTATGCCCACCGAGACGCTCACCGCGTCGGCGACGCCCTCGACGGTCATGCCGGCGAGGTGACGGCGCAGCTCCTCAAGCAGCACGACGGCATTCTCAGCCGAGGTGCCGGGAAGCACGACGGCGAACTCATCGCCTCCCAGGCGTGCCACCGAGCCCCCGCGCGGGATGTTGGCGCGGAGCACACGGTCCCAGGCCGTCAGCACCGCGTCGCCGGCCTCGCGCCCGCGGGCCCGGTTGATCGCGGCGAAGTCGTCGAGGTCCGTGAGGGCAAGGGCAAGGGCGGCGCTGCCCGCGTGCAACTGACCGTCGAGCCCGGCGAGGAAGACCGTACGATCAGTAGCCGCCGCCGGAGCCATAGTAGCCATGGTATATATATACGTCTCATAATATGAGCGGTCAAGAAGGCGCGCCCCCTGTCACCGAGCGCGGCGGTTATCGCGCCAGGCTGCGGGGTGGCAGGATGAGCGCAAGGGAGGGGAGGCTTGCCATGCCGCCAGATCATGTCCACTTCAACGGCAGCGTCAACCTGGCCGATGCCGACTCGGTGATGCGCGAGATAGCCTCGCGGGTGCCGTCCGGCCTGCGGCGCATTCCCGACGGGGAGACCGGGGACCGGGCCAGCTGGATCTTCTTCCAGCTGCAGAAGTTCCTGCAGCTGCCCTGGCTGGTTCCGGCGCGGCCGCCGGATGCCGCAGGCGAGGACTACGCGCAGCTGCCCGTGCTGCGGCTGGCCGACGGCATCGACCCGGCGGAGGTGAGCTGGCCGGACCTCGGCTATGCCGACATCTACCTAAGGTCGTATCAGACCTTCGCCGCGCTGCGCGAACAGGGCGTGATCCCGGCTGGTGTCAGGTTCCAGGCTCAGTACCCGACGCCGCTGGCCTCGATCGGCGCCTTCATCGTCCCGGAGCAGCAGCAGGCGCTACTCGGCTCCTATGAGCGGGCGATGTTCGCCGACCTGGACCGGCTGCTCAGCCAGGTCCCGCATCGCGATGTGGCGGTGCAGTGGGATGTCGCGGTGGAGTTCGGCGTCTTGGAGGAGTCTTTCGCCCCCGGCGGCGCGCACGCCTTCGCCCCGATCGCCGCCGCCCTGGCGCGCTGCGTGGATCAAGTGCCCGCGGACGTCCCCGCCGGGCTGCACCTGTGTTACGGGGATTACGGCCACCAGCACTTCACGCAGCCCGAGTCGCTGTCACTGCAGGTCCGGGTGCTGAACGCGGTGACCGCGGCCGCCGGGCGGCCGGTGAGCTTCGTGTCTTTCACCGTGCCGCAGTACCAGCGTGACGACGGCTACTTCACGCCGCTGGCCGAGCTGGGCGGGGACCCGGGCACCGAGCTGAATTTCGCGCTTGTCCCGTACCACCCGGCCGAACAGGCGCCGGGCACCACCGAGGCGCAGGTGCGGCTCATCGACGCGGCCCTGGCCACCAGCCCTGGCGGCGGCCGTGACTGGGGCGTCTGCACCGAGTGCGGGATGGGCCGCGCGGGCCGGGACGAGATTCCGGCGCTGCTGGACCTGCACAGCCAGATCCTGGCTGCCCGATAGCGCCGTCGCGCGCCAGCTAGGGGTACAGGGGCTCACGGTCCTTCACCTTGGCGCGCCAGCGGCTCGTGTCGGGGTTCCAGTTCCGCCAGCTTGCGTCCGGGCCGAGTTTGTCCCACCCCCAGGTGCCTTCGGCTTCGAATCCGTACTGGGACTGGATCGCGACGCGGCCCGGCCCGGTCAGCCGGATCATCGGGATGTACAGCCAGTGTGCCCGCGGCGACGCCGGGCGCTCCATGTGGATGTTCATCCGCACCGACGTGTCCTTGTAGACCAGGGCCCGCGGCACGACGTAGATCTGGTCGCCGTCCCCCAGGTCCTTGATGAATGTGTTCCCGCGGGAGTGCAGGAGCAGCAGTCCGCGCTGCTGCTGCGCGGTGAACCGGTCCACGTACGGCCCGCCCGGGTAGGTCACATCCCAGTTCGACGTGCCTCTGTCGCGGATTTCCCAGAAGATGCGGGAGCGGAACCACTCATAGTGAAGCGCCATGGTCGCCACGAGGAAGTGATGCATGCTGACGTCGATGCTCAGGCCCTTCTCAAGGGGCACGGCGATGAGCTCGCCCGGGTCGTCGTCGGAGAACGCGATGTGTCCCGGGCCGGTCGCCTCCATCAGCACCAGCGGCATCCCGGCCATGGCCCGGTTCCAGGCGTTCTTCATCGGCAGCGCAGCGAGCTGGGTCGCCGGGTCGGCCCACAGCAGCACGTGGTGGGAGAAGTAGACCTGGTCGCCCGGGGCGAGGTTCATCTCGGCCACCGGCACGTAGGTGCCGGTGATCTGGCAGCGGGACTGGCCGACCTGGATGCGGGCCATGTCGCGGATCGGCGGCTGCTCCACCCATCCTTCCTCGTCGCGCAGCTCGCGGGTGCTGACCGGCGCCCCGCAGTTCGGGCAGGCCGTGCCGCCCGCATCCGAGACCAGCCGGCAGAACGGGCAGGTGTAGCCGGGGGCGGCAGGTGTGCCGGCACTCTCACTCATCGCCGCGCTCCGATCCCTAGTTGGTGTGCCGGTGCACGTACATCGACTGGATGGCGATGCGTCCAGGGCCGGTCAGTTCCGCCCAGTTCGCGTGGTGGAAGCCCGCGCCGGCCGTCACCTGGACGGGGGAGACCGTCACCGGCGAGTCCTTGTACAAAAACCCTCCAGGCTCGACCAGGATCTTTTCCCCCACGCCGAGCCGCCGCTGCAAGACGTTGCCGTATCCATGCAGCAGCAGCAGCCCCTGCGTGTCGTCAGCAGCAGTGAACCGGTCCACGTACATCCCTGGCCCGCCGTGCAGCATGCTGGCCAGCTTGTCGATCTTGATGAAGTCATAGCCCACGTTCGCCGACGCGGCAAGGAAAGAGTGGCCCCGCACGTCGAGCTCCCTGCCCGGATGCAGCGGGATGACGATCACCTCGCCGGAAGCGTCGCGGGAGACGGCGATCCGTCCGGGACCGCGCGCCTCGATCACCGCGTGCGGCATCCCCGGGGCGATCAGCCGCTGCCCGGCCTTTTTCAGGTTCTTCCCGGCAAGGGCGACCGTCCGCTCCTTCCACAGCAGCGTGTGCTGCTCGAAGTAGATCGTGTCGCCTTCGGCGAGAATGATCTCGGCCACAGGGACGACCTGGCCCGCGACCTGGCAGGTGATGTTGCCGACCCGGAACTCGGTCATCTCCTGCAGCCGGGGTGCCGCGCGCCACCCCGACTCCGAGGCCGCGTTCGCCACATCCAGCGGCGCGCCGCACGTCCCACAGCTCAACCGCCCAGGCTCGTTCTCGTACTGGCACCACGAGCAGGCAATCCGTTCCACGGCGGCAGGTTACTCTCGCGAGCCCGGCGACCGGAAGAAGAAGAACTAAGGCCGCTGTTACGGTTATCGGGGCGATCTGAGAGCCTGGGAAGCAGGAAGCACTCCTGCCCGGAGAGCTGGAGAAGGGCCGCGTCGATGAAACTGCCTCCCGTTGACTACGAGGCGCCTGAAACCGTTAACGAGGCTGTGGAATTGCTGGCTGAACATCTCGACGAGGCGAGCGTGCTCGCCGGCGGGCAGAGTCTGATCCCGCTGCTGGCACTGCGACTGGCCCACCCGGCGGTGCTCATCGACATCAACGGCGTAGCCGGGCTGTCCGGGGTGTCGGTGACCGACGGCTGGGTGGCGGTCGGCGCCATGACGCGGGAGTACGCCGCCGAGGAATCCGGGATCGTCGCCGATGCCGTGCCGTTGCTGGCGGCTGCCCTGCCCTTGATCGGCCATGAGGCGATCCGCAGCCGCGGCACGATCGGGGGCAGCCTGGCGCACGCCGACCCGGCGGCCGAGCTGCCTGCCGTCGCCCGGGCGCTCGATGTCGAGTTCGTGGTGCGGAGCAAGTCGGGCGAACGGGTTATCAAAGCGGCGGACTGGTTCGAGGGTTACCTCACGACGTCGCGCCGTCCCGACGAGCTCCTCGTGGAGGTGCGCTTCCCGGCCGCGAGACCGGGCACGGGGATCAGCTTCCAGGAGGTCGCCCGACGCCACGGGGACTTCGCCGTCGTCGCCCTGGCGGCGTCACTGACGCTTTCCGACGGCGCGATCAGCGATGCCCGGCTGGCGTTCGCCGGCATCTCCGACGTGCCGGTGCGGGCCACGGGCGCGGAGGACCTCCTGGTCGGCGAGCGGCCGTCGGGCGAGCTCTTCGATGAGGCGGCCCGCCTGGCGACCGAGGACATCGACCCGCCTGCCGACTTGCACGGGTCGTCGGACTACCGGAAGAAGGTCGCGACCGCGTTGGTGCGCCGCGGCCTGCGAGCGGCCGCGGACAACGCCGGCGAAAGGCAGTGACTGAAGGTGGACATCACCCTGCGGGTCAACGGGGCGACACGCACAGGCTCTGCGGAGGCACGCAAGACGCTCGCGGACTTCCTGCGGGACGACCTGAACCTCACCGGCACCCACATCGGCTGCGAGCACGGGGTCTGCGGTGCGTGCACGGTCATCGTCGACGGCCGGGCGGTGCGCTCGTGCCTGATGCTGGCGGTCCAGGCCGCAGGCCGCGAGGTAACGACGATCGAGGGGCTGGCGCCGGACGGTGAGCTTGGCACACTGCAGCAGGCGATGTGGGACTCCCACAGCTTCCAGTGCGGGTTCTGTACACCCGGCTTCGTCATGCAGGCCACGGCGTTTCTCCGCGCCCATCGCGACGCTGACGAGCAGCAGGTCCGCGAGGCGCTGTCCGGCAACATCTGCCGGTGCACCGGCTACCAGAGCATCATCGACGGCGTCCTGCTGGCCGCCGAGCGGGCCCGTCAGAGCTGAGGCATCCAGATCATGGCAGGAATTGTGGCCGAGCGTTACACCGGCGCCAGCATCAAGCGTTCTGAGGACCCGCGCATCCTTACCGGCGCCGGTCGCTACGTCGACGACATCAAGCTCCCGGGCATGCTGCACGCCGCCTTCGTGCGCTCCCCGCTGGCCCACGGGCAGGTGCTCAAGGTGGATGTCTCGGCCGCACAGGCCCTGCCCGGAGTCGTCGCGGTGTTCACAGGGGCGGACCTGGCGGCGATGACGGTCCCTGGGCAGGATCCGCTGTTCGCCATGATGGGCGCCGGTGGCCCCATGCCCGAATACACCTTGCTGGCGACCGACAAGGTGCGTTTCATGGGCGACCCGGTCGCGGTCGTGGTCGCCGTGAGCCGCTACCTGGCCGAGGACGGTTGTGAGCTGGTTGAGGTCGACTATGCGGAGCTGCCTGCGGTCGTGAGCGCGGATTTCGCCCTCGACGCCGGCAGCCCGCCGCTGTTCGCCAACCTGGGTAACAACATCATCGGCCCGCACAAGCGCAGCGAGTTCGGCGACGTCGCCGGCGCCTTCGCGGCGGCGGACCGCGTTGCCGAGTTCCGCATCGATGTGCACCGCCACCAGAACGTGCCGATGGAGGGACGTGGCTGCGTGGCGAGTTTCGATGCCGACTCGGGCTTCATGACGATGTACGCGGCAACGCAAAGCGTGCACATCACCAAGATCGGCGTCGCCACGCGCCTCGGTATCGCACCGGACAAGGTGCGCGTGCTGGCCGGCGATATCGGCGGCTCGTTCGGCTTGAAGATCGGGGCCTCCCGGGAGGAGCTCGCCGTCGCGGCCGCGTCGCGCGCTCTTGGCCGGCCGGTCAAGTGGGCCGAGGACCGGAGCGAGAACCTCATGGCGTCCGGGCAGGCCCGCGAGGAGAGCTTCGACGTCCGCGCCGCTGTCAGTGACGACGGCGACCTGCTTGGACTTGACGTGCGGATGGTGCTTGACAACGGCGCCTATCCGGTCATGGGCACGATGGTTCCGTCGATCATCGAGATGATGCTCCCCGGTCCGTACAAGCTCGCGGCCCTGGGCTTCGAGTCGACCGCGGTCACGACCAGCAAGGCGTCGTACATCGCCTATCGCGGGCCGTGGGCGTCGGAGACGTTCGTGCGGGAACGCGTCCTGGACCTGCTCGCCAAGGACCTCGGCCTTGATCCGCTTGAGATCCGGCTGCGCAACGTCGCCCCGCGCACCGACCCGCCGTTCACCATGATCACCGGGCGTCCGCTGGCCGGAGTCACCGCGAAGGAGTCGCTGGAGCGTATCGCCCAGGTCGTGGACATTCCGGCCTTCCGGCGCCGGCAGGCCGAAGAGCGCACCCGGGGTCGTCACCTGGGCATCGGCCTGGCGACGTTTATCGAGGCCGCTCCCGGCCCGCGCTCACCGGAGGGGCCCAGCGGCCCGATGGGCTTGGAGTTCATGCGCCTGCGGCTCGCCGAAGATGGCGTGCTGACATTGTTCACGGGGCAGATGCCACACGGGCAGAGCCATCAGACCACCCTCGCCCAGATCGCCGCCGACGAATTCGGCGTGCCATTCGAACACGTCCGCGTCGTCGTCGGCGACAGCGACGTCGTCCCCTTCGGACTGACGGGCGGCAGCCGGTCGGCCACCATGACCGGGGGCGTGGCGCTGCATGGCGCTCGCCAGCTGAAGGCCAAGGTGCTCGGTTTCGCGGCGCATCTGATGGAGGTCAGCGCCCAGGACCTGGTGATCACCGACGGCAATGTCTGGGTGCGCGGCGACCCGGCGAGCGCGATCGCCGTGACCGAGGTCGCCGAGCGTGCGGCGTCGGGGGACTTCGGTGCCGACGTGGACGCCAGGCTCGAGGTCGAGGCCGCGTTTGACGGCGGCGAAGGTGGCTGGTCCGGCGGCACGCACTGCGCCAT
>NZ_JASIAL010000476.1:0-7537 GCF_030042015.1 Trebonia sp. | reverse complement strand
GGCGACGATCAGACGACACTTGCGCGACGAGCTTGCTGGCCTGGCTAGTTCTGCTGGGCGGCGAGGTCCTCGCGGCGGATGGTGGCCAGCGCGGTGGCGCGCGAAGCGAGCGCGAGTCCGGCCGCCAGCCGCCAGCCGGCCCGCGGACGCGGTGCGTGCCGTCTACGGCGTCCCCGTCCGGCTCGACGCGATGCGTGCGCTCGCCAAAGACGTCGTACCGGCGCTGCGGGAGCTGTGGACATTCGCAGCAGGTGCCGCCATCTCGATCGCCGGACGCAGCGCTGGCCGTTGTCCGCCCATGGTCCCTGTCGCGGGAATAGTCGGTGAGTGCATGCCCATCAAGCCGCTCGATCATCGACATAGCTCTGATGAGGTCGGCCGCGGTGGTAAGGCGCTCTACCCGCCCGGAACTGCCGGAGAAGCGAACGGCGCGGGGCGATGGGATCAGTGAAGATCTCCGAGAATCTGTGTGCGCAGGCCGCTAAGGAGGGCACCCGTTCGAGCGAGCCCAAGCGCTGCGGATGTCTCACCCCAGCTCATGCCTTCGGCGGCTGCGCGGCTCGCGGCGGCCAGGGAATTCAGTCGCGAATCGTTGACCATCTGGATCAGCCGATACAGGGCAGCGGCAGCATGCGGGTCGAGCCAGATCTCGCCGTCCGAAACGGCGGCAACCGCGGGGGCAAGAGTCTTGAGACCGGTGACATAGCCAACGGCTCCGGCGAGGAGCCAGACAGTCGCCTCGACGGCGGATGGATGACTGGAGTAGGCGATGTGAGTCCGGGTGGCGCCAGCAACGGCAGCCGATGCAGGTAGCTGCGAGGTCGTTACGATCCGAAGCGGGATCGTCGCGGAACGCGGTGCTGCCATCCTAAGCCGTCTGCTCAGTACGCTGTCACCCGAGATGATCTCGATCGGATACCGGCCCGGCACGATCTCATGGTGGCGAACGCCGGCCGGTGCGATCCAGGGGGAAAACTAACCATTAGCTCAGCCCGGCCGCCGGCGGCGCCGGGCAGTGTTCAGGTCCTGCCAGCGGACGAGCCCGCTCGCTAGGCCGCTGTTCCTGGCCAGCTCATCTATGCGCGCTCCGGGGTGTTTCCCGTCCTTGTCGGCCTCGAGAGCAAGGTCGGCGTCGGCTAGCTTTTCGACGGCCGACTTCAGATATCGATGCACAACCTCGGGGTCGCTGACGCCGATACGTTCGGCGATCGCCTGCTGCTTCAGACCCTGTCCGCGGTACCTTAGCGCGTGAGCCTGCTGCGTGCTCAGCGCGCCGGCGTGCCGTCGCTGGGCATATCGGGTGAGGGCGCCGGCGATCGCGGGATCCACCCACATCTTGCCCCGGGCGACGATGCGGACGACCTCGGCAATGGTCGATCCAGGCGAGGTCTTTACGGCAGCTCCCATCGCGCCAGCTGCCAGGCAGGCAGCCAAGAGCATCTCCTGAGCTATCGACGTGTAGATCACGATTGGCCCGCGGCCGGCGTCCAGGAGCATGCGGATAGCCGCAGTACCGCTGGCGTGCTGTACGGAAGAGGCCTCATCCTCTGCCGTACCGAGCTGAAGGTCGAGGAGGACGACGTCCGGGTCGAGGGCTGGCGCAGCCAGGTAGGCCTCGACGTTGGGGTAGCTGGCAAGGACATCCAAGGAGGGGACCAGACCCGGGAGCCCTGAGGCGATGACGGGGTGGTCATCAATCACGATCACGCGTTGCCTTAGTTCAGCGCCCACCTGTGGTCTCCCGAGAGTTCGACGAGCGTTCCGGCTCCCACCGAGGAGTTCACCTCGACTCTTGCCCCGATTTCCTCGAGCGCGTTGACGATAACCTCGCCGAGGCCCACCCCGCGCCGGGTGCTGGGCTCGAAGCCGACTCCATCGTCATGGACACTGACCACCCACGAAGTGGCATCCAGCGAGGCGTAGATGACCACTTCGGTCGCGTGTGCGTACAGGCGGACGTTCTGGAGTGCTGAGCGGACCGCTTCCCGGATCCGGTAGGCGGCTTGCGGGGGCAGATCCGCGTTAATGTCGTCGATGTTCATCACCAACGGCAGGTCCGTGAACTGCTCGCGCAGTCGCAGCAACTCGGCAGCCAGGTTGCCCGACGCCGGTTCGGTCCCGCGGACGATGGCTTCTATTTCATCCACGGAGGCCACGGCCTCGGCCAATCGTGCCCGGCGCTCTCGGTGTCCCGGGTCATCTTCTGCCCCTCGCGCGGCCTCGGCCCGAAGCATGTCGGCCAGATTATTCAGCAGGCGGTAAGGAGTATGAAGAACCCGGCGAGTTCGTTCCTCCTCAAGCATCCGGATCGTCCTCGCGCGGGAATCGGCCAGGGCGGCGAGGCGACGGAGATAGCCCACGAACAGCAGGCTGCCCAGCGTGAACCCGAAGTAGGGAACAAGGTCCGTCAGGATATCTTTGCGCGTACTTCCGGGTGGGTCGTATAGCAGCCAGCTGCTTGCCGCGGTCATCAGCCCCGCCATTGTCAAGACGGTGCCCGTAGTACTGAGCACCGCACCCGCCTCGGCGCCGACGAGGAAGGTCACGGCCATCGGCCACTCGGTCCAGAGTTGCCCGCTTGGCGACGGCTGGAACAGTGGCGCAAGCAGAACCACACTGATCCCAGTGGCCACGTCCACTAGGACGAGCCCGCGCCGCAACCGGCCTGCCCGCAAGGAGCCGACGACGAGAGCCAGCCCAGCGAGCCCGTATGCCGTGACCGCCAGGATCTCCAGCCAAGGGCGACGGGATGCGGAGAGCGCGATGACGACCATGGCCACCGCTTGGACGGCATTCATGCCCTTCAGAATCGCCACGCCTATCGCGGTGGCTCGCTCCACGCCATCGGCGCTGAGCAGCGAGCGCTGTCTGGAGCCCCGATTCGCCACGAGTGCCCTTCCCGACCTGGCTCCGAACAGCCAAGCCCCCTCGACTTCTCGACGATAGCGCCCGGCCCCTCTGCATGTCCCGGATTGGCGGGAGAACCCACCGGTCCGATGAAGGGAATTCCCGCCGCGAGATCGGCCACTAAACAGAATAGTGGCCGTCTGGGCCTGGCCGAAAGAATGCATTCATTCCGGGCGGAGGGGCCGTTCGGACAGTCGCGAAGCAGGATTCCGGGGGAGTCACCATGGCGAACAGGCGATTCTCCGCCCACAAGGGGCGCCCACAGGGGGCTAGTGCGAATCCGAGCTGCTAACGCGACTCCGGCACGTGAGCTGAGGACATGAAAGAGAGAGCACAATATGTGGAAGTCAATTCGCGACCGAAATGTCGGCAGGTGGCTGGCCGCGGGGGCATCAGCCGTCTTCCTGGCGGTCACCGTGATCGCCGCGACCGCGGCACCGAGTTTCGCCGCCGGCACCTACAGCACCACAGCTTCGGTGAACGTCCGTACCGGACCTGGAACCGGGTACGCCAGCATCGGCATCGCGCCCAGCGGCGCCCAGTTCACGCTGCAGTGCCAATGGCAGGGCGGCACGAACATCAACGGCAACGCCACCTGGGACGACGTCACCTTCGCCAACGGGCTCAGCGGTGCCATAACGGACTACTACACCACAACCCCTTCATGGAACTCCTACGCGCCCGGCACCGGCCCCTGCGGCTCCACGCAAGTCGTCGTCCACAGCCTGGGTGGCGTCGACATGCAGCAGGCCTGCGACACCCAGTACCCCGGTCGCGGCCTGGAGGCCGTCGCGACGAACGCCAACAGCGCCTACAGCTGGCAATGCGTCGGACCTGGCACCTCGCTCGGCATCGACGTCACAGCCGAATGCGCAACCCAGTACGGTAACGGCGCTGTGGCAGCCGTCACCAATCCGGCCAGCGCCTGGTCCTGGTATTGCCACTGGGAAATCGGCCGGACGCTGACGTACAACTCGGGGGATATCGGCCAGTGCGTCGCATGGGCCATCAACGAATTCCACCAGTACGACGGGATGTACCCTAACACGATCGACCCGGCTGACAACGGCAACGCCATGTACCTGGCGACCAACGCGGCCTACAACGGCTGGGCCGTCAGCAGCACGCCGCGGGTGAACTCAATCGCGGTGTTCCAGCCCGGGGCAAACGGCGCGGGGGCAGCAGGTCATGCCGCGTGGGTGATCAGCGTCTCCGCCCCCTACATCACCGTCTCGGAGATGAATTTCACGTACGGCCCGGGCAAAACCGACACCCGCACGCTTATCCCAGCCAGCTCGGTGCGGTACGTCCTGGCTCCCTAGCGATCCCGGGAGCGAGCCCCGCAGGAGTCAGCCTGCGGGGCTCGCCGCGGTGCGGTGCGGCCGCCGGTTCGAGGAAACCAGGGCCGACGCTGCGGGTCGGAGGATGAAAGTTGATGAGCGGCAACCGGGATCGGAGGGGGACAGGGAGCTGACGCTGTCCCCGGGGCCCGCTGTCGGGTTGCGGGCCGGCCGGGGGTAAGGGTTTGGGGACGGTTGCGCGACTTATCTGCGTGAATCTTGATGATCGGGCGAGGGGCAGCGGCGGGGCCCGTCGCGGCCGGCCCGGCCGCGGCGCTGGCGGCGATGGCTGTTGTCGTGGTCCGGACGGTGACCGGGTGCCGGCTGGCCGGACGTTCGTACGGCGGGGCCATCGCGGGCGGGCCGGCCGGGTCTGGCCGGCCCGCCCCGCCGTGCCGTAGCCTGTGCGGATCTGCCAGGCGGCGGGCCCGGCCGGTTGCGGCGCGGAGGCCGGGGTGGGTGAGCAGCGGATCTGCCCGCGCGAGGCCGCCGAGCTCGAGGCGTGCTTCGCCGCCTGCGCCCAGGGCCTGTTCGGGTATGGCTGCGTGCTGTCCCGCGGGGACCGGGCGCTGGCCGATGACCTGGTGCAGGCGGCGTTCGAGGCGGCCGCGCGGGACTGGGCGGTCGTGCGGTGCCTGACCGAGGGGCAGCGCCGGGCGTGGCTGCGCACCACCGGCGCCAACATCGCGGTGAGCGGCTTCCGCCGCGAGGCGGCCTGGCGGGACCGGCTGCCGCGGATCGAGGCCCGGTACCGCAACGCCGAGGTGGACCTGCCGGCGCAGGCGTTTACCTCGATCGTGCTGGAGCGGTGCTGGCAGATCCTCACCGGCATGCCCGGCCAGCAGCACGCCGTCGCGGCGTTGCGCTGGCAGCACGGGATGAAGCAAGCCGAGATCGCCGCCGCCCTGGGCATGAGCGAAAAGACGGTGAGCGTGCACCTGACCCGGGCACGCCGGCAGCTGATTGCCGAGCTGGGACCGGATTACCCCTTTGCCAGCGAGGACCGGGAAGGACCATCATCATGACCACCGGCCGACGGGCGGACAGCTCATCAGAAGACGAGCTGCGGTCCGACCCCTGCGAGCAGGTCACCGCGCAGAACGTGCGCAGGGCACCGAAAGCCCTTGCGGAGTCCGTCTACGGCGATGCCGCCGGTCCGCAGGCGGTCAGCTTGGCAGACGAGCCCGACAACGAGCAGGTCACCGGGCAGCAGGCGGACTGCCCGCGGGAAGACGAGCTGCTGTCCCGGCTGTACGAACAGGTCACCGAGCAGCAGGCGGCCCGGTTCGCCGCCGGGTACGACATGGCAGCTGGCCTGGACCGGTTCCAGGCCTGGCTGGGCGAGCTCACCGCCACCGGACAGGCCAGCCCGCAAGCCACCCCGGCAGCGGTGGGCGCGGCGCTGCGCGCGGCCCTGGCCGGCTCCAGGGCCGCTGCGGAGGAAACGCGTCCAACCTATGTGACGGAAACGCTCGCGGCGGGTGCACTCGTCCCCGAGGTACGGTCGGTGCCCGCTGTATGGGACGCTGACCGTGTTGTCACCGAGATCTATCACGGTGAGTACAAGTCGCTCGTGCGGCTTGCCGTGCTGCTGGTCCACGACGCGCCGACCGCCGAGGAGGTGGTGCAGGACGCGTTCGAGGCGATGCACCACGCCTGGCGCCGGCTGCGTGATTCGGACAAGGCGCTGTCCTACCTGCGGCAGGCGGTCGTCAACAGGTCGCGTTCGGTGCTGCGGCACCGTACCGTCATCGACAGGAACGCGCCCAAGCCCGCGCCGGACGAGCCGGGCGCGGAACAGGGAGCCCTCGCCCTTATCGAGCGGACCGCGGTTGCGGCGGCGCTGCGCGCACTGCCGGACCGGCAGCGTGAGGCTATCGTCCTGCGATACTACGCCGATCTGTCCGAGGCAGACATCGCCGCGACGATGGGCATTAGCGAGGGTGCTGTCAAGAGCCACACGGCCCGGGCCATGGCGACCCTGACAGCCCTCCTGGAGAGCCAGACATAACAGCGCTGACTTAGCGCGCCAGAGAAACCGTCGGTTCCCTGCCAGCCACAAGGATCACCAGTTGGGATTGTCCTGCCACCCCGTGCGGCGGGAGAGCTCATGTGGTCCTGGCTCGTTGGCAGCCGCCGGCCGGCCAGATCGCCCTGGTAGGGGTCGGCTTCCGCGGTGATTCGCTGGACGGATGATGAAGCTGCGTCGGGAGAAACGGCAAAAACTCGTCCGAGATGCTTGACGATGGTCTTCCTCTGCCGTCCACTGGGTAACCATGAATGCCGCAGTTGTGGTCGCGCTGATCGCTGCACTCGGCAGCCTCGCCGTCACGTTGGTCAAGGCGGCCATCGACGCCCGGGCGAAGAAACGAGAGCGCCTCTTGGTAGAACAGGCTGAACTGCGGCGCTACCGAAAGATGCTGCTCAGTGCAGTCGACGATCTCGGCAATCGGATAAACAACATCCGCAATCAGGACTTCCTGCTCTATCTGAACGCGGTGGACCGCCGCGATCTTGCGCTTAGCAGTACCCTGTTCCGCTTCGGCCAATATTTTGGGTGGACCGACATCTATCGTGAGTACTTGCGCCTTAATCCCGCAAGGGACACGAACATGGTATCCGGCACGCTCATCCAAATCACAATCGTCTTTGCATCTGACGAGATAGATCAGGGAGAGTCATTCGATGAATTGATGCTCTGGCGGGAAGAGCAAGATGCCATCGGGCATCTGATGCGCCAGGAAGGCGAAGTCCCTGCTTGTGTCAGTTTCGATACATTTATAGACAAGTATGAAACTCGATACTTTAGATGGTTCCAAAAATTTGCGGACCACCTGGAGTCAGTATTTGCGCATGGAAAGGATAGCGTGAGACTCGCGAAAGTTCATCAATTGCTTGCGAAACTCATCGTAGAACTCGATGACGAAAAGACGTTCGTTGAGTTTGGAGATCATGGAGAAATCCTCAGGCCGAACTGGGCTCGACGCTCCCAATACTCTTTGTCAGATTCCGGACGACCGTATTAGCCGGAACCTTTCCAGTTAGCGGCCGCATGTTCCTCCAGGCCAGCAGGACTTCCTGCGGGAGTCCCACTTCTCCGTAGCTGTAGATGAAGCCGTTGAACAGTCAGAAGAACACTCAGCAGCGTTTCTGGACTAGGTCCTCGGCGTCGTTGGCATTCCCGGTCATCAGGTGGCCGGTGCGCAGCAGCGGGTCCGATACCTCGGCCGCGAAGCAGTCAAACTCGCGATCCAAGGCCGCGTGCCTGCCCCAGTCCATCCGCGCCTCCC
>NZ_JASIAL010000083.1:0-3687 GCF_030042015.1 Trebonia sp. | reverse complement strand
GCGGCGGGCGGTGAACTCGGCGATCCCGGCCAGCTCCAGGTACTCCGCCCGGTTCTGCAACCGGCGGCTGGCTGACACCAGCCCCAGCAGCTCATCATCGGACAGCCCCGGCAGCCCGGCCGCGGCGTTCTCCGCCAGCGCCGCCAGCAGCGGCCCCGGCCGCAGCGCATCCGCGGTCTTGTCCTGCGCGAACCCCTGGCCGCCGAGCCCGTCCGGCCCGGCCATCGCCGCCAGCTGCACGGGGTCGGCGTCGGCGGCCTCGCCCAGGGTGACCATGACCGCCGGGGCGGGCACGTCCTCATCCGGCACCGGGATCCGGCCGGCGTCCACCCCGGCCAGGAACCGGGCCAGGTCCGCGTCCGCGTCCCAGTCCTCCCCGCCGCGCGCCGGGTCCGCGGGCAGCGGCGGCTGCTCGCCGCCGGGCTGTCCGGGGCCGGGGATGGGGGCGGCTGCCATGGGACGGTTCTCCGTTCGGATTGCCGGGGGGGGATCTGGGCTGATACGAACACTATACCGTACCCCTACGACATTCGAGGATGCTCGGCTGGAGAGTCGGCAGGGTTCGTTCGGGATAATGGGGAGCGGAATGGGACGGAGGGGATGCGTGGTGGCGGTCGGTCAGGCGCTGGTGCTCGGTGGCGGCGGTGTCGCGGGAATCGCGTGGATGACGGGACTGCTCGCGGGGCTCGCCGACGCCGGCCAGGACGTGAGCGGCGCGGACCTGATCATCGGCACGTCCGCGGGCGCGACGGTGGCCGCGCAGGTCGGCAGCGGGGTCGGGCTGGACGAACTGTTCGCGCGGCAGACCGATCCCGCCAGGCAGTCGGCCGAGATCGTGGTGGAGATCGACCTGGCGGAGTTCGCCGAGAATTTCGGCGGCTACCTGGCCGGGGCGACGCCGGTGTCCACGCCCGACGAGGCGCTGCGGGCGGCCGGGGCCTTCGCGCTCGCGGCGCCGACCGTGCCCGAGGCCGAGCGGCGGGCGGTCATCGAGTCGCGGCTGCCGGCCCACGAGTGGCCGTCGCGGCGGATCCGGCTGGTGGCGGTCGACTGCGAGACCGGGGCGACCCGCGTGTTCGACGCGAGCTCGGGCGTGAGCCTGGTCGACGCCGTGGCCGCGAGCTGCGCCGTGCCCGGCATCTGGCCGCCGGTGACGATCGACGGCCGCCGGTACATGGACGGCGGGACCCGGTCGGCCGACAACGCGGACCTCGCCGCGGGCGCAGGGCGGATCGTCGTGGTGTCGCCGTTCGGCTTCGATTCCCCGCTCCCGTCCCCGATGCCGCTGCGGGACGTGGTGCGGCGGCTTCGCGACGGCGGCGCGCAGGTCACGGTCATCCAGCCCGACGAGGCGTCGCGGGCCGCGATCGGCGGCAACCCGCTTGACCCCGCGACGCGGGTGCCCGCGGCCCGCGCGGGACGCGCCCAGGGGCGGGCGGGCCTGCCGGCCGACTGACCTGGCTTGTTGACCGGCCTATTGGCCCGGCTTGCTGACCTGGCTCACAGCCGGGCGAGCGTCGCCTCGTCGGGCTTGCCGTCGAAGTACTTCGCCACCACCTGCCCGAACGCGGGTTCGTCCGGGCCGGCGGCCAGGAAGAGCGTCATGGACGAGCGGAGCTTGATGGCGTCGACGTCCCCGAAGATCTGCGCCGCGGTCTTGCCGTCGGTGGCGGCCAGCACGCGCGCGCATTCGGCCAGCCGGGGACCGAGCACCGGATGCATGAGGTAGGCGCGCGCCTCCGCCAGCGAGCTGATCGCGTAGCGCTGCGATATCGCGCTGAAGCCAAGGCCCGCGATCTGCGGGAAGACGAACCACATCCAGTGGCTCACCTTCAGGCCTGCGCGCAGTTCGGCGAGCGCGCGCTGGTACGTGCCGCCGCTGTCCTGCGCGGCCACGAACCGCTCAAGCCGGTAAGGATCGTCCATCCCCGCGCTCCGGTTCACTGCTTGCGGAAGAATGCCCTGTGTGAGGATAACCAGACAGATCGCCGTCTTCGACGCGGCCGACCTTGCCGCGGAGAGCACGTTCTGGGCGGGGCTGCTCGGCGGGACGGTCTTGCCGGAGGACGACTGGCACACGGTTTACGTCGACGGCGTGCCGCGGCTGGCCGTTCAGCTCGCGCCAGGCCACGTGCCGCCGCAGTGGCCGGACGGCACCCCGCAGCAGATCCATCTCGACCTGTGGGTCGACGACATCAGGGCCGCGCACGACGAGGCCATGGGGCTGGGCGCCAGGCTGCTGCAGGCGGCCGATGTCGAGTCCGACTCGGGTTTCCAGGTCTACGCCGACCCCGCCGGGCACCCGTTCTGCCTGTGCTGGGAGTAGTTAATAACGCGCTAAGGCTGCCCGGGGCCCAGTCCCAAAGTTCCCGCGAGCACCGTGAAACCACAGACCCGCGGGCCGCGTCCAAGGGACATGCGGAACGGGATTCGGATCAGCTTGGTAATGGTGGCCGTGGCGGTCGCGGGGGCCGGGTGCGCGAGCGCACCCAAGCCGGCGCCCGCGCCTGCCCCGGTCGTGGCCCGCGGGGTGGCGGCGGTCGAGCCCGCCGCGGACCCGCGGCCCTTCGGTGCGGCGGACACCGCGTTCGCCCTTGACGTGCTGCGCGCCTGGTGCGCGGAGTACCCGCAGCAGAACCTGGTGTTCTCGCCGAGCACGCTGGCCAGCGCGCTCGGCATGGCCTACCTGGGCGCGCGCGGGACGACCGCGCAGGAGATGGCCGCGGTGCTGCACCTGCCGACGACCAGCGCGGCGGCGCTCGCCGCCGGGCTGCAGGCGCGGGCCGAGGCGCTTGCCGACCTCGACGGGCCGGGCGTCACGCTATCGGCGAGCAACGAGGTGTGGGCCGACCCGAGCCTGCCGCCGCTGCAGGCGTACCTGGACGCGGTCGCGACCGGCTACAACGCCGGCGTCGCCCAGGCGCCCTTCAGCACCAACCCTGGCGAGGCTGCCGACGAGATCAACAAGGCGATTTCCGCCGCCACGCACGGGCACATCTCCCAGCTCGTGTCGCCGGCCATGCTGCAGGGCATCGGCTGGGTGCTGACTTCCGCCCTGTACATGGACGCCGCCTGGGCCACGCCGTTCGACCCGCACCAGACCGCCTCCGGGTCGTTCACCCTGGCCGGCGGGCAGCAGGTGACCGCGAAGTTCATGAACGGCTCCGGGTACAGCTTCGCCACCGCGGACGGGTGGACCGCGGTCTCGCTGCCCTACGAGGGCGGGAAGCTGTCGATGATCGCCCTGCTGCCGCCGTCAGCAGGCGGCACCTGCGCCCTGCCGAGCCAGGCCGCCCTGCAGACGATGACGGCGGCGCTGACCGGCAGCGCGAGCAACTCCGCCGCGGCGGACATATCGCTGCCGAAGGTCAGCCTCAGCACCTCGGGCTCGATGGGTGACATGAAGGCCGTGCTCGAGCAGCTGGGCATGGGGCAGGCGTTCACCGCCGCAGCGGACTTCACCGGGCTGTCGAAGTACGCGAGCTTCCTCGGGTTCGTCCAGCAGGCGGCCACGCTGCAGGTCGGGGAGAAGGGCACCGTGGGCGCCGCGGCGGCCGCGGCCGGCGTCGTGGCGAGCGCCGCCCGGGTCGCCGCCCCGCGGACGATCGTGTTCGACCGGCCCTACCTCATGCTGGTGACCGACACCGCGACCGGGGAGCCGCTGTTCCTCGCGAAGGTGGCCAACCC
>NZ_JASIAL010000082.1:0-2908 GCF_030042015.1 Trebonia sp. | reverse complement strand
ATCGGCGAGCTGACCGCGGCGGCGGCCCGGTTCTTCGCGCTGCCGCTGGAGCAGCGGCTGCGGCTGGACAACCGGCTGTCCCCGCACTTCCGGGGCTACACCCGGCTCGGGCACGAGATCACCGCCGGCCGGGCCGACGCCCGCGAGCAGATCGACTTCGCGCCCGAACAGGCTGCTGTGCCCCGCGAGCTGTGGGACGCTCCGTACCGGCTGCTGGAAGGACCGAACCAGTGGCCCGATGACACCGTCCCTGAACTCCGCCCGCTGGCAGAACAGTGGGCCGGGCTACTGAGTTCCGTCGGCCGTGAGCTCACCCGGGCGATCTCCGTGGCGCTGGCGCTGCCCGAAGACCATTTCGACCAGTACTTCGCCGGCAAGCCGCACTGGTTCGCCAAGCTGATCCACTACGTCGGGGCCGCCGACGGCACCGATCTGCAAGGTGTCGGGCCGCACACCGACTGGAACTTCCTGACCCTGCTGCTCCAGGACGACACCGGCGGGCTGCAAGCCCGCCCAGCCGGCGCCGACCGCTGGATCGACGTCCCGCCGGTCGATGGCGCCCTCGTCGTGAACATCGGCGAGATGCTCGAAGTAGCCACCCATGGCTATCTCGTGGCCACTCCCCACCGGGTCCTGCCGTGCGCGCCAGGACGGACACGCGACTCGATCGCCTTCTTCTGGGCCCCCCGGCTGGACGCGCCCCTCGACACGGTGCCATTGCCGCGCGAATACGCCGAGCAGGCCCCCGGGGTCAGCCAGTCCGCCCATAACGTCCTGCACAGCCGCTTCGGCGACAACGCGCTCAAGGGCTGGCTGCGCTCGCATCCCGAGGTCGCGGCGACCCACCATGCCGACCTGCTCGCTCAGTCGCACACAACCGGCGGATCATCGTGAGGCGGTCCCGTCCAGCACTGTCGCCGACGGCGGTCCTTGCCACCGCGCCGGGGTGCAGTACACACCCAGACCGTGCCGATCATTGAGCAGTAAGCAACAGCCGCACGCCCTAGTGAGCCGGCCGTGAGTTCTGCGGTCACCACGTGAGCGGTCTTCGGTCACAGAAGGTGCCGGCCGTGGCCGCTGGCCGTTTGCGGCGCAGGGCAGGTCACGGGTCAACCCCGCCAGGAGCGGGCACATAGCCGACACATTCCCCCCGTCCAGCGGTGAACCACCTCCCGGAAGCCGCCCATGGACCATGATCACGGGTCAACGGGGACCGCCCGCGGCCACCTTCGGCCCATGATCATGAAACGCATCCCCCGGGCGGGACGTTGCCTGGCTTCGCACGCTGGAGCGGGCGACGGGAATCGAACCCGCATGACCAGCTTGGAAGGCATCAGGGGCAGCGGAACTGACGTGCGATAACGCAGGTCGGCGACGTGTTTTCGCTGTCCGTGAGCTACCGTGAATCTCCGCGATTTACCGTGCTGACGGGCACGCAGCGGGCACGCCGTCCGGCCTGCTCGAGCCCGCCCGCCAGCCTGGCCGACGGTGTGTCCGGGAAGTGGCATGCGGGCCTTGAGGCGTTGAAGGCGTATACGCTGTCGCCGACCGAAGCTGTGGTACGCCGTGGTACGGCGAGGTATGCTGGGGTAATGGTGTACCCAGGTGAGCGGCCAACAGATGTCAGCGTCCGGCAGTTCGTGGCGGACTCCGGGACGGTCACGCGTGGACTGCGGCAGGGGCACGCGTACACGCTGACCCTTAACGGCGAGCCGCTGGCGCGAATGATTCCCATTCGGCGGCGGCAGGCGGTTCCGACGGATGAGGTTTTCGCGGTCTTCGCTACCGCCCCGGTCATCGACGCGGATGAGCTCCGCGCGGACCTCGACGAGGCCTTCTCCCAGGACGTGCGCGATCCCTTCGAGGGGACCGGCCTTGACGGCACATGACGCGGCGGTGGTGGACACCAGCGTCATCGCGGCGCTCCGGCTCTACGACCGGTCGCAGTTCCCCGACACGATCTTCATCACTGCGATCACACTGGGGGAGCTATCACATGGGCCGCACGCGACTGATGACCCCGTGAAGCGCGCCGGACGGGTGGGGGTCTTGCAGCACGTTGAGGCAACCTTCGACCCGCTGCCATACGACCAGGCCGCCGCGCGCCTGTACGGGCAAATCGCCGCCGCTGTCCGCGCGGCGGGTCGCGAGCCACACAAGCGTGCCTCGGACCTGATGATCGCCGCGACTGCCGCAAGCAACCAGCTGCCGCTCTACACGGCCAACCCGGACGACTTCAAGGGCGCGGAAACCTTCGTGGTGATAGTTGGCGTCAGCGCGCGCCCTAACAGCCTCTGAGCTAACCGGTTCAAGTCGCCAGAGGGCCATAAGACGGCTATCCTCCGCGTGCCAGCAACCCCAGCTTGAGTTCGCCGGTCTGCCGTATGCGCAGGTCACGGCGATCCGCAACAGGCACGCGGCCCGGGCGGGTGCCCCTGAAAGCGTTCGAAAGATGCTCCTGAACTGCTGGAGCGGGCGACGGGAATCGAACCCGCATGACCAGCTTGGAAGGCTCTCAGTTCAGCCCTGCTGAGCTGCGTATCTGCAGTTCAGAAGAGATTTTGGCTAGCCGTGAGTGACCGTGGATTACCCTGTTTCGCCGTCCGGACGGGCACGTAACGGGCACGCCGTGGCGGCAGGGAGTCGCGAGTGCCGGCGGCCAGGTGGTCTTGGAACTAGACTCGACGGCAACGGTAGTGCGTGTAGGGAGCTGCGTGTGACAGCGGAAGCGTCGGAGATGGTGACGGTCCCTCGTGCCGAGCTCGACGCGCTGCGGGCTGAGGTAAGGCGGCTCCGGCGCGAGGTCGGGCGGAGCGTGGCCAGGGCGCGTATGGAGGCAGACCCCGGCCCGGGCGACGCCGCGCTGACTCTGTCGCGCAGTGAGCTCGCAGAGGCCTGGGGCATCAGT
>NZ_JASIAL010000081.1:0-8527 GCF_030042015.1 Trebonia sp. | reverse complement strand
TGCGGGGGTTCGGGTTCGGCTCGGGAAATACCTGCGTGGTGCTTGTCGCCGTCGACGACGCGGGGACCGGCATGCTCGGCACGGTGACGCTTGAGCCGTTCGGTCCGGGCAGCGAGCTCGCGCGGGACGGGACGGAGGCCGACATCCGGGCGTTCGCGGTCGCCCCGCGGGCGCAGGGGCAGGGCGTCGGGCGCACGCTGCTGCTCGCGGTCATCCAGCTGGCCGGACAGCGCGGCGTGCGCTGCCTGCGGCTGTGCACGCGGCCCCCGATGGAGGCGGCGCGGCACCTGTACGAGGCCAATGGGTTCTCGCGGACGCCGGACCTGGACTTCGAGCCGGTGCCCGGGCTCGCCCTGCGGGCCTACGAGCTCGCGTTGCCGAGCGCACCGTCCCGCTAAGGACGAGTCAGCTCACTGAGCGGCGTGGCGGTCGAGGAACTCGTAGACGTCCACGTCGTCCACGCCGGGGAAGGAGCCGGCCGGCAGCGCGGACAGGATGTGCGAGTGGGCGCGGGCCGACGGCCAGGCCATGCCCTCCCAGCGCTCGGCCAGCGCGAGCGGCGCTCGCTGGCAGCACTCGCCGTCGGGGCACAGCGACCTGGTCCTGATCGGCGATTCCCGGCCGCGGAACCAGCGGGAGTGCTCGAACGGGACGCCGAGCGTGATCGCGAACCCCGGTTCGGCGCGCGGGTCGACCTGGGCGACGCAGAAGTACGTGCCCGAGGGGGTGTCGGAGTACTGGTAGTGCGGCGAGAACCGGTCCGGCGCCGCGAACACCTGCCGCCCGGCCCACTGCCGGCACATCCGCTGTCCCTCGATCGCGCCTGAGACGTCGGCGGGGAAGATCACGCCGTCGTTTTCGTAGGCCTTGTAGATGATGCCGCTCGCGTCGTTCTTCACGAAATGGCAGGGCAGCCCGAGGTGGTGGGTGACCAGGTTGGTGACCCGGTGCGCGGCCATCTCGTATGATACTGAGTATACATCGACGAGGTCCTCGACGGCCAGGTCGCGCCGGTCCAGCGCCGAGCGCAGGAACTCCACCGCCGTCGACTCGGGCATCAGCATCGCGGCCGCGAAGTAGTTCGCCTCCACCCGCTGGCGCAGGAAGTCGGCGAAGTCGCGCGGCACGTCGTGCTCGAGCAGGAAGTGCCCGAGGGACTGCAGGATCACCGCCCGCGGCGAGTGCCCGCCGACCGGCTCCTGCTTGACGTAGATGCGGTTACTGCGCAGGTCGGTCAGCGACCGCACGGACCGCGGCAGGTCCGGCACGAACTGGACCGAGAACCCGTGCCTGGACACCACCGACAGCAGCATCCCCTGCGACAGGGCCCCGCCCGAGTAGCCGGCGCGCCGCAGCGCCTCGGCGGCGGCCTGCTCGATCGCGGGGAAGTAGTTCGCCCGCTGCCGCATCGACGCGCGCAGCGCGGCGTTGGCGGCCCTGGCCTCTTCTGGCGTGGCGGTCGGCTTGGAGCGCTGGGCGCGCAGTTCGGCGGCGACCGCCACGAGATGCTCGAGCACGTCGGTCGGCACGCGCGTGCCCACCCGCAGCGGCGGCAGGCCGAGCGCGGCGTAGGACGGGTCGCGCTGCGCCTGCTCGAGCGCGATCTCCAGCTGCGCCCGGCGGCTTGGCGGCTGCTTCTTCAGCAGTTCGGACACCGGCACAGACAGCGCGGCGGCGAGCTGCTCCACCAGCGACAGCCGCGGCTCGCGGCGGCCGTTCTCTATCAGCGAGAGCACCGACGGGGTGCGCCCGACCTTGGCGCCGAGCTCGGCGAGCGTCAGCCCGCGGGCGCGGCGCGCGTGCCGCAGCCGCTGGCCGAAGGTTGCCAGGTCTAGACCACCGGTCTCTACCAATTTCCGCGTTTCTTTCATCGTAAAAAAGAGTAACACGTTTCCGTTCGGAAAAAAATGAATATTTTTACGGACCTTAGTCCTCGGTTTCCGCGGGCACTGCCCTCACCCTGGTACTACGGCCAGCCCGGCGAGCTGGCTCACTACGGAAAGGCATGGCGACCATGGACACGATCAGCCAGCAGGCGGCCAATCTGCGCGTCGAGTGGGAGACCGACCCGCGCTGGGCGAACATCAGGCGGAGCTACACAGCCGAGGACGTGATCCGGCTGCGCGGCTCGGTGACCGAGGAGCACACGCTCGCGCGGCGCGGGGCGAACAGGCTATGGGACCTGCTGCGGACCGAGGACGCCGTGCGGGCGCTCGGCGCGATCACCGGCAACCAGGCCGTGCAGATGGTCAGGGCGGGCCTGCAGGCCATCTACCTGTCCGGGTGGCAGGTCGCGGCCGACGGGAACCTCGCCGGGCAGACCTACCCCGACCAGTCCCTGTACCCGGCGAACTCGGTGCCGCAGATGGTGCGGCGGATCAACAACGCGCTGCTGCGCGCCGACCAGATCTGCTGGTCGGAGCGTTCGGCGGACAGCACGGCCCCGCGGGCCAACTGGCTGGCACCGATCGTGGCGGACGCCGAGGCGGGCTTCGGCGGCGTGCTGAACGCGTTCGAGCTGATGAAGTCGATGATCGCGGCGGGGGCCGCGGGCGTGCACTTCGAGGACCAGCTCGCGTCGGAGAAGAAGTGCGGCCACCTCGGCGGGAAGGTGCTCATCCCGACCGGGCAGCATATCAAGACGCTGACCGCGGCCCGGCTCGCCGCCGACGTGGAGAACGTGCCGGCGCTGGTGATCGCGCGGACCGACGCGCACGCGGCGACGCTGCTCACGACCGACGTCGATGAGCGCGACAAGCCGTTCGTGACCGGCGAGCGGACCGCCGAGGGGTTCTACCTGGTGCGCAACGGGATGGCCGCGTGCATCGCCCGCGGCCTGGCCTACGCCCCGTACAGCGAGCTGCTGTGGATGGAGACCTCGACCCCCGACCTGGACGAGGCGCGCGAGTTCGCCGAGGCGATCAAGGCCGAATACCCCGGCCAGATGCTTGCCTACAACTGCTCGCCGTCGTTCAACTGGCGGGCGAAGCTGGACGAGGCGACGATCGCCAAGTTCCAGAAGGAGCTGGCCGCGATGGGGTACCGGTTCCAGTTCATCACGCTCGCCGGGTTCCACGCGCTGAACTACTCGATGTTCTCACTCGCGCACGGCTACGCGCACGAGGACATGGCGGCCTACGTGCGGCTGCAGCAGGCCGAGTTCGCGGCCGAGGGGCTCGGCTACAGCGCGACCAAGCACCAGCGCGAGGCGGGGACCAGCTACTTCGACCTCGTCACGCAGGCGATCTCGCCGAACGCGCAGACGCTGGCGCTCGCGGGCTCGACCGAGGCCGCGCAGTTCCGCTGACCGCACGCTGACGCTGACCGCCCGCGGCCGCCGCCCGGCGCGCCTGGCTTACGTCCAGGCGTCGTCAGGCGGCTGCTGCGGCATCGTCTGGGTCGGCGCGGACGGCAGCGGCGGCAATGGCTGCAGCGGCTGCAGCGGCTGCGGTATCGGCGCGGTCTCGGCCCAGTCGGAGGAGATCAGGGTGCTTGCCGGGACCGCGGCCACCGCGTCCAGCTGCTCGCCGCCCCACGGCACGCGGCGCCGCCACCTGGAGGGGACGAAGAGCGGGACGACCAGCACGAAGCCGGCCGCGGCGAGCACCCCGTTGAACAGCATCGCCTCGAAGCCGACGCCGAACGTATCATGCTTCAGCGGAATGTAGGCCACCGCACGCCGCACGCGGACCAGGTACAGCACGCTCCAGGCGAGCAGCCCGAGGCCGGGCAGCCCGGACGCCAGCGGCGAGATCCGGGGTGCCGCCACGCAGATCCCGGCGAGCAGCGCGGTGCCCGCCAGCGCCGCGAAGGCCAGCAGTACGTGCGTGTCGTGCAGCAGCGAGCCGCCGCCCGCGGGCAGTGCCGCCACCGCGCCGCCGCCGGCGGGGATCTGCAGCAGCCGCAGGTAGCCCCAGGCCGCACCGAAGAACACCGCCGCCGCCAGCAGGACAGCTAGCACGAAACCAACGAAATGCCGCATATGGCCGCGCCTCCTCTTCTCCAGCATGCGGGGTCCGGCTGCCTGTCGCACCGTCCCCGCTCGCTATCCTAGGCGCGTGCGCGTCGACGACATATTCAGGGCAATCGCCTCATTCGCCGTCAAGTACCGCTGGCTGGTGCTGATCGTCTGGGTGGCCGCCTTCGTGGCGATCCCGCGGGCGCTGCCATCGCTGGCCAGCGTGACGCAGGGCAACAACAGCGCGTTCCTGCCCGCCAGCGCGCCCAGCGAGCAGGCGGCGGAGCTGGCCGCGCCGTTCGGGGGAACGAACCTGAGCCCGGTGCCGGTGGTCGCGGCGGTCGGCAGCGGCACGCTCACCGCCGCCGACCAGGCCTGGCTGACCACGCTGTCGACCGACCTGCTCAACGTTCCGACGGTCGTCAAGGTGCACGACCTGGGGGTCTCGGCGCTCTCGGCCACCGTGCGCGGCCAGGCCGCCCAGCTGCAGGTGCTGTCCGATGTCAGCCAGGGCGACCAGGACGCGATCACGGACTTCGTCGACAACCTGCGCACCGCGATCAAGGCCGCCGCCCCGCCGCCGGGCATGCAGGTGCACCTGGCCGGGCAGCTCGCGATCAACGTCGACCAGCAGAAACAGTCCGGCACCACCGGCACCGAGGTGCAGGGCATCTCGGTGCTGTTCATCCTCATCCTGCTGCTGCTGATCTTCCGGTCGCTGCTCGCGCCGTTCATCACGCTGATCCCGGCGTTCATGTCCGTGGTGATCGCCGGCCCGCTGGTCGCCGAGGCCGCCTACCACGGGCTCAAGGTGTCGACGCTGGCCCAGCTGCTGCTGATCGTGCTCGTGCTCGGCGCGGGCACGGACTACGGGCTGTTCCTGGTGTTCCGGGTCAGGGAGAACATGCGCCTGGGCCAGCCCTCGAAGGAGGCGGTGGTCAACGCGCTGACGAAGGTCGGCGAGTCGATCTCGTTCTCCGCCTTCACGGTGATCGCGGCGCTGCTTTCGCTGCTGTTCGCCACCTTCCAGATCTACTCCGACCTCGGCATCCCGCTCGCGGTCGGCATCGCAGTGATGCTGCTGGCCGGGCTGACCCTGCTCCCGGCACTGCTGGCGATCTTCGGGCGCGCGGCGTTCTGGCCGACGAAGAACGTCGCCGGAGCATCGACGACCGGCGCCTGGGGCAAGGTCGCCGCCCGGATCGTCAAGCGGCCCGCGCTGGCGCTGTCGATCGGCATGATCGCGCTCGGCGGCCTGTCGGTCGCGGTCAGCGGGTACGTCAGCGCCGGGTTCGGCGGCGCGATCGCCGCGCCGGCGGGCACCGACTCCGCGGCAGGCACCGCGCTGCTGACCAAGTACTTCCCGGCCTCCGCCGCCAACCCGACCAACCTCGTCTACCGGCTGTCCGCGCCTGCCTGGCGGGACCCGCAGGCGATCGCGGCCGCCACCAGCCAGCTCCAGGCCAGCGGGCTGTTCACCGGGGTGACCGGCCCGCTCAACCCGGTCGGCGGCACCGGGTTCACCCCGGCGCAGTTCACCGAACTGCACGCCGTGCTCGGCTCCGGGCCGCTGCCGCCGACGCCGCCCGCCTCGCTGCCCGCCAAGATCTCGCCGCAGGCGTACCAGGAGTACCGGGCGACCGCCCAGTTCGTCGACACGGCAGGCACCACGATCCAGTTCGAGACCGGGCTGACCGCGGGCGACCCGTCCACCACCGCGGCGCTGCAAGCGGTCCCGGCCATCAGGGCCGAGGCGGCGGCCGTGGTGCCGACGCTGCGCGCCACGGCCTACGGCGTGGGCGGCGAGGCGCCGGCGCTTTACGACGTCAGCGCGATCTCCAACAGCGACCTCGCGCACGTGATCCCGATCGCGATCGTCGTGATCGGCGTGCTGCTCGCGCTGGTCATGCGGTCGCTGATCGCTCCGCTGTACCTGATCGCGTCGGTCGCGCTGTCCTATTTCGCGGCGCTCGGCCTTGCGGTGCTCGTGTTCATCGAGATCGGGAATTCCGGCGGCATCACCTTCATCCTGCCGTTCCTGCTGTTCATCTTCTTGCTCGCCCTCGGCGAGGACTACAACATCCTCGTGATGACCCGGATCAGGGAGGAAGCCCACCGGTTCCCGCTGCGCGAGGCGGTCTCGCGGGCGCTCGGGGTGACCGGCACGACCGTGACCTCGGCCGGGCTTGTGCTGGCCGGAACGTTCACCGTGTTCGCCGTCGTGGGCGCGAGCGAGTCGGGGGGCAGCCAGATCCGCGACGTCGGCATCGGCCTGGCGGTCGGCGTCGTCATGGACACGTTCGTCGTCCGCTCCGTGCTCGTGCCGTGCACGGTGTGCCTGCTCGGCCGCTGGAACTGGTGGCCGAGCAGGCTCATCACCGGCGGGACGGACTCGGTGGGGGCAAGCGCCGACGCGCTCGGGCTGAAGGGGGACATCTCCCCCGCCGCGGCCGGTGACGCCGCGGCCGGTGACGCCGCGGCGGAAAGCGACTCAAGCGGCCGTCCCTGACGCCGATTCGCCGGCCGGGGACGCTCCTTGCGGCCGGCCAGTCACCGGAAGGTCCCGGCGCGCGCGCCCGGGTCGTGGTAAGTCGGGGTAAGTCAGGGTAAGTCGGAGGTAAGTCGGGGTAAACGGTCGTGGTAAATGGCAGCATGAACTCCTGACATGCCGGGCGGGGTGCTTTCCTTATCGGCCGCTGACCGGGAGACTCTTGACGGAAGTGGTACGGCACGGGCTCGCGGCGCAAGACAACGTGGAGTACGGCGGGTGCAGCCCGGGCAGCATGGAAGGACGCCGATGCAGGAACTGCGGTTCGTGGCGGTGAGCGAGGACGGCAGTTACGCCGTCCTGGCCGTTCCCGGCAGGAGCGCGCGGTTCACCTTGCCGATCGATGAACGGCTGCGGGCCGTCGCGCTCGGCCAGACCTCCCGGCTCGCCCAGTACGAGATCGAAGTGGAGAGTCCCTTGCGACCCAAGGAGATCCAGGCACGGATCCGCGCAGGTGAGACGGCGGAAGAGATCGCCGACGCGGCCGGCATCCCGGTCGAGCGCGTGCGCTGGTTCGAAGGCCCGGTCCTCGCGGAGCGGGCCTACGTCGCTGACCAGGCGCAGTCCGCCTCGGTGCGGCGGGCGGGTGATTCGGCGTCAGGTCCCAGGCTCGGCGATATCGTGCCCGGCCGGCTGACGGCGGCAGGCGTCGACCCCGCGGACGGGCAGTGGGACTCCCGCAAGCGCGGCGACGGCAACTGGCAGGTTTCGCTGACTTTTTCCGCGGGCGGCCGGCTGCACATCGCCGAGTGGGTCTTCGATCCCCGCCGCAGGCACGTCATGCCCGACGACGACAACGCCGCGCGGCTGTCGCTGCCGGACTCCGAGCTGCCGCCGCTTCCGGCCAGCCTGCCCGGCGAGGCGACCGTGACGCCGCTCGCGCCACGGCTCGGCGCCGCGGCCGGGATGGGGTCCGGCTCGCTGGGCGGCGGCCTGAACGCCGGCCCGGCCGGCGGCCGGCTCCGCGCCGAATCGCACGCCCCGTCGCCCGTCCTGTCCCGCCCCGCGTACCGCGACCCCGTCCCCGCACCGCAGGCCATCGCACCGCAGGCACAGGCCGCCGCACCGCAGGCACAAGCCGCCGCACCGCAGGCCATCGCACCGCAGGCACAGGCCGCCGCCCGCTCCTCTTCCCATGATTCCGAACGATCCCGGCCGGCTCCCCAGCGCCCGCCGCGCTACGAGGAGCCTGACGACCTCGACGCCGTGCCCGAACCACAGCCGGTGGCCGTGGCGGCGCCCGCCGAGCGGCAGGAACCGGCGGCGGCCCAGGCTGCCGCGGACGCCGCGGACGCCGCGGAACCAGTGGACGTAGACCTCGCCGGGCCCGCGGAACCCGCGGCCGACGAGCAGGCGGCCCCCTCCCGCCAGGGCAAGAAAACCGCCCGCGGCCGCCGTGCCTCGGTCCCGTCCTGGGACGAGATCATGCTCGGCAGCACCCGCCAGCGCGACTAAGTGCGGATACCCGGAGGCACCGGGCCGGCCGTCTGGGCCGCGCCCGCCGTTCCGCCCGCCTGCACCGCCGGCAACCTCGGGGTCTGGGTGAACGTCAGCTCCCTCAGCGGCGCGGCCGGCACCTACTACTACGCCCTGGAGTTCACCAACACAAGCAGCCACGCGTGCCGCACCTTCGGCTACCCGGGTGTCTCGGCCACCGGCATCAACTTGAACCAGCTCGGCGACGCCGCCGGGCGCAGTCCGGTGTACAAGGCGGCCTGGGTGACGATCCCGGCGGGCGGTACCGCGCACGTGCTGTTCGGCTACGGGGCCGCGGAGGTCGACACTTCCGGCTGCAAGCCGGCGTACGCGAGCCTCCTGCGGGTCTACCCGCCGAACGAGAACGGCTCGGACGTCACGTTCTTCAGCCTGCCCGTGTGCACGCTCAAGCACCACACGTACCTGTTCGTGTCGGTGGTCCGGCCCGGCACGAACATATAGGCGCTGTCTGCGCCGACCTGGCCGGGGACGGGCCACTTCAGCAGGCTGGGACGAGGCCCTCGGTGGACGCCGGGGACGGCGCG
>NZ_JASIAL010000475.1:0-7067 GCF_030042015.1 Trebonia sp. | reverse complement strand
GGGCAGGCGCTGACCAGGGTGACGGCATACTGCTCGTTCGCCTTGGTCAGCAGGCCCGCCGTGAGATCGGCACGCCAGATGAGCGTGACGTCCGCCGCGTCGGTATCCATTCCGTGCAGCCAGAGCGAGACCTCCGGATCGGCGTCGGGCCGGGGTGAGGTCTGAACGAGCCGGTCGAGGTGGCTGGGCAGCAGCAGTGGCGCGTGCGGCTTTCTCGCCAGCAGTCTCGGCGCGGTTCCTGCGTCTGGCTGCTGCGCGGCGAAATCGAACTCGCCCTCGCCCTCGGGCAGCCAGTTCCAGGTCTCGATCAGCGCGTTGCCGTAGATGGGATCGTCCTTCACGTCCCCCGGCGGCAGCAAGATCACGGAACTGGATGGGTTGTCTCGTGCGCTCAGCTCGCCGTTTCTGTCCACGCGGCCGAACCGTTGCTTGAGCGCGTCGAAGCTCGCGCATTCCGTGACGAGCGCGTCGAAGTCGAAGTCGGCACCCGCCTCGATCGACTGGGTGGCCACGATGACGAGCGGCCTGCTTCCGGGCTGCCGCGTCCGGCCCGTGCGAATGCGCGGTGTCAACTTACTGAGCGAGTCATCCCGGTCGAACGGGCGCATGCGGCCGGTGATCAGGTGGCAGTCGAAGTCCGGGTCGCCTGCGAGCTCGTTGTACGCGAGCCGGGCGGTGTTGACGCGGTTCAGCACGACGCCGACCACCGTGTGCTGTCCGTCCCGGATGATTTGCCTGGTCTCGTCGGCTGCCTTCCTCGCTGTGGCCTGTGCCGTGCTGGAACCTGGCTTGGCTTTGACTAGTTTCTTGCGGGCGAACTTGCTCGCAGCGAGCCGCTGGGCCAGCAGCGGGGCCACTTCCGGGTCGCGATCGCGGGCTGTCAGCGTCTGTGTCACCCGCTCGCGCTGCTGGGTCCCGGGCGTGGCCGACAGTTCGACGACCTGCCAGCGATCCGGCAACCCGGCCGCGGCGGGCGGGCGGTAGCGCTCGCTGATCTTGCCGAGCGTGTCGGCGAATGGCTGCGCGAGATGGACCTCGTCGAGCAGGAAGAGGGTGTCGTTGGCGAGCAGTCCCGCGTGGACTGGGCGCATCCCGTCGCTGACCCCATAGCCGCGGAAGAGCAAGCGGGAACCGACCTGATCGACTGTCGAGACGACGACCGCGGGGACGTCCGGGCGGAGCGTCCAGGACTCGTCCCGGACGATGCCGCCGCTGAGCTGGGCGACTCGCAGCGGCGGCATGCCGCCGTCGCCCGGCCTGGCGAGTTCGCGCAAGCGCGCCGCGACTGAGGCCACGACCGGATCGGCGGTATCCCGCGATCGCTCGGCCGACCACAATCTCTCGGCGAGCTGACCGGCACGCTCCGCCGCCTGATGGACGATGACGCGCCTGTCGACCACGAAGACGACACGCCGTGGCATGTGCATGTCTTCGTGCAATGCCATCAGGAATACCGCGATGTCTATCACCGCGGTCTTGCCTGCCGCCGTCGGCAGGTCGAGGAGGTCGGGCCATCGGCCTGTCGACGCGACGTGGTCCAGCAGTTCCTGCTGCCAGGGGAACGGCCCGGGAATCTTTACCGTGCCATCGTCGGCTTGTACGGCGTTCACGGCACCGAAGAACGCCGCAAAGCACGACACATCCAGCTTGCTGTTCACTTCGCCTCCGGCTTCTGGTCACGAGGCAGGCACAGGCCATAGCCGAGGTAGCGGCCGGCGCCGATGAGGACCGGGCCCCGGACCGGCTCGGGGAACTCGATCTCCGCGTGCACGCAGGCGCGCGGCACGCCGCCGCCGGTCTGGAAGCCGGGGAACTGGCGCTGGCCCGGGGTGTTCCGCCCGGCCGGGCTCGCGGGTATGCCGACGAGCGGGGCGTCGAGTCGTATGGTGACCTTGACGTCTTCCGGGCGGTCCGCCAGGCCGGCGTTGACGCAGGCACGGGCGACCACGGCTGCTGCCTCCGCCTCTGCCCGGTCGCGGGCCTCTGGCTTTGGGCTGCGCAGGTTCCCGGGAAACCGGTCGAGCGCGATGGGCGTCACCGTGAGCCAGCGCTTCGCCGGGCGGCACCAGTAATCTCTCGTGGTCGTCTTGCGCCGGTCCGTGAGCGCCGTGTTCAGCCATTGCGGCTCAGATCCGGCCTTGCTGCGGTCAACGCCCAGATCTGCGAGCGTGTAGTGGGCTGACCGGCCGTCAGAGCGTGCGGGAAGCGTCAGCTTGAATTCGTCGTGGTCGCCGACCGTCGCCCAAGTGCGGAGGGCGCCTTCGACCGCCCGCCTATCCTCGGCGGGGCATTCGGCCGGCAGGACGAGCGCGACCCCGTAGATGGTTCCGTCGCTGTGCGGGTTGCCGGCGTTCAGCAACGGGACGACGGCCAGGTGCGGGCGCTCAAGCGGAGGCGTCGGACCGCTGCCGCCTGGCTGCCGCTGATGGCCGGACAGGATCTCCGGCGAAGGCTGGACCCCATGGGTGAGGAGCGCGTTCCTGGTGGCCCTGGCCACGGCCAGGACCTGGGTCGCGGCGGGGAACTTCCGCTCGGTGAACCCCAGAACGTACCAGTCGCCGCCGAGCCGCGGCCTACGCGCTTGCGTGCGAGCCTGCCGGGGCTGATGGTAGTTAACCATCCCGGCCGGCAGCGTCCGCGGCTCCTCTCCATGGTGCATCTGAAAGGCGAGTTCGAGACGGTCGATGAGCCCAGTCCGCGGCACCCGGACGCGGCGCGCCTCGCCGGCTGATCCGCCTGGTACCCAGGCGGGCTTCGATTCCGGCCCGGTCTCGTCGCACCGGCAGGCGACAAGGGTAGAGGAGTGGCCGATCCGGGCGACGCGCCCGAGCAGGGCGTCGAGCGCCCCCCGGTCCTGGCCGCTGGCCTGCGCTGTCGGCCACACGAACCAGACGGTCGGCCTGTCGGGGATGATCGTCGGATACGTCCGGCCTTGCTTTCCGCGGTTCTCGGGCAGCACTTCGAGGACGCCGATAGCCATCGAGGCTGTCTCGTGCCCGGTAAGGGCTCCGGCTTTCGCGGCGTCCGCTACCGCCTTTGCCTCAGCCTTGGTGAGCGCCACGAGCGCGCGCTGCGTCGCTTTCTCGTCACCGGACCGTTGTGCGTCAGCAACTGCCTGACGCGCGCTTTCCACTGGCTCATAGGTGCTGCTGGATACGTCACGGATGAGTGCCGTGGCATCGTTCACCGGCACATAGTGGGTCACGACCGTGCGCCAATGGTCCTCGCCACAGTGAATGTCCGGCGCCCCCTGATCCTCGAGCCAGCGCAAGGCCGCCCGCTCGCCAGGATCGGGCTCCTCGCTGTCAGCCCAGGCGGCGACCAAGGCCGAGAAGAGGCGCGCCGGATGCGGGGGCCACTCGGGCTGCGACCGGTCGTTGAACTGCGTGGCGGTGTAGCGCCCGGCCAGCAGTTCCACCGCGATGGCGAACACTACCTATCACCGTCCGCCTCGGCGGACTCCGCGATGTCCTGGCTGCGCTTGATCAGCTGGACCAGCCGACCGGCCGGGCGGAGCAGGAGCTCGCCTTCGCGCCACGGCAGCCCGGCGGCGGCCGCGCGGTCGGCGCTCTCTTCGGCCAGCTTGAGCGCGTCGGCGCTTGACAGGTCGAAGGGGACGACGGTGCCGTCGCGTTTCACCAGCTCGAACATCACCGGTCCCTCGGCGACCAGCACGCAGCGGGACCGGAGGTCAAACCCCTCCTCGAACGCCAGCGCGGCTGCCGTGAGACCAAGCGCGGCCAGCGCGGTCCGTGCCGCGACCTCGGCCTCGGCGCGCTGCCCGTCGAAAGCGGTACTGTCTGCGCGAGTCGGGAAGCGGAGGCGGCGCAACTGGATGAACGACAGGACGGTGGTGCCGACGATCTGCCGCGCTGTGATCCCGCCGTTCTTGGGGTCGATCGACGGCCTCACGTTGCCGAGGTTGGCCTGCGACGGCCGACCTGGCTCCCCGTTACCACGCCCACCGTCCTTGGAGCTGTCCTTGGCACTGTCCTTAGCCCCAAGGAGCTTCGGGTTGCCTTTGCTGTCCAGCACTGCCTCGCTCTTGTCGAGCACCCACGCAGCGCCGCCTCTGGGACCCTCGTAAAGCACCGCCGCGCTCTTTTCGATGCCGGCCGGATCGATGCGAGAAGCCGTCCGCTTACCCACCTCGATATCCAGTGCGACGATCTCCGAGGTGATAGCGCGCTCGTACTTCGCGCCGAGTCCACCCCGCGGACCGGTCGAGTCCCAGCCGCCGAACACAAGGGTGTGCGGGCTGTGGTAGTAGAGGGCGGCAGCATCGCGCGGGCGAGCCTCCGTGATCGCCCTGCCTACTGCGCCGTTCCTGAACAGGTGCTCGCCGTCATAGCTGTCACGGAGCAGGGCGTCGAAAATCCGGTGCGGCGCCTCGTAATCGCTGATCCGGTCGAGTCCGGCCAGGCCGCTTTGGGCGAAGTCCACCGAGGTGACCGGCGCCGCCAGATCGCCTCTGCGGATGGCGTCGAGCAGTGCCAGCTCCAGCCGGTTGGCCTGGGAGGCAACGGAGTCGAGCACGACCGCCGGAACCACCGTGTCTTCGCTGCCGTCTGCACGCGGAACCCGGCGCTTCTCAGTGGCGTATTTCGTCTCAGCATTGTTGTCGACACCGTAGGTCGGCGGGAACACCTTGTCCCCTGGACCGCCGAGTGGCTGGAGAACGGTCCGGCACCTAACGCCGACAGCACCGCCGACGACGCCTTCCTTAAGTTCCTCGTGAGTTAGCGACATTTTCGAACTCCTTAACTGGTGAGTAACAAGAACGAACAGTCCGGCTACCCGGACGAACTCATACGCGTCCTCCGACCAAGTAGTAGGCCGAGACCAGGATGCCCAGCGCCACAGTGCAAGCCAGCAGCAGCACGACCAGTCGCAGGAGCGCACTCCAGTCGTGATCACCGACCCACCCGATGACCCACGCGACGAGGGCCATGAGTGTGCTGGGGTGGTCGGATCCCTGCCGCCTGGTCATGGCTCATGAGCGTACTCCTAGCCGACTTGCTTATACTCACTCCTACACATAACATCCGTCGGATAGGACCGTCGGCCACATTGCGGCTGTGTCGTCGTGAGTATGCCGTTAGATGAGTTACAGATGTTCTCTGGGGCCAGCCCGTGGTACGGGCTGGCCTCAGCCCCAGCGCAAATCTGCCGCCGGAGCGCTCGAACGCTAACCCGGGGACCTCGTCGCGGGATCGCCCGAAGTGTATGCGTTGGGTAGCGGCTGGTGGTCGGCTACAGTCGACCGCATGACTCACCCGGCGCCACCGAGGCTGGGTCTTCTTTTTGGCGGACGTAGCCCGTGACGGCGCTGGCCCGACGTCGCGGCGGTTACCCAAACACGAAGTCATCGACATTTCCGGCTCCCCGCATCCCGCGCTGCAGTGATGGACCAGCCGCCCCGAAGTCACGAAGGGTGCCCAGTCCGTCTTAACTACGTAGAGCCGACGCGCGAACCGGACATTGCGATGACATCCGCACGGAGGAACTCCAGGTGCGCCGCAAAGAGCGCCGGGCGCTGCGTCGCTCAACTCTTTCCGGATACCCTAGCAGGTTACCGGCGGATTCCAGCAGATTCCAGTAAATAACTAGCCAACATTATCCGGGTTGGCGTCTGTTCATCTGGACGCGGTGGCAGGTCACGGCTGGCCTGGCGCCGACAGCCGGGGGACTACGTGCTGCCCGGTGGGAGCGTAGCCGCCGCCCGTCGCATTCGCGGACCCAGATCGAGCTGCGGCTAGCCACATCCCAGGCTTGATGGTGCACGATGCTGACGCAAGTGGACCGGAGCAACGTCATCGCGAAGAACTCCGGGTGCAGCACGCGCTCCATGTGGCCACGGTCGCATGGCCATCCCCCCGGCTCGGCAATATTCCGACGACATCAGCCTCGGTGGCCCGGTAGCCTGGTGAGCATAGACCACCCGGCTCCTTGTGGGCCGGGTTTTCTTTTTGTAGAGCTCGTCTGAAGAAACCGCAAGTCCAGAGCCGGTCGAGCGGCAGCACCGTGATCCAGCCATCGCGCGTATGCGCGTGGATGCCGGTGTACGGGACGATCACTGGGCAGTCCGGGACCAGCCCGGGGCAGGCATGAACGAAGGGGGGGCCGCCCCAGTGAAACACCCCCGCAGGTTGGCCCTTGGCGCTAGCCGCGCCTGAGCTGCGCGGCGAACGCGCGCCTTTGGCAGTACGGGACCCCAAGGGACGACCACAACTGGTCGCGCCTGACTGGCCCGTAATGATCCAAGACGGAGCAGGAGAGGCAGTTACTGATGCCCGCTTCATGGTTTCTATCGCCCACCGGGAAGAGAAGGGCAGCGATGTCAACGTCGCTTCGCACCTGCTCTTGGACATCCTCGGCGGCATAGTCGATGCAGCCCTGGTCATTTCGAACGATTCCGACCTGCGGTTCCCAATCCAGCGGGCGCGCGCACATGTGCCCGTCGGACTGATCAACCCGACGCCCGGCCAGACAGCAGGAGCACTGCGTGCTGAGGTGACAACTGGGACTGGCCGCCACTTCTGGCGAAAGCTTGAACCGCGGGACTTCGTTTCCCACCAACTCGCGAATCCTGCAAGCGGCTACACCATGCCAGAAGGCTGGTGATCGTGTATAGTACTGTGCGTAGACCACCCGGCTCCTTGTGGGCCGGGTCTCTTTTTCTGTGGGACCCAGTTGTCGAGCCTGGCACAGGCCCCGCGTGGAACGCGGCGCCTGTCTCTGCCGCCACAGCATGCACCCGCACCACCGCCCTCGCCCTACCTGCGGGCTAGCCTTCGCGCCGCTCCTTTGCACGCCTACCCCTTCATTGTTACTGCTGCGAGCCTCACCCCCGGCTCAGGCATGTAATCGTCGCGCCGACCGGGGCACGGCGGAGCCCGAAAGCTGAGAAGACACACAGATCTATCCCATAGGCGACATGTTGGTCACGCCCTCTGCCCCGAGAACCATACCAGAACTTCCCTGTTATTCCAGCATTCTCCTCAAAACAGTCTGATGAGTTCAGCGAAGATCGCGTGCCATGCCACCACTGCCACTACAGCAGCAGC
>NZ_JASIAL010000474.1:0-17653 GCF_030042015.1 Trebonia sp. | reverse complement strand
ACGCCGGCGAACCTCGCGGTCTCGTCCCTGAGCTGCTCGTAGGTGTAGCTGCGCTGGGTGCCGGTGACCGGGGAGTCGTAGATCAGCGCCTTCTGGTTCGCCCGCCCGCCGTCGACGTGGCGGTCCAGGGCGTTATGGCAGGTGTTGAGCGTGCCGCCGGCAAACCACCGGTAGAACGGAGGGTTGCCGTCGTCCAGGATGGTTTCCGGCTCCGTGTACCAGTCGATGGCACCCGCGGCCTCGGCCCAGAAGCCGGCGGGGTCGGTGAGGCTGCGGCGGAAGACGTCCTCGTAACTGCCCATGGCCGCAGCGTAAGCCCGTTCTCCGGGCGCTGCCTAGCACCTTGGCCAGCCCGCCTTAGGCCGCCCGGCAGAGGATCTCTCCGTTCACAACGGCGAACCAGCCGTCTTGGTGCGCGGCCCAGGCGCGCCATCCGTCCGCGATCTTTTCCAGGCCGCCGGCCGTGGCGTAGCCGCCGCTGACCGCTTTCGCGGCGTAGGACGACTTGACCGTGCGGTCGGCCCACAGGCCGCCCCACCATTCGCGTTCCTCCGGCGTCGCGTAGGTCCACGTGGACGAGGAGATGGTGAGGTCCGTCAGCCCGGCTTGCCTGGCCCAGGCGTGCAGCCGGCGGCCAGCGTCTGGCTCGCCGCCGTTGCCCCTGGCGACCTTGTGATACAGGGCCAGCCAGTCGGCAAGGGCCGGGATGTCCGGGTACCAGACCATGGCGCCGAAGTCGCCGTCCCGCACCGCGATCAGCCCGCCCGGCCTGGTGACGCGGCGCATCTCCGTGAGAGCCTTGACCGGGTCGCCGAGGTGCTGCAGCACCTGGTGGGCGTGTACGACGTCAAAGGTGCCATCCGGGTAGTCCAGCGCGTAGACGTCGCCCGTGGTGAAGTCGAGGTTGTCCCTGCCGCCGCCGCGGGCCAGCTCGCGGGCCAGCTCGCGGGCCAGCTCGAGAACTTCAGGCGCGGTGTCGATGCCGGTCACGTGCCCGCCGGGGACCCGGCCGGCCAGGCCCGCGGTGATCGTGCCCGGCCCGCAGCCGACGTCGAGGATCCGCAGGTGCGGCTCCAGGTGCGGCAGCAGGTACGCGGCGGAGTTCTCCGCCGTGCGCCACGTATGCGAGCGCAGGACCGACTCGTGATGACCGTGGGTGTAGACGTCCGGCATGCCGCCATGCTAGGAGCTGTCTTATATTGCGATCAAATGCGTCTCACAATGTGGACACGGGTTACTTGGCTCTCAGCGGTTCCCGCCGGCGGCGTACCGGTCGGCGAGGGCGCGCGGCGCGCACGCCAGCCAGCCATCGGTGAGGGCGTCCTTGAGCGTTTGGGCGTCGACCCTCTTGATGTCGGCCTTGCTGAACGGGCGCTCCCAGGCGAACGCCTTGCCGCCGACTTCCCAGGTCCGGTGGCCGTGCCGGTGCTTGTCCTCGCCTTCGGTTACCTCGGGAAGCGCCGCGGCGAGCCGGGCCACGTCGTCGAACGTCTGCACAGATTCAACGGTACGGTTCTAGCGGTGCGGTGCCCAGCCGAACGCACGCCGGCGGCCCATGCGCCCGTGGGCCATCTCATGATCGTGAAGAGAATTCTCAAGCCGTAAGCATTTGGTGCCGTTTTGCACTAAAAGTCTTCGCCTGTCGCTTTAGACCTTGACACCTTGGCCGCATCGTTACAGACTGCGCATCAGCGGTGGCAGTACGTTTGCGGGGGGACACAATGCACTTCGTCGTACTGGGCACCCACTCTGCTGAGGTGTGCCCTACCAGCAACGCCAAGACCAAGGCACTGCTGCAGGAGATAGCCCCACAGGTATTCACTCTCGCGGAGAAGCACGGCGTGACGATCGTGGCGGGGCCGTTCGCCAACCGTGAGCACACGCTCGTCGTGATCGTGGAGACAGACCGCGCCGACGCCCTCGACAGCTTCATTGTTGACAGTCGGCTCGCTCAGTGGAATCAGGTGCGCATCCTGCCCTCGGTTCCGATGCAGCAGGCCATGCAGGAGCTGCAAGAGACGGCCTCGCTGTTCTGAGGTTCGTGCACTCGCTCGTGCCGCTTTCCTGGTTACGGCCGGTGCCGTCGTCGTCTGGATGCCGGTCGATGTCCGTGGTTCCCGCCTTGTGCTGGCGGGTGACCGGCATGGTGTTCGGTGTGCTGCCCGGGGGGGTGCTCCGGCTGATTCCTGGCAGGGTGTTCAGCCTGCTGCGCCGGCCGGTTTCCAAACACGTACACACGTATGAAGATCAGCAGGATCAGGGCGATGACGACGACGATGAACACCCATCCGTAGGGGAATGCGTGCGGAGGCACCCTCGGGAGGATCGCGACACCGGTCAGCATTACCTCGCTCCTGCCGGGTAGTTACACGTGGCCGGGTCCACGATGTCACGGTAGGACTTGAAATACCAGGCGGCCACCGCCCCGACCGTGACTCGAACACGGGACCTGCGGCTTGGCGGTGCAGCCGCCAGTTGGCTCTCGGCCTGCTACGACACCTGCGCCTGACCCATCGCCTCCGTCCCGGCCCATTCCCGCCCGTCACGCCAGCCTTGCCGCGCTCGCGATCAGGGCCGGTTTGCCCGCTGTCCCAGTGCCGCCCGATGTCCGCGGCCGCTCTTGCGATCCACCTATCAAAGTGATATCACTTTGATAGGTGGATCGGGTCCTCCGCCACCGCAGCCGACGGGAGGCATCTCGATGAACGCACCCAATGACAACACCGCTCCGCAGGGCCTGCGCGGATGGTGGGCATCGCCCCCGCGATCGGGCATGCGACGCATACTCGCGCCGTGGGAATACCGCCACCTGCGCTTCTGGGCACGCGTGCGCATTGGCGCCGGCATCGTCCTGGTCGGCCTCGGCGCCGTTACGCTCGTGGGGGGTTCCTTCACAACGGAGGCTGTCGTGTGGGCGTTGGTATTCCTGGCCGTGGCGACGGCACAGTTCGCGGCCGCCTACTGGTTGCTGACCATCGCCCGCTCCGTATCGGCCGGAACCTGAGCCTGCGGTCGGCGCGCTCGCCAAGTCGGGAGAAGCGAGACATCCGGGCTAAAGGTGCGTCGCGATGATCAGGATCATGACCACCATGAACGCGCCAGCGGAAAGTACCAGGACCACCGCGAGGACGTGCTCGAGAACCCAGTCCCGGCGTGCCATCCGTTGCCGTTCCCGCAACGGAATTCTCGGCCTGGCCGGATGATAGCCAGGGGGAGCATCGTGCAGACGCGGCCGGAACGCGCCTCTCCACCGAGGGCCGAGCCAGACCATGATGCCTCCCGTCACCTTCTGCTGCCAGCGTATTACCGGCAGGGCGCCGGAAATAGATCGTTGCAGACGGCCCGGATGGGACATGACAGCGAGCGGGCCGCGCCGCGGCCGAGCCAGCTGGCACGCGAATGGCACGAAACCGCCGTGGTGCTGCTGGGAGTGGTGCCTGACCTGCGCCCCGACCGCGGGACCTACCGCTTAGGAGGTCCTTTCCCTACTGTCATGCTGCTCAGGCCCGGTTTGCCCGTCACCCTGGTGCTGCTCGATGTCCGCGGTTTCCGCCTCGTTCTGGCACGCGGCTGGCACGGGGCGTGCTGACCCGCTGAGCTAATGCGAGATGCTCCAGCGTGCGACAGTGATCAGACCCTGGTGACCAAGAGCACAAGCACGGTGACGACCACGGCAGCGAGCACGCACCACATCACCGCCGTGGCATTGGTTCCTAGCCACGCCAGCAGTTGCTGTTGAGCCTTGGGCTCCGCGAGCGGAGCCTCCCTGAACGCTGAGCCCTTGTCGCCTGGTCGCTTAACCATGGGGACATACGGCGGATCAACATGTTTGACGCTGTACGACGGCGTTTTGCGCCGTGGTCTCCTGGTCATGCGACCTCCCGCCAGGTCCCGAGCCCGGAACCGCCACGCTCGGCCCAGCGTCATAGACCGCTGCCATGCGTCGGTTAACTGTATGTGCTGGTGTCAACGTCGGCCGAATTTTGGCTCTGGCACACTTTCCGCGGTCTTTTCGCCGGAAACCGCTAGCCCTATGCCATTGCCTGCTGGTCTCCCGTTTTCCTCACAGGCGCGGAATCCTTGCGAGTGGGTGCCGGGTCTAGGCTAGGTCTAGGCTGGCGAAGCCATCGCGTAGCGACGCCCGGAGGGCGGCCTAGACGCGGTGCCCACGAGCTGGACAATGAGAGCCGAGGAAGATGGGTCCGGCGCACCACGGGCTATGCCGAAAGAGCGAGATTGATCTGAGGCTGCTGTCCGGCGTGGGCGTGCCCCATGCCGGGCGGGCGCCCCCAGCGCAGAGCCCGGTACGGGCGCGCCGCGGCGCCGCGCAGCGGCGCCGCTTGATTCTAAATGCGGTTAATTCGGCAACTGATTCCATCGGCGTTCCATCGGTTGCCAGGTTACGCCGCCAGCATCTGTTGCGAGTGGGTCGGCGAACGCCGTGACGGCGTTCACCACGGTCAGAAAATCGGCCGGAAGGCGCAGACCGCTGTCACCCAGGCTTGCGCGGTAAGCCACGAAAGTCCGGGCGCGGAGGTCGGCGATGTTGCCGATCGCGGCGGATAGCGGTTGGACCGTTGTGCCTCGGTGCGCTGCCGTTGCGAGCAGGGCTTCGCGGGCCGTGCGGAAGGCGACTGGCTGGCTGCCGGTCAGGGTGTAGACGTCGACGTAGTCGCGGACGCGGGTGTTGGCTGGTCCGAGGGCGATGGCCGTGGCGATCTTTTCGGCAAGAACGGTCTCGACCGGGTATCCGAGTATGCGAACTGGTTCCATTCCGGGCCTCAGGGACGGGAGTGTCACCCTGCTGGGCGGGGGCGTGATCGGGTCGCCGAAGTTGACGTCGAGACGGAACCTGACCGCTGCAGTCGCGATCGCGCAGTCCATGGCGATCCGCACGCCAGAGTAAATGGCCTGATCGCGGATGATGCGGGAGGTTGCGGTCTCGGTCTGGTAGTCGACGCCATCGTTGAGGGGCAGTCGAGCGATATCCGACACGAGTGCCATGATGACGTTCTGGTCGTTGGCGACCCAGCGCGCGAGCGCGTCCAGATCCGCGGTAGGCCGGCGCGCCTCATAGGCGGCTAGAAGCATCCCGCCCTTGATCACGAACTTGTCGGCGTGCGGCGAGGCGCTGAGCCGGGCGAGCCAGCGTTCGACGACGTAGAGCGTGAGGAGCTGCTGTGTTCCGCGCCGCTCAACCCTGGCGCGGTTCTGTAGGTCGAGATAGGCCCGCCCGGCTTCGGATGCCCGAGTGGGGCGGTTCATCCTGCACTCGCAACGTCTACAGCATGTAGAACCGGCCCGTAGACGCGAAGTGCCGCTGCGATTTTCAGCAGTTCGGCAGGGCGGGCGTCGCGGCGGCGCAAATAGAGATGGAGCGCGGCAAGCGCGATCGGCTCGCCGACGCGGTGCCGCAGACGCATGAGATCAGCCACCGTCCGGGCAGGATCGTAGATCCGGACGGGCTCGCCGGGGGCCGCCTCGAGGTAGGTCAGGCCCAGTTCAAAGGTCGAGGGTTCGAACCGGAGCACCTCAGTGGGCGGGAACGATATCCGAGGCGGGCGGCTGGACCTCGGTACCGCGATCTGGACAGCGAGCGGTATTTCATCGGTCAGATCGTGGACGGCAGCGGCCGACAGCAGGCAGACGATCGCCCTGGAGTTGCGGTACGCCACCGCCAGCAGATCGGGAAAGCTGGCCGGCGGCGCGTCAGCGCGGCGGAAGACCCCAAGTGACAACTCCACAATCGCCCCTGAGTCACGCGCAGCGTACAAAGCACGGGGATGGATTCCACGAGCTAGAGCCGTCTCCGTCGTGAAGGTTGGGGGCAGGTCAGTGATCCCCGACATGGATAAAAGTGTCGCATGCGACAGACCAGCGTGCGGCACTTTTATCCAGACAGCCGCGATTCCGGTCAAAGTCATCTGGCACGCGAATGGCACGAAAACCGCCGTCCGGCTGCTGGGAGTGGTAAATGACCTGCGCCCCGACCGCGACTCGAACGCGGGACCTACCGCTTAGGAGGCGGTCGCTCTATCCACTGAGCTATCGGGGCTCACGGAACCCCTAGCTTACCTGGGACCAGCGCGGGCCGGCGCCGGCTGGCGGGCAAGGGGGCCGGGTTGATATTGGCTTCGGGGCCGCATCCCGTCGCGGGTAGCATCTAGGCAGGCTCGCCATGGGAGCTTCGCCACGGGCCGTTCCGCGCCATCAATTCCGACGTCAATGTGAGGCAGCAGCCGTGTCCCAGATCCGCATCCACATGCTCGACCGCCAGGCTCAGCGGACGGAGCGTGCGGTGACGACCGGGACTACCGCCGGCGACCTGTACGCGGATGACCCGGATGTCGTGGTCGCCCGGGTGAACGGCCAGCTGCGTGACCTGGCCTGGGAGCTGGCCGACGGCGACCTGGTCGCGCCGGTCGCGGCCGACTCCGAGGAGGGCCGCGCCGTGATCCGGCACTCCACCGCGCACGTCATGGCGCAGGCGGTGCAGCAGGCCTTCCCTGACGCCAGGCTCGGCATCGGGCCGCCGATCGAGAACGGCTTCTACTACGACTTCGACGTGCTGCAGCCGTTCACCCCCGATGACCTGAAGGCCGTCGAGGCGCGGATGCGGGAGATCGTCAGGCAGGGCCAGCGCTTCGTCCGCCGCGAGGTCAGCGACGAGCAGGCCCGCGAGGAGCTGGCGGATGAGCCGTACAAGCTGGAGCTGATCGGCATCAAGGGCCAGGCGGCCGCCGACGCCGAGGCCTCCACCGAGGTCGGCGCCGGGGTGCTCACCATCTACGACAACGTGGACGCCAAGACCGGCGAGCTGCGCTGGAAGGACCTGTGCCGCGGCCCGCACGTGCCGACCACCCGGCAGATCCCGGCGTTCAAGCTCATCAGGAACGCGGGCGCGTACTGGCGGGGCAACGAGAAGAACCGGCAGCTGCAGCGGATCTACGGCACCGCGTGGGAGTCACGGGCGGCCCAGGACAGCTACCTCACGATGCTGGAAGAGGCCGAACGGCGCGACCACCGCAAGCTCGGCGCGGAACTCGACCTGTTCTCCTTCCCCGCCGAGATCGGCTCGGGGCTGCCCGTCTTCCATCCCAAGGGCGGCATCATCCGCCGGGTGATGGAGGACTATTCCCGGCGGCGGCACGAGGAGGCCGGCTATGAGTTCGTCAACACCCCGCACCTGACCAAGGAAGACCTGTTCATCACCTCCGGCCACCTGGAGTGGTACAAGGACGGGATGTTCCCCCCGATGGAGCTGGACGGGGCGACCTACTACCCCAAGCCGATGAACTGCCCCATGCACATCCTGATCTACCGCTCACGGGGGCGGTCGTACCGGGAGCTGCCGCTGCGGCTGTTCGAATTCGGCACCGTCTACCGGTACGAAAAGTCCGGCGTCGTGCACGGGCTCACCCGGGCGCGCGGCTTTACCCAGGACGACTCGCACATCTTCTGCACCCCGGACCAGCTGGCCGACGAACTGGCATCGCTGCTGGACTTCGTCGTGGGACTGCTTCGCGACTTCGGGCTCACCGAATTCGAGGCCGAGCTGTCGACCCGGCCGGACAAGTACGTGGGCACCGTCGAGGAGTGGGCCGTCGCCGAGGCGGCGCTGCAGCACGCGCTCGACAAGGCCGGCCTGCCGTACAAGATCGCCGAAGGGGAGGGCGCCTTCTACGCGCCGAAGATCGACGTGCACGTCCGGGACGCGATCGGCCGCCGCTGGCAGCTTTCCACGCTGCAGGTGGACTTCCAGGAGCCGGGCAGGTTCGGCATCGAGTACCAGGCCCCTGACGGGTCCAGGCAGCGGCCGTACATGATCCACCGGGCGCTGTTCGGGTCGATCGAGCGCTTCTTCGGGATCCTGGTCGAGCACTACGCCGGAGCGTTCCCGCCCTGGCTCGCGCCGGTCCAGGTGACCGGGATCCCGATCAGCGACGCGCACGTCCCCTACCTGGAGGCGGTCGCCTCCCGGCTGCGGGCCGAGGGCATCCGGGTCGAGGTCGATGACAGCGACGACCGCATGCAGAAGAAGATCCGCACCGCGCAGCGGCAGAAGGTCCCGTTCATGCTCCTGGCCGGCGACGACGACGTCGCCGCCGGGGCGGTCTCCTTCCGCTTCCGCAGCGGCGCGCAGAAGAACGGCGTGCCGGTCGACGAGGCGATCGCGGAGATCGTGGCCGCCGTCGCCAGCCACAGCCAGGTCTAGTCGGGCTCGAGGGCGGCGACCGTCAGCGTGATCACGGCACCCCGCGGCACGTCGCCCTCCGGGCGGACCGCGATGACCGTTCCGGCGGGAACGCCCCCGGCGGGCGACCACTCGATCCGCGCCACCAGGCCCGCTTCCCGCAACCGCCGCACGACAGGACGCGCGGGACGCCCGACCAGTTCGGCTCCGCAGATGACGGCGGCAGGATCGCTCACGTGACACCGCCCGGGCGCACCGCCTCAGGCGCGCCAGCCCCGGCCGGACCGCGCAAGTCCCGGCCCACGGGGCCAGGCCGGGACTTCACGCGAGGGTCACGCCTCATATCAACAAACTCCGTCGCCCGCTCACTTGTTACACCAGCCGGCGCGGCCGCAAAACGGCGCCGCCGGGCGGTCACGGCGCCGACACTACCGGCATGGTTACCACGGCCGGAAGTCCTGCGCCACGATCCGGCGATCCCCGGGCCTTTTTACGAGCGCGCCGGCCCGGTCACGGAAGTTCGATGGGAAGGCGGATGCCGTCAAGCGCACGGGCGCACAGATCGTCCTCGCGCTCGGCGGGGAGCGAGCCGATGATTTTCGCCACAAGCTCCCGCAGCCGGCTCATGTTCGCGCCGAACACCTCGAACACCTCGGCCTGCGTGACCCCGTCGCCCTGCTCGACGCCGGCGTCGGTGTCGGTGACCAGCGCCAGCGTCGTATAGCACATGGCCAGCTCACGGGCCAGCACGGCCTCGGGGTGGCCGGTCATCCCGATCAGCGTCCAGCCCTGGGCGGCGTACCACTGCGACTCGGCCCGCGTCGAGAACCGCGGCCCGTCGATGACGACGAGCGTCCCCGAACCAGCGGGCACCCAGCCGAACTCGCGTGCGGCCGCGATCGCCTGGGCCCGCCCGGACGGGCAGTACGGGTCGGCGAACGCGACGTGCACCGCGAACTCGTCGTAGTACGTCTGCGCGCGGCCCCGGGTCCTGTCGACCAGCTGGTCGGGGATGACCAGCGTTCCCGGGCCGTAGGACGCGGTCAGCGAGCCGACCGCGCTCGGCGCCAGGATCCGCCGCACGCCAAGCGATCGCAGCGCCCACATGTTGGCCCGGTACGGGATGCTGTGCGGCGGGAACCGGTGGTCGCGGCCATGCCGCGGCAGGAAGGCCACGTTCCGGCCCGCCACCTCGCCAACGAGCACGGTCTCGCTCGGCTCGCCGAACGGGGTCTCGACCTTCACCTCGTCGCAGTCGCTGAGGAACTCGTAGAAGCCTGACCCCCCGATCACCCCGATGTCCGCGACCCGGGCCATGGGCGTCAGGCGACCTTCTCGCCCGCGGAGCCGGAGGAACGGGAGGAGCCGGAGGAACGAGAGGAGCCTGAGGAGCCTGAGGAGCCTGCCGAGCCCGGAGAAGCCGAGCCGGCGGACGCGCTCTTCTCGCCGCCAGACGACGACCCAGACGACGACCCAGACGACGCGGACGTCCCGGCCGAATCGGACGAAGACCCGGCAGCGCCGGAGGGGGAAGACGACGCGGGCGCGGACGCCGACGAGCCGCTGCGGCTGTCGGTCCGGTAGAAGCCGGAGCCCTTGAACACGATGCCCACCGGCGAGAAGACCTTGCGCAGCCGGCCGCCGCAGGCCTCGTGCATCGTCAGCGGGTCGTCGGTGAACTTCTGCACCGCCTCGATCTGACCGCCGCATTCAGTGCACACGTACTGGTATGTGGGCACGGATTCCTCCCGAAGGGAACCAATTCGGTTCGCAAGATTAGCACTCGCTCTAGCAGACTGCTAATCATAACCACGGGGCGGGGTGGCTCATTCCGCGCAGGGCAGCCGGGTGATCCCGTACCCGGGCCTGGCCACTGCGCGAACTGGCTGGTCATGCGGCATGACAGGCACCGCGGGCAGCAACTCAGGGTCGTAGAGCAGGGCGATCACCGGAACCTGGGGGCCGACCCTGGCGAGCGCGCGGTCATACGATCCGCCGCCCCGCCCCAGCCTGTTCCCCGCGACGTCCACGGCGAGCGCGGGCACCAGGACCACGTCCGCCCGCGCGACGGTGCTCACGCCGCGCACCGGCTCAAGCGGCTGCAGCAGCCCGCGCGGTCCAGGCGCCAGCGAGTCGGGTCCCTCGTAGGACGCCCAGTCGAGGTCGCCGTCGCCGAGCAGGACGGGCAGCACCACGTAGCTGCCGCGCTTCCACAGCGCGAAGACCAGGCTGCGCGTGTCCGGCTCGGTGCCGACCGAGTAGTAGGCCGCGATCGTCCCGGCCGCCGCGACCTCCGGCAGCCCGAGAACGCAGTCGCGGATCAGCCGCCCCGCCTCGTTCCGCGCCGCCACGGGCATCGCGGCCCGGGCCTGCGCCAGCCGCCGCCGCAGGCCTGCCTTGTCGGCGGCGGCACGGCCAGGCGTTGGCCCTGGTGAGGCGGCCGGCTCGGCAGAGGGTGCCATGTCGTGCACGCTACTCCCCTGATGTCATTAGGCTTAACACATGCTCGTTACCGGCGATGACAGTGTCCCGGCGGTCACCAAGGCCGTGGTGCCCGCCGCCGGGCTCGGAACGCGGTTCCTGCCCGCCACCAAGGCGACACCGAAGGAAATGCTGCCGGTCGTCGACAAACCTGCCATCCAGTATGTCGTCGAGGAGGCCGCCTCGGCCGGCCTCAACGACGTGCTGCTGATCACGGGGCGCAGCAAGCGCTCTATCGAGGACCACTTCGACCGGGCGTACGAACTGGAGGAGGCGCTCACGGCCAAGGAGGACTGGGACAAGCTTTCCCTGGTGCGCGAGCCGAGCGACCTGGCCACGATGCACTACGTCCGCCAGGGAGACCCGAAGGGCCTTGGCCACGCCGTGCTGTGCGCGGCGCAGCACGTCGGGAACGAGCCGTTCGCCGTCCTGCTCGGGGACGACCTGATAGACCCGCGCGACCCGCTGCTCACCCGCATGATCGACGTGCGGAACAAGTTCGGCGGCAGCGTCGTGGCGCTGATGGAGGTCGACCCCGAGGAAGTCTCGCTGTACGGCTGCGCGGCGATCGCGCCGACCGCCGACGACGATGTGGTCATGGTCACAGACCTTGTCGAGAAACCGGTGCCGGGCTCGGCGCCGAGCCGGTGGATCGTCATCGGGCGCTACGTGTGTGACCCGGTGGTGTTCGAGGTGCTTCGCGAGACGCCGCCCGGCCGCGGGGGCGAGATCCAGCTGACCGACGCGCTCAAGGTCCTCGCCGGCAAGGGCGAGCTGCGCGGCGTGCTGTTCCACGGCCGCCGCTACGACACGGGGAACAAGCTTGACTACCTGCGCACCATGGTGATGTTCGCGTGCGAGCGGCCGGACGTGTCCAGTGAATTCGTCCCCTGGCTGCGAAAGTACCTCGAAGGCATGCCGTGACCGAGGCCGCCGGGCCGGGCACGGGAACCGTGGCCGGATCGCTCACCACGGTCGAGCAGTACCAGTCGGCGATCCTGCGCGCGATCGCCCCGCTGCCGCCCGTGGCCGCGGAACTAGCCGACGCCGAGGGGTGCGTGCTCGCGGAGGACGTGACTGCCGCGGTGTCGCTCCCCTCGTTCGACAACTCCAGCATGGACGGGTACGCGGTGCGGGCCGCGGATACAGGTCATTCTTCCGAACGGTCCCCGGCGACTCTTCCGGTCACAGCCGAGATCGCGGCCGGTGACACCGCCGACTACCGGCTGGCTCCCGGCACCGCGATGCGGATCATGACCGGCGCGCGGCTGCCCGCGGGCGCGGACGCCGTGGTGCCGGTGGAGTGGACGAACGGCGCCGGCGACCGGGTGGAGATCTACCGCCCGGCCGAGCACGGCAACGCAGTGCGGTACGCCGGCGGCGACGCCATCGAAGGCGAGACCCTGCTGGAAAGGGGCGTCCGGCTGCGGCCGATGCACATCGCGGTGGCCGCCTCCGCGGGGCGGACGACGGTCAAGGTCCAGCCCAGGCCCCGGGTCGCGGTGCTCTCCACGGGCGACGAGCTGACCGAACCGGGCACGCCGCTGCTGCCCGGACAGATCTGGGACTCCAACAGCTACATGATCGCGGCGGCCGCCCGCGAGGCCGGGGCCGTCGCCTGCCGGCGCTCGGGCGTGCCCGACGACCCGGCCGGGGTGCTGCCCGCCCTTGAGGAACAGCTGACGCACGCCGACCTGCTGATCACCACCGGCGGGGTAAGCATGGGCGGCGAGCACGACGTGGTCAAGGCGGCGCTCCAGGAGCTCGGCACGATGGCGTTCAGGAAGGTGGCGGTGCAGCCGGGGATGCCGCAGGGGTTCGGCACCATCGGCGCGGACCGGGTGCCCATCTTCACGCTCCCCGGCAACCCGGTCAGCGCCTACGTGTCGTTTCAGCTGTTCGTCCGGCCCGCGCTCGCCGCGCTGCAGGACACCGACGACTTGCGGCTGCCCGCCGTGCGGGCCACGCTGGCCGCGGCCGTGCGCTCCCCGCAGGGCAGGCGCTCCTACCTGCGCGGCGTGCTCAGCGGCGGGCAGGTCAGCCCGCTGACCGGGCAGGGCTCGCACCAGATCGCCGCGCTTGGCAGGGCCAACGCGCTGATCATCGTGCCGGAGCAGGAAACCGGGCTCCCGGCGGGCGTCACGGTGGACGTGGTCGTCCTGCCGTGACCGCCGCGCCCGCCCCGGCCTGCCGGGTCGCGCGAGCCTGAACAGGCGGATTGGGCTGGGGAGCCGGCCCGGATCGTTCGGGATAGTTAGGGTTGCTGTCTTCAACCCGGGGACCTGAAGGGCTTGCACCGCGCGTAGGCTTCGCTTATGAGCGATGCTGCTCCTGCGACGCGGCTGTCCCACCTGGACGAGGCAGGACGCGCGCGCATGGTTGACGTCTCGGCGAAGGACGTGACCGTTCGGACGGCGCGGGCGTCCGGACGGGTGCTGCTGTCGGCCGAGGCCGTCGCGGCCCTGCGCGAGGGCCGGGTGCCCAAGGGCGACGCGCTCGCGGTGGCCCGGATCGCCGGCATCCAGGGCGCCAAGCGGACCCCCGACCTGATCCCGCTGTGCCATCCGATCGGGCTGCACGGGGTCGCGGTCGACCTGGCCGTCGAGGACTCCGGCGTCTTGGTCACGGCCGAGGTCCGCACCGCGGACCGGACCGGGGTGGAAATGGAGGCGCTGACCAGCGTCAGCATCGCCGCGCTCGCGCTCATCGACATGATCAAGTCGGTCGACAAGGGGGCAGTGATCACGGACGTCCGGCTGGAGGCCAAGGACGGCGGCAAGTCCGGCTCGTGGCGGCGCTCATGATCAGGGCGCTCGCGATAACCGTGTCCAACCGTGCGGCGGCGGGAGTATACGAGGATCGTTCGGGCCCGGTGCTGGTGGAACTGCTGCGGTCGGCCGGCTGCGACATCGTGGACGGGCCGCTGGTGATCCCGGACGGCGACGCGGTCGAGCAGGTGCTGCGCGACTCGGTGACCGCGGGGTACGACGTGGCCGTCACCACGGGCGGGACGGGTCTGACACCCGGCGACCTCACGCCTGAGATGACCAGGCGCGTGCTCGACCGCGAGATCCCTGGCATCGCCGAGACGCTGCGGTCGGCGGGGGCGGCCGCGGGGGTGCCCTCGGCGATCTTGTCCCGGGGGCTCGCCGGCGTCGCGTCGCGGACGCTGATCGTGAACCTGCCCGGATCCTCAGGCGGCGTCCGTGACGGCATGAACGTGCTGCGGCCGATACTCGTGCACGCGGTCGACCAGATCCGCGGCGGCGACCATGCGCGCGCCGACCCGGACACGGCGGGATCAGGCGGGGATGCGGACCGTCCCGCCGAGATCGCGTAGTGTCAGCTCCTAAGCCCAGAGCACATGGCGCAAACCGCCGCGCAAGGGAATGATTGACAGGCGTGGGATATATCCGCGGGTGGCCCGCCACCCTTTCCGAGCCGGAACTGCTTGACGCCCCGGTCGTGCTGCGGCCCGTGCGGGTCTCCGACGCCCGCGCATGGCGTGAGATCCGCGTCAGGAACGCCTCGTGGCTGCGCCCGTGGGAGCCCTCGAACCCGGAGACGCCGCTGCATCGCTCGTCGATCGGGCCATACGTCTCGATGGTGCGCACGATGCGGCGCGAGGCCAGGCAGGGCCAGGCGCTGCCGTGGGTGGTGACGTACGGCGGGCAGTTCGCGGGCCAGCTCACCGTGGGGTCGATCGTCTGGGGCTCCTCGCGGTCCGGGCAGGTCGGCTACTGGATCGACGAGGCGTTCGCCGGGCGCGGCATCATTCCCACGGCGCTGGCGCTGGCTGTGGACCACTGCTTCCGCGTGGTCGGCATGCACCGGCTGGAGGCGTCGATCAGGCCGGAGAACGTCGCCTCGCGGCGGGTCGTGGAGAAACTCGGGTTCCGCGAGGAGGGGATCCGGGTGCGCCAGCTGCACATCAACGGCGCGTGGCGCGACCACATCTGCTATGCGGTCACCGCCGAGGAAGTGCCGACCGGGATGCTCGCGCGCTGGCGCAGCTCACGGGCCTCCTCGCGGTCCGGCGCCTGAGCGCTGCGGGCGCGCGCCGCGGCGCGGGCGCCGAACCGGATAACGCGGGTCTTGGCTGTTGATCTTCGCGACACGCCGCTTGGGGTGCTCGTTATCGGCGGGTGCTGCCTTTACGCTGCGTCACATGATCGCGTGCTCAACGGGAGCATTCGGCCAACGTTCGGCAAACCCCGCCGCCGGCGAGATCGGATGCCAGCCCCGTCTGGGCGACGTGTCCATGCCCGTTTCTGGTCCGCGCGTATTCGTTCGCGGCGCGTGCGTCCAGCCCGGTGCCGAGACGACCGAGGGGAGGCCCGAGCCCGGTGAGCAGCGCGATCCTTTACCTGGGGATTGTCGCCATCTGGGCGTGCGTGCTCATCCCCCGGTGGCTGCGGCGTGACTCAGCGCGCGGGCTGCCCGCTGCGCATGGGACAGCCGTTGCGGGCGATGAGACGACGGGTGGTGCCGTCTCCGGCAACGATGCCGGTGCAGGCATCGTCCCCGGCGATGCGGCACAGGCCGCGGTTGTTCCGGAGCGTCCCAGGGTCATGGCAGAGCCGGATGTGCCCCACGAGACGGATGCGCACCGGGAGAAAGCGGATGCGGATGCGGATGCGGATGCGGTTCCGCCCGAGCAGAACGAGGCTCCGCCGCCGCTGACCCGCGAGCAGGCGCGACACAGGACACTCGTCGCCCGCCGCCGTCTGCTCGGCATGCTGGTCGTCCTCGAGGGCGCGGCGCTGGCGCTCGCCGTGTCCGGCCTGGGCGCGCTCTGGGTTGTCATCCCGCCATCGCTGATGCTCGCCGGGTACCTGCTGCTGCTGCGCGAAGCGGCGCATGCCGACGCCGAACAGGCACGGCGCGAACAGGAGGCAGCACGGGCCCGGGCTCGTGCCCGGGAGCGGGCGCGAGCCCGGGCCGCGCGACACACCGGCGCTCCCCTGGGCGCTCCAGTCGGCACCGCTACCGTATCCACGCCGGCCGCTTCGGCCGCTTCGGCCGCCGACTATGAAGACGCCGGACCCGGACGCGACTTCGCGCCTGGCCTGGCCGGCAAGTACACGACGTCGAACGCCGAGGTCATTCACATCTCCGAACGGGCCGATGAGGACTTCTACGACCAGCAGACGCAGCACAAACTCCGCGCCGTCGGAGACTAACCCCGGGTGTCCGCGACCCGCTTGACTGCCGCCCATGCGACCGGAAACGTGGGAAGTCCCTGCGTCCAGGCCGTGGCGCGACCAGGGCGCAAAGTTTGCTACGCTGGCTCAGGTTCTCGGGGCTGTAGCGCAGTCCGGTAGCGCACCTCGTTCGCATCGAGGGGGTCAGGGGTTCAAATCCCCTCAGCTCCACCGCAGGTCACAGGCCAGTTCTGATCACGGGACTGGCCCTTTTTGATCTTCCGGGAGCAGCAGAGTGCAGCAGCCGTCGCAGGTCACAGTCGCCGGTCGTCAGCTGAGGCGGTCGTCAGGCGGCGGGGTTGGCTGGCATCTTGAGCAGGTGACCGCCGATGTCCGCGATCAGCTCGAGCCTTCCGCCGAGCGCTGCGATGTAGCTGGCCAGTGCCTCGACGGTGGAGACTTCACCGTGCTCGATCTGGGAGACCCGGCCCGGGGTCACGCCCATGATCTGCGCCAGTCCCGCCTGGGTGAAGCCAAGCCGCTTGCGCTGCTCGGCGAGCTGGTAGCCCCACTGCTCGGCCATGATCGCCCCGCGGCGGCGGGCGGCTTCCTCCGCGCCGACACGCGCGTGGTAGGCGTCCCGGTCCCACTTGGAGAAGCTAGTCACGGCCTTCCTCCTCAGTCTTTGCCCGTTCCTTCAGGTAGAGCGCAAACAGTTGCTCCGCCCGCGGGATGGCTCCTTCATACCATTTGTGCCATTGGCCCGTCTTATCGCCCGCGACCAGCAAGATAGCTGACCGCCACGGATCGAAGACGAACAAGATCCGGATGTTCGTCTGCCGGGGTCGCAGTTCCTTTAGGTTCGCGACTCTCGAGCCTGCCAGGGTGTCGACAAGAGGCCGTCCCAGCGTCGGCCCGTACTCGGCGAGCACGTCAACGGCGGCCTCGACTTTCTCGGCGGCTTGCGGATCGGCGCGCCGCAGGTCTCCCATCCAGGCAGCGACCTCGTCTGTCTGGTAGATGTCCCACTCGTCCTCTCCCATATCGCGACTATAGCGAATCCTATACCTGATGCGCGTCACACGTTAGATCCGTCAAGGATCTCGACGACAAGCCCACTCAGGTCGGGTGGATCAACACGACCCAAGCACCGTTACCGCCGACCGCGTAGAGCGGCGGTTGCCCCAGCTAGCCACTCCTAAGCTCGTCGGCTAGCTCGTCATGCTCGTCATTGTGTGAGAACTTCCTGTACGGGTTCAAGGCGGCCCCGAGGGGCCGCTCGCGCCGCCGACTCGGACGGCTCAGCCGGGCTCCCGCTTCGCTCCCGCCCGGCTGGCCTCTGACGCCGGTCGGCTGGCGCGAAAGCCAAGACAGGGGCCGCGGAAACCCGAGGCAGTCTCGGAGCCGCGACGGATTTGACACGGGACCCCTCGCGGCGGCTCCATCGGGCTCATACGGGCGACCTGAGAAAGGCCGCCCGATCGCAGACCAGCGTACAGCCGCCGCCCCCGTGTCAAATCCGCCGCTCCGCAGGCTCGAAGCGTGTGGCTTGCGGCCTCCCACGCAAAACTCTTTACCTTGAGTTCAGCGTTTAACTGTCAGGAACTGGTTGACAGTGAAACGCTGAACTAAGGAGTGGTCGTGTCCATTCAGGGGGCCTCGGCTTGAGGCCGTGATCCGACACGTCGGCGGCGGTGCTTGAACCTTGACTTGAGGTTGAACAGGATCGGATCTTGTGTCCGATGAGCCCGGGTCGTCCGCTGACGCCGGGGAGCTGCGTGCCCTGCTGGCCCGGTTGCGGGATGTCGTCGAGGCGAAGGACGCGGAGATCGCG
>NZ_JASIAL010000080.1:0-10660 GCF_030042015.1 Trebonia sp. | reverse complement strand
GTTCGGCTCGGGTGGGCACGTTCGGCTATCCTGGTGCCGCGACGATGGGGACAGCTGCCGCGGAATGCTGCGAGGAGCGACCCGGGGATGGTGCGAGCCCGGGTGCGTGCGCCGCGGACCAGATCACCCCTGAGCGGCCGGAAGAAAGGCTGCGGCTGGTTACGCCGCTGCTCAGTAGAACTGGCAAGGCACATTCGAGTGGGCCGAACGGACCGTGGCGACTGTCGGCCAAGGAGGGTGGTACCGCGGGGTTGCGCGCGAGCGTGCCTCGTCCCTCCGGCGAAGCTAACGCGGACGCTGGAGGGCGACCCGAGATGTCGGATGTGGGTGCGGGGCACGAGGCCGGCCGGTCTGTGCCAACGGGAAAGGCCGGCTGGTCTGCGCCGACGGCGAAAGGAGCCGCGGCAGCGCACGCCGTCGAGCGGAAGCCGGGCGGGGCGATGCCGGCACTGGCCCAGGCGGATTTCCCCGCGATCGAGCACGAGATGCTGGCCCGGTGGAACCGGGCGCGGACGTTTGAGGCATCGCTGAAGCAGACAGAAGGCGGCCCGCGGTGGACCTTCTACGAGGGCCCGCCGACCGCGAACGGGATGCCGGGCGTGCACCACATCGAGGCGCGCGTCTTCAAGGACCTGTTCCCCCGCTTCAAGACCATGCAGGGGTTCCACGTCAAGCGCAAGGCCGGGTGGGACTGCCACGGGCTGCCGGTTGAGGTCGCCGTGGAGAAGGAACTCGGCCTGTCCGGCAAGAAGGACATCGAGGCCTACGGCGTCGCCGAGTTCAACGAGCGGTGCCGGGAGTCCGTGCTGCGGCACGTGGACGCCTTCTCCGCGCTCACCGAGCGGATGGGCTACTGGATCGACCTGTCCGACGCCTACCGGACCATGGACCCCGACTACGTGGAGTCCGCGTGGTGGGCGCTGAAGACCATCTTCGACAAGGGCCTGCTTGTCCGCGACTTCCGGATCAGCCCGTACTGCCCGCGGTGCGGCACCCCGCTGTCCGACCACGAGATGGGGCAGGCGGACGTGTACCAGGAGGTCACCGACCCCTCGGTGACGGTCCGGTTCCCGCTGACCGAGGTCCCGGCCGGCGCCAGCAGGCACCTGGCCGGAGCCGACCTGCTTGTCTGGACGACGACGCCGTGGACGCTGGTGTCCAACACCGCGGTCGCCGTCCACCCTGAGGTCGAGTACGTGGTCGCGCGGAGGTCCGGGGGGTTCCGGGGGGACGTTCCCCCCGGAAAGACAGCCGGGGACAAGGTCGTGGTGGCCGAGGCACTGTACGCGCGGGTGCTCGGCGAAGGCTGGCACGTCCTCGCCACGATGCGCGGAGCTGAGCTGCTCGGGGCGCGGTACCGGCGGCCGTTCGCACTGGTGGACATTCCAGACGCCCACGTCGTCGTGGCCGGCGACTTCGTCACCACGGACGACGGCACCGGGCTGGTCCACCTGGCCCCCGCCTTCGGCGCCGACGACATGGAGACGAGCCGCGCCTACGGGCTGCCCGTGGTGAACCCGGTCCGCCCCGACGGGCGGTTCGAGGACGGGCTGCCGCTGGTCGGCGGCATGTTCTTCAAGGACGCGGACAGGCCGCTGACCGCGGACCTGGCCGCGCGCGGGCTGCTGTTCCGCTCCGAGATGCACGCGCACAGCTACCCGCACTGCTGGCGGTGCAGGACCGTGCTGCTGTACTACGCGCTGCCGTCCTGGTACATCAGGACCACCGCGATCAAGGATGAGCTGCTCGCGGAGAACGAGAGGACGAACTGGCAGCCGGTCACGATCAAGAACGGCAGGTACGGCGAGTGGCTGCGCAACAACGTCGACTGGGCGCTGTCGCGAACCAGGTACTGGGGCACGCCGCTGCCGCTGTGGGAGTGCCCGTCCGGCCACCTGACGTGCGTCGGCTCGATCGCCGAGCTTGGCGGGCTGGCGGGACAGGACCTGTCCGGGCTTGACCCGCACCGGCCGTACGTGGACGCGGTCACGTTCCCGTGTCCGTCGTGCGGGCTTTCCGCGTCGCGGGTGCCCGAGGTGATCGACGCCTGGTTCGACTCGGGATCGATGCCGTTCGCGCAGCACGGCGCGCCGCTGCGCAACCTGGCCGAATTCGAGCAGGCGTACCCGGCCCAGTTCATCTGCGAGGCGATCGACCAGACGCGCGGCTGGTTCTACTCGCTGATGGCGGTCGGGACGCTGGTATTCGGCCGATCGTCCTACGAGAACGTGGTGTGCCTCGGGCACGTCGTGGACGAGCAGAGCCGCAAGATGTCCAAGCACCTCGGCAACGTGATGGAGCCGATGGGGCTGCTGAACTCCCGCGGCGCGGACGCGGTGCGCTGGTTCTTCGCGGCGTCCGGGTCCCCGTGGGGACAGCGCAGGATCGGGCCCTCTGTGCTCGACGAGATCGTGCGGAAGGTGCTGCTCACCTACTGGAACACGGTGTCGTTCCTGGTCCTGTACGCGAACGCGTCATCGCCTGGCGGGGGCGCGTGGGTACCGGAGGACGGCGCGTCGGCGCCGCCGCCCGGCGAGCGGCCGCTGCTTGACCGCTGGCTGCTGTCGGAGCTCCACGGGTGCGTGCGCGACGTGACCGCCTTGCTCGAGGCGTTCGACACCGCGGCGGCGGGGCGGCGGCTAGCCGCGCTGATCGACGACCTGTCGAACTGGTACGTGCGGCGGTCGCGGCGGCGGTTCTGGGACGGGCCAGGGTCGTCGGACGGCGCGGCCGCGTTCGCGACGCTGCACGAGGCGCTTGTCGTCCTCACCAAGCTGATGGCGCCGATCACGCCGTTCCTCGCCGACTACGTATGGGGCGTCCTGCGGCCCGGCGACGCGCCTGAGTCGGTGCACCTGTCGGCGTGGCCGTCGCACGATGCCTCGCTGGTCGACGAGTCGCTGTCCGAGCAGATGGCGCTGGCCCGGCGGCTGGTCGAGCTGGGCCGGTCGGCACGGTCGGCCGCCGCGGTGCGGACCAGGCAGCCGCTGTCGCGGGCGCTGGTCGGCGCGGCGGGGTTCGCCGCGCTGCCCTCGGCGCTGCGCGCGCTGGTGGCCGAGGAGCTCAACGTGCACGAGCTTGAGCCGCTGGACGCCGCGGGCGGGGAGCTGGTCAGCTATGCGGTCAAGCCGCAGTTCCGGTCGCTTGGCCGCCGCTTCGGCGCCGCGACCCAGGCGGTCGCCGCCGCGATCGTCGCGGTGGACCCCGCCGCGCTCGCGCATGCGGTCGCGGCCGGGTCGGCGTCCGTCGAGGTGCCTTCGCTCGGCACCGTGCCGGTCACGGACGAGGACGTGGTGGTGACGCAGACGCCGCTTGAAGGCTGGGGCGTCGCCACCGCCGGCGGCGAGACCGTGGCGCTCGACCTGGCCGTGTCGCCGGCGCTGCGCGCCGAGGGCTGGGCCCGCGAGGTGGTCCGGCTCATCCAGGAGGCGCGGAAGACCGACCGCCTCGACGTGACCGACCGGATCGAGCTGCGCTGGTCCTCCTCCGATCAGGAGGTGGCAGCCGCGCTCGCCCGGCACGCGGAGATGATCGCCGGCGAGGTGCTGGCGATCTCATTCGGGCCCGGCGAGGGGCCTGGTGCGGACGGTGGCGGCTGGCATGAGCACAGCGACGACGAGATCGGCCTGCGGTTCTGGCTCGCGGTGGCTCCGGCCACCTAGTGAGCCGGCGGTGAGTTCTGCGGTCACCACGTGAGCCGTCTTCGGTCGCAGAAGGTGCCGGCCGTGGCCGCTGGCCCTTCGCGGCGCAGGGCAGGTCACGGGTCAACCGCGCCAGGAGCGGCCACATAGCGGACACATTTCCCCCATCCAGCCGTGAACCACCTCCCGGAAACCGCCCATGGACCATGATCATGGGTCAAACGGGACCGCCCGCGGCCACCTTCGGCCCGTGATCATGAAGCGCATCCCCCGGGCGGGCACACCAGGGGCACGGGCAGCAGGGGACGGCGGGGGGCCACGGCCGGGCCCACTAGTACTACAGCAACAGAATGAGATTTTCGGTTCTGCGGGCGTAGTGGCACAGGCGGGCCGTGGCCTGGTGGCGGCGACGCCAGCGTGACCAGTGCTCATGGAATGCCGGGGGCCGGGCGGCTCGGGTGTAAAGGCAGAACAGGCGGCGGGCTTCGCCGGCAGTGAGCAGGATCAGCATGTCTCCGTTTTCGCCTGTTATGAGTGGCGGCGGGCTATATGTCCTGGGCGGGGCGAAGATCTGTCCACAGGCTGAGGGTCCCCCTTTCAGCCGGCTCGCCGCCGCCGTTCCCGCTGGCCGGGGGCTCGGGCCGCGCGGCGTGCGCGGCGACGGCGAGGAACGCGCAGGCGAGCATGGACAGGGTGGCGTGCCGGTACCAGGCGCGGTACTTGCGGACCTGGTAGTGGTCCAGCCCGGTCTCGTTCTTGGCCTCGGCGAAGCAGTCCTCGATTCCCCACCGTGCGCCCGCCACGGCGGCGAGTTCCGGCAGCGTGACCGGGCGGGGTGACCAGCAGCGGAAGAAGGCCAGCTCAAGCTGGCCCTTCTCGCCGGGGCGCAGGGACCGGCGGGCCAGCAGCCAGTGCCCGGCATCCGCGGTCTCGATGAGCGCCCAGTCATACAGCCGCGGCCCCTTGGACCCGTCGGCGCAGCTCAGCCGCTCCCACGCCCCTGCCGGAGCGAGGGCTGCCAGCTCGTCCGCGCGGAAGGAGCCCGCGGGAACGGCGATCATCTCGCTGCAGGCCACCGCCATCACGTACGGGAGCTGCCGTTCTTCCAGGCGCTGGCGCAGCTTCGGGTTGCCGCCGTAGACCTCGTCCCCGGTCACCCAGGAGAACGGGACGCCCGCGTCCGCGGCACGCTCGATCATCTGCCAGGCCAGCTCCGGCTTCGTCGCGAACGCCACCTCATCGCCGATCCCGGCGGCCCGGCAGCGGCCCCGGTCACCCGTCCACGCTTTCGGCAGGTACAGCTCCCGGTCGATCAGCACCCGGGCACCGCCGCTCGCGACATACGCCAGGAACACCCCCACCTGCGAGTTCTCCACCCGCCCGGCCGTCCCGGTGTACTGCCGGGCCACCCCCGCCGACATCGTCCCCTTCTTCAGGAACCCCGTCTCGTCCACCGCCAGCACCGCCCCGGGATCCCCGAGACTCCGCACCGCGTACGAGCGCAGCACGTCCCGCGCCGCGTCCTCGTCCCAGGCGTAGAAGTTCAGCAGCCGCTGCATCCCGGCCGGCGACCGGTCCCCGGCGAACTCGGCGATCGTCCACCCGTTCTTCCGCTCCGCCTGCGACAGCAGCCCCAGCAGGTACGCCCGCGCCCGCCGCCGCGACGGCGCCTCCGCGAACACCCCGGCCACCTGCGCGAACATCTCATTGAACGGCTCGATCCATGCGGCATGACCCGCCGCCGACGTCAGAGCCTCATCCACGACATCCAGCATGGCTCAAGCCTGGCCGCCCAGGCGCGGCAGATCACGAAGCCACGCCGAGCAAGATAACAAACTGTTGCTGTAGTACTAGGCCCCTAGGCGCTGCGCCGCTCGGCGCGGTCCGCGGCGTCGGCGATCGCGCGGCCCTCCACGGCCCGGCGCTCCCTGATCACCTCAAGCCGTTCGGCGAGGACCGCCTCCAGGTCCTCGACGGTGCGCCGTTCCATGAGCATGTCCCAGTGGCTGCGCGGCGGCTTGACCTTCTTGGGCGACGGTGACTGGCCGGTGCTCGCGATCGCCATGGCGCCGCAGACACGGCACTCCCACATCGGAGGCAGTTCTGCCTCGGCGGCGAAGGGCACGCTAAAGTGGTGCCCGTTAGGGCAGTCGAAGGGGACGTCCTGGCGCGGTGCCAGGTCGGTGTTCCGGTCGTTCTCGTAGCTGGTCGCGCCGAGTCGGGTGCCGCGAAGTGCGCGTTCGGCCATTACTTGCTGCCTCCCCAGGCGGTTGGCGATCTCTATCGGCAACACTGGATACCCGGTCAAGATTCCCCTTGCCGGGAGTATCCAATCCCGTTTCGAGCGTGTTTCACCATCCGCGGCCGGGCTCGCGCGCGGTTTCGCGGCCGTTAAGCCTGCCGGGGCTGCGCTCCCACCCGCGGATGCCACTGGCCGCGTTCGATCAGGATGTCCCGCAGCAGCGCGATCTGGTCGGTCATGACGCCGTCCGCGCCGAGATCGAGTGCCCGTTCGATCTCCTGCCTGGTGTTCAGCGTCCACACGTGGACCGCCAGCCCGAGTTCGTGCGAGCGCCTGATGAACTCCGTGGTGGCGATCTGCATGGGGACCTGCGCGCACTGCGCGCCCGAGCGGGCGAGCCTGGCGGCCATGGCCTTGCCGGGGAACCCCGCGTACCTGACGGCCGCGATCGCGGCGGGCGTGACCGCCAGGCAGACCGGGCGCTCAAGCGTCGCCTGCGCCGCGAGCAGCCGCCTGCCGGAAAACGAGGTCACGCACACCCGGTCCCACGCACCGGTGCGCTTGAGGACGCGGGCCAGCGGCTCGATCGTGCCCGAGTCCTTCAGGTCGATGTTGAACCGCAGGTCCGTGAACGTGGCCAGCAGGTCCTCGATCAGCGGGATCGGCTCCGTGCCGCCGATCCGCGCCTCGGACACCTGCCTGGCGGTCAGCTTGGAGACCTGGCCGGTGCGGTCGGTGACCCGGTCCAGGGTCGCGTCGTGAAAGGACAGGAGCGCGCCGTCGGAGGTGGAGCGCGCGTCAGTTTCCAGGTACGCGTAGCCGAGTTGGACCGCGTACTCGAAGGCGGGCCAGGAGTTCTCCGGGTTGTGCGCCGCGCCGCCCCGGTGCGCGAACGCTACCGGCAGCGGATGGTTCAGGTAAGGCACTGCCACAGTGGTGATTATGCCCGCTGGCGGCTCCGCTACGGTGAACACCGCATGTCAGCCACACAAGGAGCCGGTGGCTGTTAGCTCTCCGGCCGTCAGGCGCCCGGGTGCCATTCGCGGCGGCGGACCTCCGCCATCGCGATCGCGGCGGCCACCGCCACGTTCAGCGACCCGACGCGGCCGGTCTGGGGGATGTAGGCCACCGCGTGCACGGCGGCGAGCAGCGCGGGGGAGCAGCCGTGGTCCTCGTTGCCGATGGCCAGGCAGACGGCCCCGTCCAGCGGCGCCTCGGCGAGCGGCACGGCGCCCGAGGCGAGTTCCACGGCGACCACGCGGAAGCCCGCCTCCGCGGCGGCCTTGGCCGCCGCGGCCGGGGCCGGCTCGCGGAACGACGCGAGGAACCTGTCGGCGCCGAGCGCGGTCTTGCCCACCGACGGCAGGTCAAGCGCGGGAGTGTTGCCGCACAGCCAGGCGCATTCGGCGCCGAAGGCGGCGGCGGTGCGGACGATCGATCCGACGTTGAACGGCTGGCTGACCGAGTCAAGCAGCAGCGCCAGCCGCCCTTGCGTGCGCCGCCGCCAGTCCCGGTTCAGGCGCTTGACCTCGGTGGGCCGCAGCTGCCGCGGCGGGCCGCCAGGAGCGCCAGGAGCGCCAGGAGCGCCAGGAGCGCCAGGAGCGCCCGGGGCACCCGGGGCACCCGGGGACCGCGGGGAGCCGGCTGTCACGGGGGAGTCACCGGGGTCCGTTCGGCGTAATCGACTGCGAGCAGGCGGTACCCGCTCCGTGCGGCGAGGCGCGTCACTGGCCAGCCCTGGGCCGCCAGCCAGTAGTGCAGCGAGTCGGCGCCCAGGTTGCGGCCCATGACCAGGCAGGCCTGCGCGCCGGGGGCGAGCCTGGCCAGCCAGGCGCGCAGCAGGTCGTGCAGCGGCGCCTTGCCGATCCGGACGGGCGGGTTGGACCATATCCCGGCGAACCGCGCCGGCAGGCCAGGGGAGTCAGGAGGGACGCAGCGCACGTTGGCCAGGCCGGCGTCGGCCGCGTTGCCCGCGCACAGCCGCAGCGCCCGCTCGTTCACGTCGACCGCCCACACCGTCGCCGCCGGGGCCCGGCTGGCCAGCACGCACGCCACCGGGCCGTAACCGCACCCCAGGTCGAGCAGGTCGCCCTCCGGCGGGGGCGCGGGCCCCTCCTCGAGCAGGAGCCGGGTCCCGGGGTCGAGGCGGCCGGGGGAGAACACCCCGGAATCGGTCCGCAGTTCCAGGTAGATGTCCGGCAGGACCACCCGTACCAGGCCAGCGCGGTGCGCCGACTGCGGCCGGGCCGCGAAGTAGTGCTCCGCGACGGGCCTCACGAGCTCACGGTCTGGGCGGCGGGCTGCGCGGCGCCAAGCGCGGGGTTGATGTACGTGCGGGTCATCCACCGCTCGACGACGAACGTCATCACCGGGACGGTGCCGGCCAGCAGCAGGACCACGGTGGGTTTCGCCTTCATGTGGAGCTTGGTGGCCAGCAGGAACGCGAACACGATGTAGACCATGTAAAGGACGCCGTGCACCGTGGCGACCTGGTCGGTGATGACGGTGTTGTGGCCCCAGATCTGCAGCGGGATGCCGGCGAAGACCACGACGATGATCAGTACTCCGGTTATGAAAGCCATCACCCGGTAGCGCAGCACGGCCGCCTGCATCTCGGGCGCCTCCTCATATGTCGATATGTCTCTACCTGAACCCGTGCCACTTGCCGTGGCCCTTGACCTGATCGTTCAGCCGGGCCAGGTACGCGTTGTACTGCGCGAGCTCCGCGTCGTCGGGGTCGTCGGCGGGCTCCTCGACCTGCTGGATGCCGATCCCCGTCGGCAGGGTGCCCGCGTCCCCCGCGTCCGCCCTCTCCGCCGCGGTGAGGGCCTCGCCGCTGGCCGCGCCCGCCCGCCTGATGCGGAACTCATCGCGGATCGTCTTGGCCCAGAACACCACGGAGAAACAGGCGAACAGCGGCCATTCGAACGTATAGGCCCAGCTCAGGGCATTGCCGCCGAGCGCCCGGTGCAGTTGCCAGTCGCCCAGCCACAGCATTCCCCAAAATGCCACGACCATCAGCACATGCCAGCCCAGCCAGCGTGGCGCGATCAGGAAGCGCCATACGGGGGCGGAGCCGGGGGTTCCCATGTCATTGAGCGTAGCGCGCCCGGCGCGGGGTCGTGCTGGCCACTGGCTCACGATGTGCCAAGGTGATGTCATGCGCAAGTACGTCATCATGGGCGTGCAGGGCAGCGGCAAGGGCACGCAGAGCGAGCTGCTCGCCGCGGACCTCGATCTCGTGCACATCAGCGTTGGCGACATCTTCCGGTGGAACGTGACCAACCACACCAAGATGGGCGCCCAGGTCCACCGGTTGATGGCAGCGGGGGAGCTGGTGGGCGACGACCTGGCCGAGTCCGTGGTCCAGCGGCGGCTGGCCGAGCACGACTGGAACTTCGGCTTCATCATCGACGGGTTCCCGCGCAACGCGCGGCAGGCGGAGTTCTTCCTCGAGAGCTACGACATCGACGGGGTGATCCACCTCGACCTGCCCGACAGCGAGGTGCGCCGCCGGGTGTTCGGCCGCCGGCTGTGCGTCAACTGCGGCATGGACTACAACCTGCTCGCGGACAGTCCCGCCGTGCCCGGCCGGTGCGACTCTTGCGGCGGGGAGCTTGTCACGCGCGAGGATGACACCGCCGAGGCGCTCGCGGTGCGGTTGCGTGGTTACCACGAGAAGACCAACCCGGTGCTAGACCTGTTCCGGCGCAAGGAGTACGTGATCACGGTGGATGCCCGCCCCGCGAAGGACATCGTGCAGCAGGAGATCAGGACCCGGCTCGGCCTGCCCCCGGTCAAGCCGTCAGGGGGCGCCGGTGAACGCTGAGATCGTCATCTTCAGCGGCCGCGCCCACCCGCGGCTTGCCGACGAGATCTGCGCGCACCTGTCCGTGCCGCGCAGCCTGGTGCGGGTCACCCGGTTCGCCAACGACTGCCTCGAGGTGCAGCTGCAGGCCAACTGCCGTGAACGGGACGTGTACCTGATCCAGCCGCTGGTGGCGCCGGTGCAGGAGCACCTGGTCGAGCTGCTGCTGATGGCCGACGCCGCCCGTGGCGCCTCGGCCGGACGGGTCACCGCGGTGATGCCGCACTACTCCTACGCCCGCTCGGACAAGAAGGACGCGCCGCGCATCTCCATCGGCGGCAGGCTCGTCGCCGACCTGCTTGTCACGGCCGGCGTCGACCGGGTGCTCACGCTGACCCTGCACTCCCCTGAGGTGCACGGGTTCTTCTCGGTCCCCGTGGACCACCTGCACGCGCTGCGCGAGCTGGCCGAGCACTTCAGGAAGCGGGACCTGTCCCGCGCCGTCGTGCTGTCGCCCGACCTGGGCTACGCCAAGAGCGCGGCCGCGTTCGCCCGCCGGCTCGGGCTGCCGGTCGCCGCGGGGGCCAAGGAGCGGTTCAGCGACTCCAAGGTCACGATCTCGGCGATCATCGGCGACGTGGCGGACCGGGACGTGATCGTCGTCGACGACGAGATCGCCCGCGGCACGACCGTGCTCGAGCTGCTGACCGTGCTGCGCAGGCAGGAGGTGCGGTCGATCAGCATCGCCTGCACCCACGGGGTGTTCGCGGACGGCGCGCTTGAGAAGCTGGCCGCCGCCGAGGACGTGACCGAGATCGTCTGCACGAACTCGGTCCCGGTGCCGGACGACCACCCGAAGCTGACCGTGCTGTCGGTGGCGCCGGCGCTCGCCGAGGCGATCAGGCGCACGCACGACGGCCAGTCGGTGAGCGTGCTGTTCGAGCAGTGACCTCAGCGGCCGGGCTCGCT
>NZ_JASIAL010000473.1:0-47630 GCF_030042015.1 Trebonia sp. | reverse complement strand
AGCGCGCCGGGCAGCACGGGCAGCACCTGGGCCGCCGCCAGGCCGGCGGTGACCTGCCGCGGCGTCCCGCCGAGCGCGCGGGCCAGGGCCGTGGGCTGCCTGGCGTCCAGCGCCGTGGCCCAGGCGATGACGATCGCGTTGACCGCCGCCAGCGTGACGAGCACGACCGTCAGCACCGCCATCACCTGGCCGACGCGGCCGGTGACCGGATCGCTGAGCCCGGTAAACCAGTCGTTGCGCCTGGCCGCCACGTCGCCGGCGTGGTGTGCGGCCATGACCGCGACGATCCCGGTGACCGTTACCGCGGTGCTCGCGGCGCCGAGCAGCGCACGACGCGGCCGGCGAGCGATCAGCCGCAGCCCGATCAGCAGCGGAACCGGCAGCCGCGCGGAGACGGCGATCAGCAGTGCCCCGCGGCTCGGCGGGCGCGCGGAATTGGCCAGCGCGCCGACCGTGCTCGTGCGCGCCGCGCGGACGGCGGGGACGAGCGTCGCCGCGAGCGTCACGCCCAGCGCCACGGCGGCGACCAGCCCGATCGTGCCGCCGGTAAGCGCCGGCGCCCCTGGGGCGCCGATCAGGCCCGCTCCGGCGTTCGTCAGCAGCGGCGCGATGAGCCAGCCGACGCCCAGCCCGGCCGCGGCCGCGACCAGGGCGAGGAACACGTGCTCGGCGAGCAGCACGGCGCCGACCATGGCCGGGGTGCCGCCGGCCGCCTTGAGTTGCCCGACGCGCCGGGCCTGCTCCGTCATCCGCCCGCCGGCCAGCACGGCCACGCTGGCCACCGCGAGCGCCACCGCCAGCCAGCCGCCCGGCGTCAGCACCTGCTGCGCGACGGAGACCAGGTCGTCGTCCGCGTACTGGATCTGCTGCCAGGTCAGCACCTCAACGGGCGACGATGTCTGCGCACCCCCCGGGGTGACCGGGCCGTGCGCGGCGGCGAACGCGGGCGCGGCTGCCGGGTTGCCGAGCTTCAGGTTCAGCACGTAGGACACCGGCATCGCGGCTGTGGCAAGGCTCAGGGCGGCGGGCTGGGTGACCCAGACCAGGCCCATGCCGGATTCTTCGGCTTGCGCGTCCGCGTTGCACGTCAGGTAGTAGCAGACCCCCGGGTATTCGGGGATCGCGGCGGTGACGGCGATGCCAGCGACCACGAAAGGCCGGCCGTTCAGCGTGACCCGGTCGCCTATGGTCACGCCGAGCGCCTGCGCGAACGTCCGCTCGAGCACCACGCCGCCTGGGCGGACCCAGGTGCCCTGCGTCAGCGCCGGCTGGTCGACGGCGGCCGGCGCCTCGTCGCGTCCTTCCGCCTGCACGGGCACGGCATACCCGCGCGCCCTGAGCATGGCGGAGGCGACAGGGAAGGGGCCGCTGCTCGCGGTGACGCCGGGCACCGCGAGCAGCGCCGTCAGCGGGGCGGTGTTCGCCGGCTGGGTCCCGTCCGGTCCGCCGGGATAGACGCTGGCCGTCACGTCCGGCCCGTTCGTCGCGGCCCTGGTGCGCAGGTAGGGGCTGGCTGTCACCCCGTTGAGCGCGAGTCCCAGCGTCAATGTCGCGGTCGCGGCGGTGATCGCGAGGAGCAGCAGCACCGCCTGCGCGGGCCGGTGCCGCAGGTCGCGGGCGGCAAGCCGGCAGGTAAGAAGGACACGTCCCATAACGCCGCCTCGGACTGCAGGACCGGGCCGACCCCGGTGCGGGCCGCGAGCCGTGACGGGACCACGGTGAGGGCGCCGGCCGCCAGCGGGGTCGCGATCACGACGCAGGCCAGCCACCAGGCCGGCGGGTAGGTCATCGGGCCGCCCGTGCGCACCGCCGCGTACAGCAGCAGGCCCGCCGGGATGCCCGCGATCGCGCCGGCCAGCGCGGGCAGCATCTGCGCGACCGCCAGGCCGGCGCTGAGCTGTCCCGCAGTCGCGCCGAGGGCATGGGCCAGGGCCGCCTGCCGGCGCGCGTCGAGCGTGGTCGCCCACGTGATGAGCAGCGCGTTGACCGCCGACAGGACCAGGAGCGCGACGGTCAGGACCGACATCACCTGGCTGATGCGGGTGAAGAGCGGATTCACGAGCCCGCCGCCGGCGCCGAAGGAGCTGTCGAACCGGGCGTGCACCGTGAGCGCCGCGACCACCCCGGCGACCGTGACGACCACGCTGACCGCGCTCAGCAGCGTGCGCCGCGGCCGCCGGGCGGCGATCCGCGTGCCGAGCAGCAGCGGCACGGGCAGCAGCGCGGAGCACCTGGTGATGAGCGGCCGCCGCCTGGGCGGCCTGGCGACCTCGGCGAGCGCGCCGACCGTGCTGGCGCGCGCGCCGCGGATCGCGGGCGCCGCGGTCGCGGCGACCGCGACGAGCAGGGCCACGGCCACGACGAGCCCGGCGCCGGACACGGTCATCGATGGCGGGCCCGCGCTGCCGAGCAGGCCGGCGCCGGGGCTGGTGAGCAGCGACGCGGCTAGCCAGCCGAGCGCCAGGCCGATCGCCGCGGCGGCCAGCGCGAGCACCAGGTGCTCGGCGAGCAGCACGGCGGCCACGAGCCCCGGGGTGGCGCCCACCGCCTTGAGCAGCCCGACCCGGCGGACCTGCCCGACCATCCGGCCGCCGGCCAGCACCGCCACGCTGGCCACCGCGAGCAGGCAGAGCAGCCAGCTGGCGACGAGCAGCACCTGCTGTTCGTCGGACACGACCAGGCCGGCCTGCGCCGCGATCTGCTGCCACGACACCAGATAGGGCGCAGACAACGCGGTGTGCGCTCTTTGCGTGGCGTTATACGAATTAGCGTACGAAGTGGCGCCGGCGGGATCGGCGAGTCGCAGGTTCATGAGCCAGACCAGCGGCTCGGACGAGGCCAGCGACTCGGCGGCCTGCTGAGTCGTCCACACCAGGCCCGGCTGGCCGGGCGGCACGGAGGGGGTGAAATAGCAGCCGATCAGGCAGGCCCCCGGATAGGGCGGCACCGCGGCGGAGACGGCGATGCCCGAGACGAGAAACCACCGCCCGTTCAGAGTGATCTTGTTTCCTACCTCCACTCCGAGCGCGGCGGCGAAGCTGCGCTCGAGCACCACCGTGCCTGGCCGCACCCAGCTGCCCGCCGTCAGCAGCGGCCGGTCGACCGCCGACGGTGCCTCGGCACGGCCTTCCACCATGGCCGGCGCCGTGTAGCCGCCGCCGCGCAGCGCGGCGAGGGTGACCGGGTACGGGCCGCTCGACGCGGTGACGCCTGGCGCCTTGGCCAGTGCGAGCAGGTTCGCGCGGACCCCGGGCTGGCTGCTGCCTTTCGCGGGGGAGACGGTGGCCACCAGGTCCGGGCCCGCGGTCGCGGCGCGGGTGCGCTCGTAGGGGCCGGAGGTGACGCCGTGCAGGACGAGGCCGAGGGTGAGCGTGGTGGCGGCGGCGGTGATCGCGAGCAGCAGCAGGATGGCCTCGGACGGGCGGTACCGCAGATCGCGGGCGGCCAGCCGGGCGACGAGGGCGAGGCGGCCCATGGTCAGCTCTCCAGGCCGGCGAGCTTGCCGAGGCTGCCGGTTGTGCCGCCGGTCAGCCGGGTCTCGTCGGTGAACTCGCCGTCACGCATGCTGATCAGCCGGTCCGCCGTCGCGGCGATCCGCGAGTCGTGCGTGACGACGAGCAGCGTCTGGCCGGCCTGGTGCAGGCCGTCGAACAGCCGGAGCACCTCGAGGGTGGCGGCGCTGTCCAGGTTGCCCGTCGGCTCGTCGGCGAGCACGACCAGCGGGTCGTTGGCCAGGGCGCGGGCGATCGCGACCCGCTGCCGCTGACCCCCTGACAGCGCGGACGGCAGGAACCGGGCGCGGTCCCGCAGGCCGGTCCGGTCCAGGAGCTCCATGGCGCGGCGCCGGGCGGCGCGCGCCGAGCGGCCGGCCAGCAGCGCGGGCAGCTCCACGTTCTCCACCGCGGTGAGCTCGTCCATCAGGTGAAACGCCTGGAAGACGAACCCGACGGCGTCGCGCCGCAGCCTGGCCAGGCCGCGCTCGCTCAGCTCGTCGAGGCGCTGGCCGGCGAGCGTGACCTGGCCGGCGTTCGGGCGGTCGAGGCCGCCGAGCACGTGCAGCAGGGTCGACTTGCCGCAGCCGCTCGGTCCCATGACCGCCACGGTCTCGCCGGCCGCGACGTCGATGTCGACGTCGGCGACGGCGCGGACCAGGGCGTCTGCCTTGCCGTATTCCTTGCGCAGGCCGCGGGCGCTCAGCAGCGGTGCGTTCACGGGCGGTTCCTCCGGTCTGTCCAGTCGCGTTCGCAGGCCTCAAGCCAGCGCAGGTCGGCCTGCAGGCGGAGCACGATGCCTTCGAGCAGCAGCGCCGCGTTCGAGTCATCCGGCTCGGCGAGCGCGGCCCGCTGCGCGTCCCGCAGCCGGCGCAGCAGCTCACGGCGCTGCGCGTCCACGATCGCCAGCGGATCGGCGAGCCGCGCGGCGGCCGCGGCGATCAGCTTCAGGTGGAACTCCGTCAGGTCGGGCCTAGGCCAGCTCACCTCGGCCAGCCACTCCGTCACGCGCTGCTGGCCGAGAGCCGTCAGCTCGTACACCTTGCGGTCCGGCCGGTCGCGGACCCCGTCGGCGGGCGCGCTCACGACCAGGCCCGCCTTCTCCAGCCGGGTCAGCGTCACGTACACCTGGCCGGCGTTCAGGTCCGCGCCGACCGGGCCGAGCGCGTGCTTGAGCCGCGCGCGGAGCTCGTAGCCGTGTGACGGCTCCTTCGCGAGCATGGCGAGGACCACTTCCTGTTGCACGGCGCGCTGCCTTCTCTCTAACGGTTAGCTAATAGATAGCGGTTATCTATCGCCGTGTCAACCGCGGCAGGCCGGCCGGTCCCTGGCCGACCCCTCGGGGGCCGTTGGGTGGCGCCTTCTTTCTGCTCGCTACAGCTGCCACCTCAGGCCGGCGAGGCTGAGCACCTGGGTGTTGAACGACTCCGCGCCCGCGAGCGCGGGCTGCGACCTGCCATCGACCGTGAACGTCACGCTCTCGCAGCCGCCGATGCTGTTCGCGACCGCCAGCGCCGGGCCGGCCGCCTGCGCGCGGAACGTCAGCATGAGCGCGTTGCCCGTCGGCGGCGGGCAGGCATATTTGCCAGGCGGGAGCAGCTCCAGGCCGTCGGTGGCCGCCGCTAGCCTGCTGACGACCGCCGGGTTGGTGATCGTCTCCGGTTTCGGCAGGCCCGTGGCGGACTTGCTGGCCGGCACCTCGGCGATCGTCACCACCCGGGCGGCGGCCGGCACGCGTTCGGACGCGGGACGGGGCGGCTGCCAGGTCACCTGGGCGTCCACCCGGATCGCGGTCCGCCCGCCGCCCGCGCCCACGGTCTCGATCACCATGTCCCGCCACACCAGCACGCCGGTGACCGGGGACAGCCAGTAGGTGTCATACCAGGCCAGAGTCGGGCCCGGCACCAGGGTCGTGGGGCCGCCGACCTGGAACCTGGAAGGTATCTGGCCCAGCTCCCAGGCGAGCACGTACTGCGGCTGGTCGGTCGCCTCCCACCAGGACACGTCGTCTACCTGGTCGAACGAGCCGATGGAAAAAGCCGGGCGGGTCAGCAAGCCGTGGGCGACAGCCGGCGCCTTCGCCAGCCGCCGCGCGCCAGGCGGGGGGACGAACGACGCGAGGATCGAGGCGGCGTCGGCCGCGGCGCGCTGCTTGAGCTGGGGAACCGACAGCGCGGGCGGCGCTGGCGTCGGTGTGGGCGCCGGCTGCGCCGTCGCCGACGACGCCGTGGGCGCTGCCGATCCCGTCGACGCGGGCGTGCCGCTGCAGGCCGTCGCCGCCACGGCGGCGGCCGCGCAGGCGGTCAGCACCGCAGCGCGGGGCAAAATCCGCATCCCGGTCAGTTTCATGGCGCTTATGCTCATACCGCCAAGTGTCCAGTCGCCGGCCCCTCGGCGCCAGCGTCGCGATGCCGCGCCGCGCAGGCTGCCCGCGGCGGGAGGCGGGCGGTCGACCCCGGGCGCCGGCCCCGGGTAAGAAGATCTGTTGTGAGGAGCGTTCACGGCGCACGGCTGGCCGTTCCCGACTGGCTAGCCGGGGCGATGCGCCCGAAAAAGGCGCCGGTCCCTTGGCCGGACATGATCCGCGCCGTGTTCGCCATCTGGGTCCCGCTCGCCGCCGGGTACATCACCGGACGGCGTGAGCTGGTCATCCTGCCCGCCCTGGGCGGGCTGCTCGGCGTCCTGATCGACAACGGCGGCCCGTATTGGGCGCGGGTGCGCCGGATCGGCGCCGCCGCCGTGTTCGGCGGCGCCGGGGGGCTGGTCGTCGGCTCGCTGATCCACGGCCGCGGCTGGCTCGCGGTCATCGCCCTCGTCGTGGTCGCCGGGGTGTCAGCGATCCTCGCCCGGCTCGGCGGGACAGGCTCGGCCACCGGCCTGCAGCTGCTCACCTACAGCGCGCTCGGCCTCGGTTCGATCGGCGCGCTGCGGCCGTGGTGGCACACGGCACTGGAGTTTGCCGCCGGGGCGGCGTGGGCGCTCGCGCTGATCACGCCGAGCTGGCTGCTCTCCCCGCGCGGAGCCGAACAGCGGGCGGTCGCCGCCGTCTACCACTCCTTCGCCGCTTTCCTGCGCGCGATCGGGACCCCGGCGGTGGCGACCGTGCGGGGGCAGGTGACCAACGCGCTCAACGCTGCCTACGACATGCTGCTCACCGGCCGCTCGTACGCCAGCGGACGCAACCGCGCGGCCATGCACCTGGTGGCCGTCCTGAACGTGAGCCATCAGATGGCCGAGGCGGCGCTGTCGCTGCGCGCCGCCGGCGAGCGGCCGCCCCCATGGGTCACCGACACGATAGAGCGGCTCGCCGACGCCATCGCGCACGGACGCGGCGGTCCCGCCGGACGCGGGACCGGCCGGGGACGGGGCGCCGCACGGGCCGGCGCGGGACTGCCGCTGATCCCCCCGCAGTGGTCGCAGGGTCCTGGGGCGCTCGCACTGCGCGACTCCATGGTCAGCCTGGCCCGCGCGATCTCGGGAAACTCGGCGCCGCCGTCCGCTCCCCCGGCGCCGACTGACTGGCGGTCCCGGGTCAGGGGCCGGGCGGCGTACCTGCGCGACCAGCTGGCCGGGGGCCGGATCGCCTGGACGTTCACCATCCGGCTGATCGTGTGCACCGGCGTGGCCGCGGTGCTGACCCAGGTGCTCACGGTGCAACGGTCGTACTGGGTGGTGCTCACCGTGGCGGTCATCCTCAAGCCGGACTACGGCTCGGTATTCACCCGCGCCGTGCAGCGCGGCGCGGGGACGGTGGCTGGCGCCGTGCTCGGCGCGGCGACCTTGGCGGTGGTCCCGTTCGGGCTGTGGCTGCTGGTCCCGTTCGGCGTGTTCGCGGCGCTGCTCCCGTACGGGAAGAGCCGCAACTTCGGGCTGTCCGCGATGTTCCTGACGCCCCTCGTCGTGCTGCTGATCGACCTGCAGGTCTCTTCCGGCTGGCGGCTGGCCGTGGACCGGCTCGTGGACACCCTGCTCGGCTGCGCGATAGTCCTGCTGATCGGGTACGCGCCGTGGCCGTCGAGCTGGCAGGCGCACCTGCCCGGGCAGTTCGCCGCGACGCTCAAGACGGTCAGCGCGTACATGCAGGAAGCGCTCGTCACCGCCTGGGCGCCGGGGGCGCCGGGGACGCTCGGGACGCTCGGGGCGCTCGGGGCACCGGCGGCCGACGCCGGGCGGCCCGAGCGGCGCTCGCAGCTGCGGCGGAAAGTGGGCCGCTCCCTGTCGGACTTGCGCGCCGAGTTCCAGCGGACCATGTCCGAGCCGGCGCCCGTCAGCCGCCGCGCGACGGCCTGGTGGCCCGCCGAGGTCGGCCTCGAAGAAGTGATGGACGCGGTCACCGCGACGGCGGTCGCCATCAGCCGCGGTGCCCCCGCGCCCGCGCCCGACTCGGTGCGCCAGCTGTCCGCGGCGCTGCGCGGGGCGGCGGACGCGATACAAGCCGGGGCCGTGCCAACCCGGGGCGACCTGCCGGCCGATCCCGAGCCGCAACCCGTCACCGCTGCCGTCCGGTCGGTGCTCGCGGTGCTGGGCGGCGGCGAGCCGCGGCCCGCCGCCGCCCAGACCTGAGTGGCACTGTCGTCGCGTCACCCCGCCGCGGACGCGGCCGCGACATCACCTGCATCGCCGTCGCACCGGCACCCCACACGACCCAGGGATGTCTAGCCGTGATTGGTGTAAATCGGAGTGGATGTCGACCCCTGGTCGGAGATCCCGATCGCGACGCACGCGTCCGCCTGCGGGCACTGGATCTGGCCGATGTCCAGGAACGAGTCGCCCTGCATCCCGCCAGGTACCTGCGCGGGGACGGCGAAGGTGACGCGCTGCCAGGTGCGGCCGGCGTCGTGCGTGACCGCGACGACCGAGGACCCCGCGTTGTACGTGTTGCCGATCCGCTGCGCGATGAGGTCGCTTCCGGCCGCGTAGCAGGTCGCCGGCGTGGGGCAGGTCAGCGCGTCGATCATCGGGTAGGGCATCGAGCGCGGGAACGTGCTGGTCGTCCAGGTCCTCCCGCCGTCGGAGGAGAACCCGATCACGGTGTACTGCGCGGCGTCCTTCCCCGACGTGTAGCCGACCTGATCTCGCTCCGTGCCGTCGTGCTCAACGAAGCCGATCATCGCGCAGTGGCTGGCGTCCGCGCAGGTGACCTCGGGTTCCGCGCCGGGGCCGTAGCCCTTCGGCCAGGTACCCCATTGCCAGGTCATGCCGCCGTCATCGGATGTCAGCAGCACGCCGTGGTCGAGGTCGGGGCCCGTCTTGGGATCGAAGTCGCCGTACACGCCGATCGCTACGCAGCGGGAGGCGGTCGGGCAGGCCACGCTCTGGATCGCCGCGTCCTTGGGGAACGACGCCAGGGCGAAGTCCCTGCCGCCGTCGGAAGTGACGAAGAACCACGTGCCGGAGAAGAGCGTCCCGAAGCCATGGGTCATCGTCTGCCCAGCGGCTGATGCCAGTCCCCGGCAGGTCGTGGCGGTGACGCAGGCCAATGTGATGATCTGGCCCACGTCGGCGGGCAGCGGCCGCATGGTCCAGGAATGCCCGCCGTTCGCGGTCGTCAGGTACACGGGCTGGTGCCCGTAGTACAGCCCGCCCGCCGAGCAGTCCGTCACGGACGCGCACGACAGGGCCGACGTGAACGTGACACCGGCCGGCACGGGCAGCACGCTCCAGGTCTGCGCGCCGTCGCTGGAGACGTAGAACGAGTTCATGTCCGACGGGCCGCTCGGCGACGTCGAGCTGTCGCCCTCGACGTAGCAGGTCGCCGCCGTGGGGCAGGTGAGCAGTCCCGGCTCAGGGCCCGACGTGTTCTCCTGCCAGCCCCTGGCGACGAGGTAGCTCAGCAGGCGCCAGGTGCCGGCCGGAGCCGTGACGCCCCCGGAACCGGATGGCAGCGGCCGGGCCGGCTGCCACGCGGTGGCCACCGGCGCGCTCAGGCTCGGCGGCCCCTGCAGGACCGTCGCAACTACCCCGGCGGCGACCACGGCGGCGACCGCGGCGGCGGCGACAATGACCCGGCCGCGGTTGACCCGGTACCCGGGAAATCTCCAGTTCCCGCGCGGCCGTCGGCGGCGTGAGCGGGGGGCCGGCGTGGCCGCACCCTCGGCCTGTGCCACGGCCGCACGCGCGCGCGCCCAGGCGGCGTCATCCGGCCCCGCGGTGTCCGCCCGGAACGCCCGCAGCAGGTCGATCTCATCAGGCATGGTCAGCCTCCTTGAAGGTCCACAGGTTGAAGTCGAACTCGCCGAGCCTGGCACGCAGCGCCGCGCGGGCCCGCGACAGCCGCGACCGGGCCGTCCCGTTGGCGATCCCCAGGGCCGCCGAGATCTCCTCGTGGCTGAGGTCGGCCCACGCGTGCAGCAGCAGCACCTCGCGCTGCTCCCGGTTCAGCGCCGCGAGCGCCGCCGCGATTTGCGGTGCCAGCGCGGCCGCGACCACGCGGGAGTCGGCGTCATCGTCGAAAGACCCGGTGCCGCCGGACGCCAGCCGCGCGTCAAGCTCCAGCAGCCGCTGCTCGTCGCGCCAGTGCTCGCGCACAATGTTGGCCGCGATCCCGAACAGCCACGATCGCAGCGACCCGCGCTCACGGTCGTAGGAAGCCCTGCGCCGGTACGCGGTGGCGAAGGTCTCGGCCGCCAAGTCCTCGGCCAGGCCGGTTCCGACGCGCCGGGCGATGAACCGGTAAACCTGCGCGAAGTGCTCCCGGAACGCGTCCTCGAAGTCCGCCGGCGCCTCGATTGGACCGGATCGCAGCTTCTCGTCGTCCACACGTAAGTATTGGCGCGACGCCGGAATCCGTTCCCTGCCTCGACCCGCGTCAGGCTGCCCGCGCATTCCGCTCCTTCAGCACCGGGATTACCTCGCGGGCAAACAGGCGTGCCTCCTTGCGGGAGAAGGTCTCGACTAGCAGGCGCCGCGCACCTGTTTCGTCGATGGCCTGCTGGAGGGCACCGGCAATCTGGCCGGGGGTACCGGAGACAGCGATGGCCGGCCTGTTCCGCACGGCGGCACCGCTGTCGACGCGGAATTCGCCGTCGGCCCGGGGAATGGCCCGCCGGCCGCCGGCCGCGTACAGCGTGAGGAACTGCCCGAAGGACTGGACCAGGTTGGCGAGGTTGGCCTCCGCCTGGTCCTCGGTCTCGCCGATCGCCACGAAGCGCTCGAGCATCATGTTCGCACCCGAGCGGGCGTACCCGTGCTCCGCGGCGACCTTGATGTAGTCCTCCAGCGCGTCCTTGTGGTCCTGGTTGCTGCCGAAGTTGCGCATCACGTTCCAGCCGCGCGCGGCGGCGAGCCTCATCGTCTCCTGGCTCGCCCCGCCCAGCCACACGGGCAACCGGTCCTGGAGCGGGCGCGTCGCGATCGTGGTTGGGCGTTCTACCGGGAAGAACTCCCCGTCGAAGGTGAAGTCCCGCTCGGTCAGCGCCAGCCGCACCACCTCCAGGCCTTCGAGCCAGGCCCGCTTGAGGTCGTCATCGCTCAGGTTCCGGCCCACCGCGACCTGTGCCTCGCCGGGGATTCCGCGCCCGAGCCCAAGCTCGAACCGGCCGCCGCTGAGCAAGTCCAGCGTCCCGGCCTCCTCCGCGACCCGCAGCGGGCTGTGCAGCGGAAGCACGGTCACCGCGGTGCCCAGCCTGATCCGGGTGGTCCGCACTGCGGCGGCCGCCAGGAGCAGGTGCGGAGACGGGCACGTCATGAGCGGAGCGTGATGCTCGGTGACCGTAAGCCCATCGAAGCCCAGTTCCTCGGCCGTGACCGCGAACTCCACGAAGTCCTCCACCTGGCGCCGCTGCCAGCGCGGATCGTGAACATCTGGATCGGCGTCGCCCGAGTGCAGGCCCACACCGTAGGTGTGCACGAACTTCAGTGTGCCGATCTCGTCGCTGAGCGCGCCCATGGCTTCGACCTCCGATGCGAAAATGGTGGCTGATCCTCGCGATAATTGACATCCCCGGTGCCCTAACGCGAAGGTGTCGCGGCCAGGAGGAAATAATTCTGGTTCTCCGTTGGCGGCGCGACGGGAAGCTCAGGCGGGGTTACGGCCGGTGAAGAAGTCGCGGAAGGGATCCATGCTCGGGTTGAGGCCGGCGTCAATCAGGCCCTTGCGGAGCACGGTCATCTGCTGGTCGTGGATGCGCTGCGTGGGCTGGCGGAGCGGGCCGCCGTTGTAGCCCTGCAGCCAGCCCTGGAACTTCCAGGCCTGCCGGTTGAGGAAGGCGCCACCGTGCAGGGTCCCCGCCAGGCCCGCCTTCGCCTTGCGGGCCGGGCTGAGCTGCCAGTAGATGTCGGCGGCCTCGTCGTACTTCTTGTCGCGGAGCAGCGTCATGACCCGGGGGATCATCGGGCCGTAATACTCGTGGTCGCTGGTCGCCGACAGCTGAATTGGCATTATCTGCGACAGCGGGATCAGCTCGGCTTCGATCGGCATCGAGATGACGACCTCGGCGCCGAAATGGCGGTGGCATTCGATGACGCCCTGGATGCCGGGGAAGCCTCCTTCCGCCTTGATGACCGCGATGTTGGGGCAGTCGTCGATCAGAGCGCGGATCAGCCGGACCGGGATGTCGGAGGGGTGGATGCGGGGGCTGAATCCCCACAGGTACATGGGAAAGAGCATGACCGCGAGGTTCGTCGCGTCGCAGACGGCCCTGGTGTAGTCGTAGATGTCCTGCTCGGTCTCCGGGTAGAAGTTCGGCGGGTAGGACAGCAGCACCAGTTCCGCGCCCGCCTCCTCGGCGCCGTTGACCGCCTCGATGTTCTGCGCGAGGTCGGACCAGCTGCCGTGGTGGACGACGACGAAGTCGTCGCTGGCCTCGTCCTTGATGATGCGCAGGAAGTTCAGGTACTCGGGCAGCGTGATCGCGACCTCGGAGACACCGAGCGTGCCGATGAAGCCGTGCTCTCGCGCCAGCCGGGTGTCGTGCCTGATCGCCTTCTCGTTAATGGCCTTCAGGTCGCCTGTGAAGGAGGGGATCGTGCAGTTGACCGCCCCGACCAGGGTCTCGCGTGCCCAGTCTCTGGCCTCATCGCGGTTGTATCGAGCCATGAAAGCTCCCCTTTCCTGGTTGCCCGATTACTTGCTGACCGGGGTGACGATGCCGGTGAGCGGGGTGCCGATCTGTCGCTCGGCGGCGCGGCGCGCACACATCGCCGCGACGGCGAGATCCTGGATCGCCGCGCCTGCCGACTTGTAGAGGACGACCGCCTGCGGGTCAGGCCGTCCCGGGACCTGGCCGGAGACCACGCTGGCGAGCGAGATGAGCTTTCCGGCGAAGGCCACGCCGACCTGCGCGGCAGCGATCATGTCGCCTGTGTCGTGCGCGACCTCGTCTACCGTGTCGGCGACGATCACGTCAGCGCGCCCGATCGCCTCGGCGTCCAGTTCGCGCTGCTCCGGCAGCGTGGAGCCGATCGAGACGACCGTCATTGCCGGGGCGAGCCACGCGCCCCGCAGGGTCGGCGTCTCATCGCGGGAGCGGGCCGCGCACAGTACCAGGTCCGCACCTGCCACCGTTTCCTCGGCAGTGCGAGCCGCCGTCGGCGGCGTCGTGAGGTCGGCCAGGGAGTCCGCGAACCTGGCGCGGCTGGCGGGGTTGGGGCTGAAGACGGTGACCGTGGTGAGCTCGCGGATCGCGGACAGGGCGCGCACATGGTGCTGCGCCTCGAACCCCGAGCCGACGACCCCGACCCGCAGCGGCCTGCTGGGCGCCAGCACATCGACTGCCAGCGCCGACGTCGCCGCGGTACGGAACCCGGTGACCGAGCTGCCGTCGAGCAGGGCCACCAGCTCCGCGGTCCGCTGGTCGAACAGCGGGATCAGGTAGCAGGCACGGCGGCCGGCAAGCGAGGCCGCGATCAGCTTTCCGCCCATCAGCCCGGTGTTCGCCGGCACGCCGCTCAGCGTGCGCAGCCAGCCGAAGTCCCCGCGTGCCATCGTGCGCGCCGGGAACCGTGCCGCGTCGTCAGGCACGGAGTACGCGTCACGCAGCGCTTCGATCGCCCCGCGCCAGTCGAACACGCCCCGGACATCGGCATCGGTGAGAAAAGTGGTCACCTGCCATCTCCCTCGGTCAGCGTGAAGAGGGCGGCGGCGTTGCCGCTGAGGACGGCCGCGATGCCGGCGGCCGGGAGGCCGGCCGCGCGTACGCGCTCTACCGGGTCTGTGACGCCCATGTCGAAGGGGTAGTCGGTGCCGAGGACCACCTTGTCCGCGCCGGCTGCGTCGATCAGGTGGCGCAGCGCCCGCGGGGTGTAGACCAAGGCGTCGTACCAGATCCGGCGCAGGTAGGAACTGGGGGTCTGGGCACAGCCCCGGGCGTCGGGGCGGTTTGCCCAGGCGTGGTCGGAGCGTCCGATGTAGGTGGGCAGGAACCCGCCGCCGTGTGCCGCGAGCAGCTTCAGGCCGGGATGCCGGTCGAGCGTGCCACCGAAGATCAGGTGGGACAGTGCCAGGGCGGTCTCTGCTGGCTGGCCGAAGGTGTTGCCGAGGAAGTTCGCGGCCAAGCGGGCACCTAGCGAGCAGCCCCAGGGATGGATGAAGACGACGGCGCCGAGTCCGGCCGCCGCTTCCCATACCGGGTCGAACGCCTTGTCGGCGAGTTCGCGGCCGTCGACGCTGGTTGAGACACTGACGCCCTTAAGGCCGAGCTCGGTCACCGCGCGCTCAAGCTCGCGCACCGCGATGGCCGGGTGCTGAAGCGGGAGGGTACCGAGACCGTAAAGGCGGCCCGCGCCGTCGGCGCAGTGCGCGGCGACCGCGTTGTTGATCACCGTGGTCAGCCTCTCGGCCAGCGCAGGCTCGGCCCAGTAGCGATGCATCGGCATCGGGCCGACGAGCTGAATGTCCACGCCCATGGCGTCGAGGTCCGCCAGCCGCCGCCGCGCCGAGGTGAGCTGCGGCCAGACCCGCTTGAGCTGCGACTGGTTCGCCGCGACGGACGCGGCCGTAAACGACGCGCGCTCGGCCGCCGCGTCCGCCGACTCCCGCGGGTGACCCTCGGCGAGGCCGCTGGCCTCGGGAACGAGCATGTGGCCGTGGGTGTCGATCACCGGCCGCCCGGAGTGGTGGTGCCGCGACGTCATCAGGTCAGGCCTCCGCGGCGGCGAGGAAGCCGAGGGTGGAACTCATGGTCTCGGCGACGTCCGCGTCCGTGTGCGGTTCCAGGCCCATCTCCCAGCGCACCAGCTGCATCGAGTTGCGCACGACGAGTTCGACGCGCGGCAGTCGCCGGGCCATGAAGGCCCGGAGCGCTTGCCGGACCGGAAGGTCGGTGGTGACCAGTTCGGCGAGGACCACGGCGTCTTCGGCGCACATGGCGGCGCCCTGGGCGATCAGCGGCGGGCAGGCGTGGGCGGCGTCGCCGATCACGATCGCCCGCCCCCGGTACCACGGGTCGTCCACCAGCAGCCATTCGATCCTGGTGTGCGAGACGTTGGAGTCCGGGCCGATGGTGTCGCGGACCTTGCCCCAGGTCCCGCCGTAGCCGTCGGACCGCTCGTACATGAGCTGCCAGGCCGGCTGGTCGCCGAAGTCGCCGAGCCTGCCGTCGGTGTCCAGGATGTAGGCGTAGCACTTGTCCGCCGAGATGGGGCTGTATCCGGCCTTGTACCGAGGGCCGCCGTAGTAGAGCTCGGCGCAGTCCATCTCGGCTGGGCGGTCCGCGACGACCCGCCAGATCGACATGCCGCTCGGCCGCGGCGCGGTGGTTATGCCGAGCATCGCCCGGACGGTGGACCTGATGCCGTCCGCGCCGACCACCAGGTCGTAGCGCCCGGTGCTGCCGTCGGTGAACTCGACGTGGGCCTGCCCCTCGCCGGTGGCAATCGCGCGGACGCTCAGCCCGAGGCTGACCCGCACGCCGGCGGCGTACACCCGGTCGCAGAGCACCTCCTGGATGTCTGAGCGCAGCGCGCCGAGGGTGGCGGGCAGCCTGTCACCGCCGGTGCGCGGCGTCGGCAACTCGGCGATCAGCGTGCCGTCGGCCTGCCGCATCCGCAGCAGGTTGAACGGCACGCCCCGGCGCAGCACCTCATCGAGCACGCCGACCTTGCCGAGCGCGGCGAGCAGGTTGCCCTGGACGGTGATCCCGTGGCCGGTGCCGCGCCACTGCGGTGTGATCTCGGCCAGGTCGGCCCTGACCCCGCGCTGCGCAAGCGCGAGGGCAAGCACGCTGCCCGTGATACCGCCCCCGACGATCAGCACCGACGACACGCTCACGGTGTGCTCCCTATTGTCAGTTCCTGCGTCATGGTTTCGAGTGTTCTCAGGCCGGTGCGATCATGCCGGCGGACAGGTCGATGTCGGCACCGCACAGGCCGGGCATCCGGAGCATCGCGAGCACGGCGGAAGCGACCTCGTCTTCTTCGACCAGCCGGTGCAGCGCGGCGCGGGACACGAACGCCTGCTCTGCCTGCTCGTACGTGGTGCCGGTGGCCGCGGCTTCCCTGGTGAAGTTGCGGGTCATCCGCTCCCCCCGGCAGGGTCCGGGAGACAGCGAGTTGACGCGGACGCCGAGCGGCCCGGCCTCGAACGCGAGGGTCCTGGTGAGGCCGAGGACCGCCATCTTGGACGCCGCATACGGGGCGCGCCTGGTCAGCGGGCGCTTACCGGTGACCGATGCGATGTTGACGACGTCGCCGCTGCCCCGGTTGTACATGGCGGGCAGGAACGCCCGGCACATCAGGTAGACCGACCGCACGTTGGCGCCGAAGACCTCATCCCACTCCCCCGGTTCGATGTCGGTGAGCGCCTTGACCGGCCCGCCGATCCCGGCGTTGTTGACCAGGAGGTCGATCTCCTCGGCCGCGAGCGCCTCCCGCAGCGCGGCGACGGCTCCCGGCGAGGCCACGTCGGCCGGCGCGACGCGCGCCAGGCGCTCGTCCTTGATCAGGGATGCCGTCTTCGTCAGCGTCGCCGCCGTGCGCCCGGTGAGGATCACCCGCGCCCCGCAGCCGGCCAGGGCGAGCGCGATCGCCCGCCCGAGGCCGTTGCCCGCACCGGTGACCAGGGCGGTGCGGCCGGCCAGCTCGCCGCGGCGCGCGGTGTCCCTCGTCAACTGCTGTCCAGTGTCGCGGCGTCCAGCGCTGTGGCGAGCCAGCTCGGGCGGGTGCCGTGGACGTTCGCGGCGCGGATGTCGCCGGACCGGGCGTGGCCCTCGAAGAGCTCGACGCGGGAGGCGCGGCCGCAGACCTCGCCGAGTAGCGCGGACGACTGCGGGTCGCGGACCTCCTGGTAGGTGACGGTCTTGAGGTACTTGCCGACCCACAGGCCGCCCGTGTAGCGCGCCGCGCCGCGGGTGGGGAGCACGTGGTTGGTGCCGATCACCTTATCCCCATAGGAGACGCAAGTGCCCTCGCCGAGGAACAGCGCGCCGTAGCTGCGCATCTTCTCTAGCGCGTCGCGCGGGCTGGCGGTCAGCACCTCCACGTGCTCGCAGGCGAACGAGTCCGCGACCGCGAACGCCTCATCGATGTCTGTTGTGACGATCACCTGCCCGTGATCGCGCCAGGCCGGTCCGGCAAAGTCCACCGTCGGCATGCCAGGCAGGATCTTCTCGATGTACGCCAGCACGGTCTCGCCAAGCGACCGCGAGGTGGTGACCAGGATGGCGGGGGAGTCCGGGCCGTGCTCGGCCTGCGAAAGCAGGTCCACCGCGACGGTCCGCGGGTCGGCGTCGCCATCGGCGATCACCAAGATCTCCGTCGGCCCGGCGAGCAAGTCGATGCCGACCTCGCCGAACAGCTGCCGCTTCGCCTCGGCCACGTAGGCGTTGCCTGGGCCGGCAAGCAGGTCGACCTTCCCGATCGTCTGCGTGCCCAGGGCGAGCGCCGTGACCGCCTGCACGCCGCCGAGCAGGTAGATCTCATCGGCGCCGGCCAGGTGCGCCGCCGCGACGGTGGCCGCGGGAATCTCGCCGCGGATCGGCGGAGTGCAGGCCGCGACCCGCTCGACGCCTGCCACCTTCGCGGTCAGCACGGTCATGTGCGCGGAGGCGGTGAGGGGGTACCGGCCGCCGGGAATGTACGCGCCTGCGGAGCGGACCGGCAGGTGCTTGTGGCCGAGGAAGACACCGGGCAAGGTCTCCACCTCGATCTCGGTCATCGAGGCGAGCTGCGCCCTGGCGAACCGTCGCACCTGCGACTGTGCGAACTGGATGTCGGTGATGACCTGCTCAGGCACGGCCGCCACGACGTCCTCGATCTGCGCCGCGGACAGCCGGAAGCTCTCCGGCGACCAGTTGTCGAACTTCGCCGAGTACTCCCGCAGCGCCTCGTCGCCGCGCTCGCGGATGTCGCCGATGACGGCCCCGACGGTCTCCTTGACCTCGGCCAGGCCGGCGGCGACCTGCGCCGCGGGAACCGCTTTCTTCAGGTATGCCTTGCTCATTGCCGGTAACACTCCACGTCCTGGGTCTGTCGGGATCGGTCGGTCACGGTCGATGGCCCCGGCGGGACGGTTCAGCGCGGACTCGTCCGCGATGTCGTAACCCGCGAAGAGCCGGCCGGGGTCGCGGGCGGCGCGGATCTGGCCGAAGCGCTGCCAGGCGGCGTCACTCATGAACCGGTCGGGCCGGACGGTGAAGTCGCTGTCGCCCAGGTAGCAGCCGGCCGCGAACGGCCTCAGGCGGCGCATCGTGTCATCGACCCAGCTCCGGCAGTGCGGGTCGCTGGCTGGCGACTCGCACACGACATAGGTGGCGAAGTAGATGTCGGTCTGCAGGGACAGCGCCATGTCCGGCATCGGCCGGCCAGGCTCAGGCGAGGCCGGCCTGCCAGCGAGGTCGAACCAGAGAGAAAATGACTTGGCCGTCGGCAGCCCGGTGAACGCCGGCGTCAGCGCCGGGATCAGCGACCCGGGATCGCCGGCGAGATAGGCATTGTCGACGAAGTAGCGGTGCCCTTCGGGATTGGCGCGCAGCTGCTCGGCCCGCAGCTCGGAGATCGTCACCGGCTGGCCGATCTTGCGGACCAGGGCCTTGCCCGCGACCGGACAGGTGTCCAGCGCGGCAAGCGCGGCCGGGCCGCCATCGAAGGTGACCCCGTCCACGACCAGGGCCGGCCCGCCGCCGTCAAGCTCCGGCGGCAGCGGCGGAGTGATACCGACCGCGACAAGCTCGACCGACCGCGGCACGTCGTGACGTGCGGCGTGCAGCCAGGCGAGCACCTCGGCCGCCACCGACGCCGGGTACACGTAGGTGGTCTGGGTCAGCTCGCGGTACCTTGGCCTGGTGCGCAGCCGGAACGCCGTGACCACGCCGAAGAATCCGGGCCCGCCCCCGCGCGCCGCCCAGAACAGGTCGGCGTTGTCGGCCTCGTCGCACCAGAGGATCTCGCCGCCCGCGGTAACTACCTCGGCCGCCGCGATGGACTCCGCCGCCCAGCCCCAGCCTCGGCAGTTCCAGCCCATCCCGCCCTGCAGCAGGAAGCCGCCGATTCCCACGGTCGGGCAGTGCCCGCCGGCGAAGAACCGGTCCTGGGCGGCGAGGAACGGGTCGAGGTCGCTGCCGCCGCGAACCGCCGGGCCGGCGGTGACGATTCCCGTTTCCTCGTCATAGCTCAGGCCGGTAAAGGCGGCCAAGTCGATGAGCAGCGTGTTGTCCCGCAGCGACCAGGAGGCCCAGCTGTGCCCGCCGGAGCGGACGGCGACCCGCAGCCCCTCCTCGCGGGCCAGCCGCACCCCGGCTGCCACGTCGGCGGCATCGGCGGCGCACAGCACGGCGGCCGGCCGCCGGGACGGCCGCCGCTTGTTGAAGATCCGGCCGACCGCGGCGTCGCCGAACCCCTCATCGCCGGGGCGCAGCAGCCGGCCGGTGAACGGTCCGGGCATCAGTGCGGTATCCCGAGGTCGGTAGCGGTGCCGTCGGCACGGGTGTAGATGAAGCTGTTGTAGGCGACCCTGACATCGGCGAACTTCCCGTCCGCGCGCAACCGGTACATGATCAGGCCATGGAAGTCGAAAGTCTCGCCGGCACGGATGAGGCCGAAGGGTGAGTTAGGGTCTTCGGTAAGCACCGCAAAATGGGTGTGCATCTGGATCGCGGCGGTCTGCTCGTCGCTGACGAACCGCTCGACGTTGAGCGACTCGCGCATCGAACGCCAGATCCGCGCGTAGTGCTCCTTCACCTCGGCAACGCCATTGAGCGCAAGGGTGCCGTTCAGCATGTGGACGTCGGGCGCCATGTAGTCCTCGAAGGCCCCTGGATCCTCCTTGTTGAAGCGGCTGATGTAAGTGTCGAAGTCGGCTCGTTCCACTGGGGCTCCAATCTGCGGATGGCGGCGTCATTTGATGGCGATGGGGTTGACCGGCGCGCCGACCCCGCCGGTGATCGGCAGGCCCGCGGCGACCAGGAGGAACTCGTAGACTCCGTCGGCGGCGCAGTCGGCGGCCAGCGCGTCGGTGTCGAACATCTCCCCGAGGAAGAGCCCGATGTTGGGAATCGCGATCTGGTGCAGGGGCAGGACGCAGGGCGGGTCGAACTCGTGCGGCCTGACCTCGACGGTGAACGTGTCGGTCGCGACGGCGGCGATCTCGCTGCCGTGCAGCCAGCCGAGCACACCGAACGACAGGCCTGGCGCCGCCCCCGTCGTGTACCCGCCCCAGCCGGCCAGGCGGCGGCAGCGGGCCAGCTGGCCGGTCCTGACCAGCACGATGTCGCCGCGGTCGATCGCGGATGACGGCCCTTGTGCCGCGATCGTCGTCCGCAGGTGGTGCTCGGTGATCACGAAACCGTCGGGCAGTTCCCCGTCGCCGACGGCGCGGCCCACGTCGAGCAGCACGCCGCGGGTGACGAACGAGGCCGCCTGCCGCTCGACACCGGTCACCTGGTCGCCGGCTCCGGTCACCACGTCCTCGCAGCGCCGCCCGTTCCAGGCGAACCCCTTGTCGTATACATGTCCGAGGCCGTCCCAGTGGGTACCTGCCCGAAGCGGCATAAACACGACGTCGTCGGCGTCGCCAAAGCCATGGGGAAGGCCCTGCGCGCCCGCGGCGGCTTCCAGGCCCGAGTCGAGCATGGTGTGGATCGGATTGCCCCGGCCGCGGCTGCCGCTGCGCGGCCCGTCCCTGTTGAACTCAAGGGCCAGCGAGAACACGCGGCCGGCGCGGGCAACTGCGACCGCGGCGGAACGCTTGCCGTCATCGATGTAGTTCAGCGTGCCGAGCGCGTCGTCCGGGCCCCATCGGCCCCAGTTCCGGTACTTGCGCCTGGCCTCGGCGAGCGCGTCGGTGAGGGTGCTTCCCGTGGGCTCGGTCATGCGTGCCCGGCCATGATGGCTGCCATGGGGCGGCTCATGCGCCACGGTCGGAGGCAGCCTCGACGAACTCGATGAGGTTGCCGTCGACGTCAGCGATGAAGGCCATCCGCACTCCTGGCTCCGGGGATGGCCGGGGCTCCCACACCGGCACCGCGCCGCACGCGACGACCCCGGTGAAGGCGCCGTCTAGGTCGCTCGTGACGAACGCGACGTGGCCGTAGCCGCGGGTGAGCAACGCGGCTGGCGGATCCTGCCCGCCGATGCCCTGGGCAGAGCCAGCCCGCTCGAAAAGCTCCACCCGGGTGCCGTGGCCGACCATGAAGCAGCCGCGCACCCCGAAGGGCGGTATCTCGAACGCGTAGCCCTCGGTCATCCCAAGCACGTCCGCGTACCATCTCTTCGCCCGCTCCAAGTCCGATACCGAGAGCCCGACGTGGTGGTGCCGCAGGTTCATACCCTGTCCCTTACCTTCCGCTCCCGGCCGTACATGGCGACCACGATCATGATCAGCAGCCCGTAGACCATCTCCTGCACGCCGGCGCTGTAGTTGTGGGCCTCGAGCAGGTAGGTGACGACGGTCAGGATGAGCGCGCCGAGCACCGTGCGCCAGTAGTCGCCCCGCCCGCCGAACATCGTGCCGCCGACGATCACCGCGGTAAGCGCAAGGAACAGGTAGGGGTCGCCGGCGTCCAGGTTCCCGCCGCCGTCCCCGGCCAGCAGGATGCCCACGAACGTGGCCACCAGCGCGCTCACGATGAACCCCGCGGTCCATGTCCAGCCGGTGCGGACCAGGACCCGCCTCGCGGCGACCGGGTTGGTCCCGATGAGGTACACGCTGCGCCCGGCCCTGGTCCTGGCCAGCACGATCCCGGCGACCACGGCGAGCACCGCCCAGATGACCACGACCGGCGGCACGGGGATGCCGAACGTGCTCGTGGTGACCGAGACGGCCGAATCCGTCCAGTTCGGCGGGGTACCGGTCACCGCGCCGCTGGTCCAGCCGGTGAGCACCCCGGTCAGCAGCGAGCCGACCCCGAGGGTCACGACCAGCGGCTCGATGCGGAACCGGTAGGAGATCACGCCGTTGAGCGCGCCGCCGGTGACGGCCACCGCGCCCGAGAGCGCGATGGCGGCCCACACCGGCCAGTTGTCCACGCTGGTGAGCTCGGTGATGAACACGCCGCCCGCGGTGATGAAGGAGCCGACGGAAAAGTCGATGCCGCCGCCGAGCACCACGACCGTCTGCCCGGCCCCGGCGAGCCCGAGCAGCGCGGCCATGACCAGCATCGAGGAGATCGTGTCCCGCGACATCCAGCCGGGGATCGTGACGGCGCCGACGAGGTAGAGCACCGCCAGCGCGGTGACCTGCAGCAGCGGGAAGCGTCGCTGCAGGTCGGCGATGTGGTGCCGGGACGCCAGCTGCCGCGGTGCCGCGCTGATCGTTGTCATGCGGTCCTCGCTTGGGTCGCGCTCGCCAGCCCGGCGCCGAAGATCACGGCGATGATCAGCAGGGCACCGTAGATCGCGTCCGTCCAGGTGTCCGGCACGCGGGCGGCGCTGAGCACGTTCGTGATCAGGTACATGCACCCGGCGCCGAACAGCGAGCCGATAAGGCTGCCGCGCTTGCCGGTGAACGCCGTGCCGCCGAGGGCCACCGCGGCCAGCGCGACCAGCGTGTACATCGTCGCGTCGCCCGCCTCGCCCTCCCGCAGCACCGCCATCAGCGCGAGCCCGCCGACGCCGGCGAACAGGCCGCCGGTCGCGTAGGCGTAGACCCTGACCCTGGTCACGTCCACGCCGGCGGAGAACGCGGTGGCGTCGTCGCCGCCGGTCGCGTACAGGTTCCGCAGGTAGGCGGTGCGGGACAGCGCGAGCCAGACCAGCAGCACGAACCCGATCGAGATCAGCCCGCCGGGGATGGGGCCGAACGAGTTGGCCAGGTCATTGGTCCACCAGGTGGAGCCCTGCGGCGTGGTCGCGCCCTCGATCTGGGTAGCCAGGCCGGTGAGGATGAAGTTCATGCACAGCGTCGCGACCACCGGCTGGAAGCGCAGCACGGTGACGAGCGTGCCGTTGAGCGCGCCCACCGTGGCGCCCGCGACCAGGCAGAAGGGCACGACGATCCACACCGAGCCGAGTCCGTGTGGCAGCAGGTCGGCCACGATGACCATGTCGATCACGGTCATCAGCGGGCCGATCGAGATGTCGATGCCCCCGCCGCCGGACATGATCGCGGGTGTGGACGCGAGGGCGGCGATCGCGAACGGCGCGAAGATGGCCAGCGTTTCGGCCCAGTTGGAGGGGCTCGCGAACCTGGGCTGGGCGACGATGTTGGCGATCAGCAGCGCCACGAACACCGCGAGCGCGAACGCGTATGGCCGGGATCGCAGGAAGCGCGTCATCGGCTGCCCTCCTGACCGAAGAAGGCGGACACCAGGGCGGCGCGCGACAGCCCGTCGCGTTCCACGACGGCGCCCACGGTCCCCTCGCGGAAGACGAGCACCCGGTCCATCAGCTCCACGTGCTCGTCCACCTCGGTGGACAGCATCACGACCGCGACCCCGTCGGCGGCGAGCTTGTCGAGCAGCATGTAGATATCACGTTTGGCGCCGAGGTCGATGCCGCGGGTCGGGTCGTTGAGCAGCAGGATTCGCGGCTCGCGGGCGAGCCAGCGGGCAATGACGACCTTCTGCTGGTTGCCGCCCGACAGCGTGGTGATGAGGTCCGTGGGCTTGCCCATCCGGATGCCAAGGCTCTCGCGGTAGGCGGCGAGCCGGCCGCGCAGCGCGGCATGGGACAGCAGGCCGGCCCTGCGGTCGGCGCGGGACGTGACCACGCCGAAGTTCTCCTGGACCGACAGCGGCGCGAACAACGATTCGGCCCGCCTATCCCGCGGCACGTAGCCGATGCCGAGCGCAGCCGCGTGCCGGGCGGACCGGATAGGCGTCTGAACCGGACCGGTGACGCGGAGCACCTGGCCGTTCTGATGACCCTGCCAAAGCGCGCGGAGGAACTCGTCCTGTCCGTGACCCTCGAGCCCGGCCAGTCCGACGACCTCCCCCGCGCTGAGCGTGAAAGATACCGGCGCCGCGCCCGGCCGCAGCCTCAGGTCGCGCACCTCGAGCACGCCATCGGCCGACGCGGGGCGCTCGAGCCGCTGGTGCGCGCTCTTGCCGCCGGCCAGGTGGTCCGTGCCGGTCATCAGCTGCACGAGTTTGTCCGGCGTGGCCTCGGCGCGGGTCAGCGTGCCCACGGACTCTCCCGAGCGCAGCACGGTCACGCGGTCGGCGATCTCGCCGATCTCGTCCATCCGGTGCGAGATGAACAGCATGCACATCCCGCCCGTGCGACGGCGTCCGATCGCGACGAACAGCCGGTCCCTGGTGGCGACGTCGAGCGCGGACGTCGCCTCGTCCAGGATCAGCACCCGCGGCTCGCGCAGCAGCACGCGGACGATCGCGCATGCCTGCCGCTGGGACAGGGGAAGCGCGCCGGCGGGGGCGTCGAGGTCGATGCCGCCGGGCAGCAGTTCGGCGAACGCCGCCCTCGCCCGTCGTCGGCGCTCGGGATCGGGCAGGGGAGCGCCGAACGTGGTGTCCGCGCCGAGCCAGGCGTTGTCAAGGACCGAGCGGGAGTCGACGACGAGCACCTCCTGGAACACCGCCATGATCCCCGCGCTGATGGCGGCGGCCGGGCTGCGCAGCGCGGGCGCCGCAACCAGGCGTCCGGCGGTGTCCGCGAGCTCGACGGACCCGGCGTCCGGCCGGTGCACCCCGGTGAGGATCTTCACCAGGGTGGACTTGCCCGAGCCATTCTCGCCGATGATCGCGTGCACCTCGCCCGCGCGGAACTCCGCCGAGCAGGAGCGCAGGGCCACCGTCGGGCCGAAGGCCTTGGCGAGCCCGGTGACGCGCAGCGCGACCGAGCCCGCCTTTGCCGTCAGGCCTGCCGGAGTCTCACTTGGTGAAGATGGAGTCAATGTAGGCGCCAGACACGTACGCGCTTGGCGGGCCGATCGCGGTTCCAGCGGAGTTGATCGTCCAGCTCGAGCTCACGTCCACGTACTGCGTCAGGTCGGCGCTGGTCGCCAGCGGCGGGTCGATCGCCAGCGTGTTGATCTTCACGCCGTCGCCGATCAGCATCTTGTGCGCCACGACAGACGCCGCGTAGGCCAGGCCGTTGGGGGTGTTCGCCAGCGCGACACCGTCGAAGGTTGACTCGTGCTGCAGCCAGTAGGCGAGGCCACCGTCGTCCAGGCCGTTGTTCGTGATGACCGGGACGGTCCGGCCGGCCTGCTCGAACGCCTCGATCACGCCGGAGGTGAACGGCCCCGCCGTGATCACGCCGGCCACCGGCTGGGGGTGCGTGTTGAGGTAGCTCAGCACCTGCTGCTTGGCGATCGACGCCTCGAACTGGGTCACGATCGACTCGTTGGTCGTGATCTGCGGGCAGAGCTTCAGCACGTCGTTCGCGCCATTCGCGGTGTCGGTGTCGATCGGCACCCCGGGGATCCCGTGGAGGAACAGGACCAGGCCCTTGCCCTTCGCCTGCTGCACCACGAACTGCGCGAGCTTCATACCGCCGAGCACCGAGTTCGGCACCACGTTGACCGCGTTCGCGTCGGCGATTTCGTTCAGCACGCCGATCGTCGGAATGCCTTCCTTGGCCGCCTTGTCGATAAGCGAGTTGTACGCGGTCGGGGACTGCGCCTGGGCGATGATCATGTTGACGCCATCGTTGAGCAGCGTCTGATACCCCTGCAGCTGGTCCGTCACCGAGGCCGAAGACGGCACGAGCGCGATCGTGGAGTAGCCGTAGGCCTGCAGGTCGGACTCGAGCGAGCTCTCGAGCACGGGCTGGAAGCCGTTGCTCAGGCCGTCGATGAGGATGCCGACCTTGATCTTGCCGGTCAGGCCCTTCCAGGTAGACCAGGGCGACTTGTAGATCGTGCCGTCAAAGCCGTCGTAGTTCGCGGCGTAGCTGCCCAGCGAGGCCACCAGCCCGCTCTGGTCGTTGTAGGCGATGTCCGGGATCGTCCCGCAGCTCCCGGTGAGCGCGGACGCGGAGCTAGCACTCGCCGTCGGTGAGCTCGACGAGCTCGGCGCGGTCGTGGTCGACGAGCTCGACGAGCACGCGGTGGCCGCGGCGAGCAGCAGCGCGCCACCGAGGCCAAGCGTCAGCCGCACGGTTTTATGTCTCATTCGGTTCTCCTTATAGGGGCGGGGCCTTGAAGAGCCCCGGGTCGACGTCGTTGAAGCTTTCCTTCGCGACGAGCTCGTTCATCGGGTTCGCCGTTCCCCACTGGTCCTGGACAGCCGGGTCGCGCATGTCGTAGATGTGCGGGTGCCAGCTGTCTTCGTCGAGTTCCTGAAGCTGGGTGGTGTACTCGATCGTGTTGCCTTGCGGATCGAGGAAGTAGCTGAAGGTGTTGTCGCCTGCCAGGTGCCGGCCCGGACCCCAGATGAACCGGGCGCCGGAGCGAATCACCCGCCCGCTGCCGCGCATGTACTCGTCCAGGCCGCGCATCTCGAACGAGATGTGGTGCACTGACACGTGCGGGCCGCGGGCGATCGCGAAGCTGTGGTGGCGCGGGTTGCAGCGCATGAAGTGCATGACGCCGCGGAGGGTGTCCGACAGCCGGAAGTCGAGGTGGCTGGCGTACCAGTCCCGCGTCGCGTCGATGTCGGAAGAATTCAGCACCACGTGCGACAGGCGGACCGGGATCGCCTCCTTCTCCTCGACCAGCCGGTGCGCGCGCACCGCCACATCGCAGGACACTTCGATCGTGCGGCCGTCGATGTCGAAGAACCTGAATCCGTAGCCGCCGCCGGGGGTGCCGACCGGGCCGGGCTCGCTGACCAGCCTCACCCCGGCCGCCGCCAGCCGCTGCGCGAGCTCGTCGACGTGCGCGCGGCTGGCCGCGCCGAACGCGATAAGGTCGAGCCGCTTGCCGCCCTCGCGCAGCCGCAGCACGTACTGCTCCGGCGAGCCTTCGGCGGCGAGGAACGCGACCCCGGTATCGCCGCCGGTCTGGGTAAGCCCCCAGACGCTCGTGTAGAAGTCGAGTTGCTTCGCGTAATCCGGGACGGCGATGTCGACGTGGCGAAGGTGGGTGATGAGCCCTTCAGGCATGTGTGGTGACCCTCTCGCTAACACAGGTGTTCCGCTGGCGGCCGAGGCCGGTGATCTCCGCCTCCATGACGTCGCCGGGCGCGAGGAAGACACCCCAGTGTGCGCCGTTCCCGGCGGGCGAGCCGGTGAGCAGCAGGTCCCCCGGCGACAGCGGGACCAGCGCGGAGGCGTAGGACACCAGCCGCGGGACGTCGAAGATCATGTCCTTGGCCAGTTCGTGCTGCCGGACGACGCCGTTGTGCCGCAGCGTGATCAACATGTCGGCCGGGTCGCCGGCGAAGGCCGTCGGCACCAGGTAGGGCCCGGTGGGCAGGAATGTGGGCCGGTTCTTCGCCCGTGTCCAGTCGGTGCCAATCCGCTGCAGGTCCGGCCGGTACACCAGGTCCCTGGTGGTGATGTCGTTGCAGATCGTGTAGCCGGCGACGCATCCCATCGCGTCGTCGCGGCTGACCCGCCGGACGGGCTTGGCGATCACCACCGCGATTTCCAGCTCCCAGTCGTGCCTGGTGCCCTCGACTGGGAGGACCACGTCGTCGGCGGGCCCGCACATCGCACTCGGCAGCCCGGTGAAAATGTACGGCTCGCCGGTCGCGGCGCGGGCATCCATGAGCGCCTCCGCCTCGGCCCGGTCCCCGCCCTCGGCGACGTGCAGGTCGATCACGTGCTGCCGGTAGTTGGCGCCGGACTGCAGGATCTGCCCAGGGCGGACCGGGGGCAGCACGCGCAAGCCCTCCGCAAGCGGGCGCCAGTCACGGCCACCGCCGTCGCCTGCGGCCAGCTCGCCGAGCCAGGCCAGGGCGGCGTCCCAGTCGCGCAGCAGCGCCCCGGTGTCCGCGCCGATCTCGCGCACCCGCTCGCCAGCAACCAGGCCGGCGAACTCGCGGCGGCCGTCGGCGAACATGCCCACCGCGAACGGGCCCGCGTGGCTGCCCGGGGTGTACGCCACGGCCACCTCCCCGCCGTCCGATCAGTTGCCGGAATCGTAAGAGCGGGCCTGTGACCTGCAAAATATCGATCACCAATACCTGGCATGAGCAGCCAGGTCACAATGGGGCGGCCACCTCCGCGGCGATCGACCGCAGCCAGCGCAGCGCCTGGTCGCCGCTGCGGGTGGGGTGCCACCACACGGCCTCGACCAGCTCGATGGTCCCGAACGGCGGCTCGCACACCGTCACCCCTGCGGTGCCTGCTACCCGCCTGGCCAGCCGTTCGGGGACGACCGCGACCAGATCGGTCCCGGCCACCACGAACGGCAGCGGCAGCCAGCCGACCGTGGTCACCTGGACGTGGCGCGGGACGCCGAGCACCGTGAGCGCCAGTTCCGCCTGATTGAGCACCTCCCGTTGCCCGAACGTGGCGACGGCTTGCGGCAGTTCACCGAAGTCGGCCAGGCTGAGGGCGCCGCCAACCAGCCGCAGGTTGCCCGGGTCGATGAGGCACACGTACCTGTCGCGGAAGATTTCCTCCGACTCCCCTGGAAACGGGAAGCCCAGCGGGGCGATCATCAGGTCGTGCTGGAGCAGGCCCCGGTCGGTCTCGTGCATGTCGGGGGGGATCGGATTCACCGTCAGCCCGACCCCAGGGGCCAGCTCCTGCACCCGCCGGAGCAGCGGGTCGACCAGCACGGTGACCGCGTAATCGGACATCGCCAGCGAGAACGTCCTCGTGCTCGTCGCCGGATCGAACTCCGGCCGCGCCTCCAGCGTCCGCTCCACCTGGCGCAGCGCGTCACGGACGTCGGGCAGCAGCCCCTCGGCCAGCGGTGTCAGCCGGTACTGGCGGCCGTCCCGCACGAGCAGCTCGTCGCCGAAGTGACGGCGCAGCCTGGCCAGCGCCGCGCTCATCGCGGGCTGGCTCATGTTGGTCTTCTCCCCGGCCCGCGTCAGGTTCCGCTCCTCAAGCAGCGCGCCAAGCGCGATAAGAAGGTTGAGGTCGATCGAGGAGACGCCCGCCATGGAGAAGCTCCGCCTCCAATTACAGTCCGGTAAACAACTCGTGACATTTTCCCAGGTAAATGCCAGCATATGGGCATGCCGCTCGGAGGCGTCGATCTCAACCTGCTCGTGACATTGCGAGCGCTTCTCGAGGAGGAGAACGTCACGCACGCCGGAGCGCGGCTCGGCCTGAGCCAGCCCTCGATGTCGATCGCGCTCGGCCGGCTTCGGCGCCACTACAAGGACGAGTTGCTGGTCAGGAACGGGCGGGACTACTGCCTGACGCCGCTGGCGAAGTCGCTGCTGCCCGCGGTGTCGGAGTCGCTGCGACTGATGGACGCGGCCTTCGGACGGACCGAGACGTTCGTGCCCGGCAAGAGCGAGCAGGTCTTCAGCATCACGCTGTCGGACTACGCGGTGACCGTGCTCATCGAGCCGCTGCTGCGCCGGGTGCACGAGCAGGCCCCGATGGTGGGGCTGCGATTGTCGCCGATCCCGCGGGACATGCAGGACAGCGACCGGCGGCTGCGCGAGCACGACCTGCTCATCGGCCCAATGGGGTTCGCCTTTCCCGGCGAGTCCGAGGTGCTGTTCCGCGACCGGTTCGTGTGTGTGGTGGATCCGGCCAACCCCCGGCTGCGGGACGGCTGGCTGTCGCTCGAGGACATCGGCGCGCTGCCGCAGGCGGCTGCCTCATTCGGCCATGGCGGGCTGAACCCGCCCGAGCGGGTACTTGACGAACTCGGCGTGCGGCGGCGGGTACAGGTCCGGGTCACCGGGTGGCTGCCGCTGCCGTTCGTCGTCGCCGGGACGGACCTCTTGGCGATCGTCCCCGAGCGGCTGGCTCGCCGGGTGGCGGACCCGGCGGGGGTGCTCGTGGTGGAGCCGCCGTTCGGCACCGTGGAACTGATCGAGGCCGCCTGGTGGCACCCCACCCGGTCCGCCGACCCCGCGCTGTCCTGGCTGCGCGGAGTGCTGCGCGACACGGCGGGCGCGCTCAGCCCGGTACCGCGGCAGCGCTGAGCCGGATCGGGCGCGCCCCTCCGCGGTGAATTCCCATTGGCAATGCCTGACATAGCGGCGCCTGCTCGGTGTTACGTTCCCGGTCATGGGAGAACATGCGGGCCGGGTGGCCGTGATCACCGGCGGCGCGGGCGCCATCGGCGGCGCGATCGCGGCGGAACTGGCCGCCCGCGGGCATACCGTGGCGGTCCTCGACCAGGCCGGCGACCCGCCGGTCGACCTGTCTGTCGCTGACCAGGTGCACGCCGCCGCCGCCGCCGTGCTGCGCGCGCACGGCCGCTGCGACGTGCTGGTGCACGCCGCGGCCGCCTTCGACAAGGCGGACCTGGCCGCGGTAGACCTAGCCGGCTGGCGGCGGGTCCAGGCGGTCAACGTGGAGGCGGCGCTGCTGCTGGCCCAGGCGTTCGCTCCTGGCATGGCGGCGCGCGGTTTCGGCCGGATCATCTTCGTAGCCTCCGACACCGTCTGGTCGCCGCCCGCCGGTGACATGCTCGCCTACATCACCAGCAAGGGCGCGCTGATCGCGCTGGCCAGGACCCTCGCCGTCGGACTCGGCGGGGACGAAATCGCGGTCACCTGCGTCGCGCCCGGGCTGACCGACACCCCCGCCGCCCGGGTCGGCCAGCCCGCCGCGCTGTTCGAGGACGTGGTATCCCGCCAGGCGCTGCCGCGCCCGCTGGCGCCCGGCGACGTGGCCGCCACGGTGGCGTTCCTCGCCTCGGACGCCGCCGCCGCGCTCACCGGCCAGACGCTGTGCGTGGATGGAGGGCTGATTCCGCGATGACCTCGGCAAACGCACGGGTGGCGATCGTCACCGGGGGGGTCGGCGGCCTCGGCGGCGCGATCACGGCGCGGCTGCGCGCCGACGGATTCCGCGTGGCGATCGCGGACATCGACGCCCCCACCGCGGCCGACTCCGGGCCGGGGACGGAGCAGACGCTGATGGTGCGAGTCGACGTGACCGACCCGGACTCCGCCGCGGCGATGCGCGACGCCGTGCTCGGCCGGTGGGGCCGCGTCGACGTCCTAGTCAACAACGCCGGCATCGCCGGCCCGACCGCGCCGGTGACCGCCTACCCGCCGGGCGCCTGGCAGCGGGTGATCATGGTCAACCTCGTCGGCGTGTTCCACTGCACCCGCGCCTGCCTGCCGCCGATGATCGCCGGAGGCTACGGCCGGGTCGTGAACATCGCCTCAATCGCGGGGAAGGACGGCAATCCGGACATGTCCGCATACTCCGCGTCCAAGGCCGGCGTGATCGCCTTCACCAAGTCAGTGGGCAAGGAGACGGCCAAGACCGGTGTCCTGGTGAACTGCGTCGTGCCAGGAGTGATCGACGCTGGCCTCACCGACAAGGCGCCGGAAGAGGAGCGGCGGCTGTTTCTGTCGCGCATCCCGATGGGCCGCATGGGCCGACCGCAGGAACTGGCTGAGCTCGTGTCCTGGCTCGCCTCCGAGCGATGCTCGTTCAGCACCGGCGCGACGTTCGACCTGTCCGGTGGGCGCGCGGTCTACTGAGCCGACGGCGCGCTGTGCATACCAGCCATCACCAAACCCGATCGCTGGTGCACTGCCCGCGACGACCGCGCCGTGTTGAGATGAAGCCCAGCAATTGCCAGCAGCGATGAATGCGGAGCTTGCGATGCCCTCCATTCCCCGCCGGGTCGTGACCGGCCATGACGAGCGCGGTGTGTCCGTGTTCGCCGCCGACGGGCCCGTGCCCGTGGTGCGCACCGCGCCGGACGGCGCGTTCACGGCGGACCTGATGCAGACACTCGGCACGGGGGTGCTTGGCGGACTGCTACACGACCCGATCCGAGCGCCGGAGGCATAGGCGATGGACTGCGGACTGAGCGGCCGGACGGTCGTTGTCACCGGAGCCGCGCGCGGCCAGGGCGCCGCAGAGGCGGAGATCCTGGTCCGCGAGGGGGCGCGGGTTATCGGCGCGGATGTCCTCGACAGCGAGGGCAGGGCACTGGCAGCCCGGCTGACGACGGCCGGCCCGGGCTCCATGGAGTACTGGCACCTGGACGTATCAAGCGAGGAACAGTGGGCCGGCCTGGCGGCACACCTGGCCGGCGGTCCAGTCCATGGGCTAGTCAACAACGCCGGCGTCCCCTACCGGGCGCGGCTGCTCGACATGGACCTGGCCGGCTGGGAGCGGGTCATCGGGATCAACCTCACCGGAGCCATGCTCGGCATCCGGACCATGGTCCCGCTGATGCCGGAAAACGATGACGCCGCGATCGTGAACATCGGCTCCATCGCAGGGCTGACCGCACACCACGCGCTCGCGTACACCGTCTCGAAGTGGGGCCTGCGCGGACTGACCCGGGTCGCGGCACTCGAGCTCGCCAGGCGCGGCATCCGGGTGAACGCGGTGCATCCCGGCCCGATCGACACGCCGATCCTGGATGGCGCCGATCCGGTGTTCGTCCAGGCCAGCGTGACGCAGACCCTCGCGGGCCGGGAGGGGCGCCCGGAGGAGGTCGCCGATGTGGTCGTCTTCCTGCTATCGGCCCGCGCATCGTACATCAACGGGGCGGAGATCCCAGTCGACGGCGGCCACACAGCGCACGGCGGCGCCAAGTCGATCACGGACGCGCTGGCCGTGGCTCACGGCACAAGGTAACGCGCGGCCCGCGGCCCGCGGCCTAGTGCCTCGGACCGCGCGGCTGGCCCTTGCGTGCGTGCGGGACCGGCGGGAACGGAGCGGGCTCGACCACGCGGTTGCTGATCGTGCCGATGGCCTCGACCTCCAACGTGACCACGTCGCCGGGGACCAGCGGCGGCGGGACCCGCTCGCCGGCCCGGCCCCAGATCTCCGTGAGGCAACCACGCTGACAGGTTCCCGAGGCCAGGACATCACCCGGAGCGACCACCGAGCCGCGGGAGGCGAAGCTGATCAGCTCCGGGAAGGTGAACGCCATGTTGGCCAGGGAGTCCTCGCCGAGCAGCTGGCCGTTGATAGACGCGCGCATCGTCAGGTCGAGGAAGCCATCGACGGTCTTGTGCTGCTCAAGCTCGTCCGCGGTCACCAGGTAGGGGCCGAGCGTGTGCGCGCCGTCCTTGCCCTTGAAGAAACCGAAGGGCAGCTGGCCTTCCAGGCGCTGCAGATCCCGCGCCGACCAGTCGTTGAAGATCGTGTATCCGACGATCCCGGTCTCGGCTTCCTCCGGCGTGAGGTTCTTCCCGTAGGCGCCGTAGACGACGCCCACTTCCAGTTCGAGGTCGAACTGCTCGCAGTCCGGGAAGCGCTCCACATCATCGAAGGCACCGATACAGGCATGCGGGCTGGTGAAGAAGAAACACGGCGCCTCGTACCACCGCTGCGGCACTGGGTCTACGGCTCCCTCCTGGGACTTGCGGGCACCCTCGACGTGCGCTTCGAATGAGACGGAGTCGCGGATCGAGGCGGGATGCAGCGGTGGGAGCAGCCGGACGTCGGCAACCGCCGGGCCTGACGTACCGCGCAGCGCGGCGGCGCCAGAGTCGAGCAGGGCGGCGAGCCCCCCGCGCCCGATCACGCCATCGATGTCCTGGCCGGGGGCAAGCCCGTGCAGCCGGTCGCCGGCCCCGAGCACTCCGTCGATGACGGCCCCCTGATATTCATAGCGTGCGAACCTCATTTCAGCCCCTTCAGCTACGCGGCCACCGATCCATCGCCGCCGTCGATAGCGATCTCCGCTCCGGTGATGAACGCGGCGTCGTCACTTGCCAGGAACGCAGCGAGCTTGGCGACCTCATGCGCGTGCCCGTACCTGCCGAGGGGGATCTTCGCGAGGATCCCGGGCAGCGGCCCGTCCGGGTCGTCGATATACCGGGCGGTCTCGGGGGTGTAGATCAGGCCGGGCAGGATGGCGTTCACCCTGATCCCGTACGCGCCGCCGGCCACGCACAGGTGCTTGGTCATGGCCAGCACCCCGCCCTTGGCCGAGCCATGCGGCACCTGGCCGGCGAACCGGGCGCCGAGCTTCGCGGCGATCGAGGCGACGTTGACGATCGACCCGCCACCGCGGCTGACCAGTTCGAGCCAGGCGGCGCGCACTGAATACCAGACGATGTCCAGCTCGTTCTTGATCGTGAAGTGCCAATCAGCGTCGGACAGCTCCATGAGCGGGCCGTTGCGCAGTGCGGAAGCGTTGTTGTAGAGGATGTCCAGGCCGCCGAACTCCGCGACCGCCGCGTCCACCCACGCCCGCGCGCCGCTGGCGCTTGCCAGGTCGACCGGCGCGAGCGCCGCCATTACACCGCCGGCCTCGCTGACGAGCCGGACCGTCTCCGCGTTCGCCTTCTCATCCAGGTCACAGCCGAATACCGCGGCGCCCTGCGTGGCGAACTCAAGCGCCGCCGCGCGGCCCATGCCCCGCGCGGTCCCGCTGATCAGCGCGACCTTGCCGTCAAGCCGCCCCATCCTGCCCGCTCGCTCCCCTTCTTCCGTCGCACGCAACCCGCGCGAACGTCGTACGCGACGCTACAAGGGCACCGGGGCCGGGGGAAATCACCAAGCCATATGCCAGCCATTGGCACCTATGCGGCACCGACGGGGCGGGTTACGGGACTATCGCTGGCCGCGCCGGCCTGCCGGGGCGATGGCGGTCCTGCCTGGCACGACAACAACAGACGAAAAAGGAAGAGACGCCAAGCGCGCGGTCCTTCCCGTCGGGAGCTTCGAGCAGCACGGCGATTTCCGGCCTGACCTCGCTGGTCATCCTGAATTGCCACGGGGTAACCATCCCCGGCCTCCGCCGGCAAGGGAAAAGCGTTGCCTGCCTCACTGGGCAGCAGCCCGGTGTCCTCGATGTCCGAAGCCATCACAGCGTCGGGCTGGCCGGATTCGAACCGGCGACCTCCGCGACCCAAACGCGGCGCGCTAGCCAAACTGCGCTACAGCCCGTGCGTACCAGAGTCTAGCGTTCCGGGATGACGCATCGCGCGCCACGGACAGCCGACTGTCCGAGTCTGGGCAACGTCCCCGAGTATCGCCGACATGACGTCCGGGGCCCCGGTACTCGGTCGGGTCGCTCCGGCAGGCCGCGGGTTCGAGTCCCGCCAGCCCGACGTCAGGTTTCGGTACGGTCGTATCTCGATACGAAGATCAGCGCGGCGACGAAGACGGCGACCATCGCGATCAGCAGGGCCAGTTCGGCGGTGCTCGCCGCTGCCTCGCTGCTGAGCACGAAGAGGATCCTCCTGATCACGGCCACCAGGCCGACGGCGAGCAGCGGCTGGGTGACCAGGTGGTGCGCCCGCAGCGACAGCACCACGGTGTGCGTGATCTCGACCAGGATCAGCACGAGCAGGATCTGGTTGAGCAGGTTGACTGCCGCGGTCTCCACGGACTCGTGCGTGACGTCCCGGAAGAAATCGACGATCCCGAGCACGAGCACCACCACGGCCATGACGACCAGCAGCACGCCGACCACGACCGATATGAGGTCTTGCGCGTGCTCCAGCAGCCAGATCGTGCCCGCCACCCCACGCGGATGCTCCTTCTTCTCGGCTACATCGGACACTCCGGTTTCCTCCCGCCGCTGAGGTAGCCGCGATCGTAACAGTTTGCGGCCGATTGCGACATGGCGTCACGCAGGGGCGAACCCCTGCGCGGCGCGGTCGGCGGCGCCCGGGCCAAGATAGGACCCGAACGGTAGGGACAAAACGGGATAAAACCGGACACAAAAACTGCGTCTCGGGTCCTATGTTGTGCCGCGTCTCGAGCACTGGACATTCGCCGGGGAACCGCGCCTGGGCGGCGGGGCTATCGCGGCGCTAACTCGTGCGCAATCGGGACCAGGCGTCGCCGCCCACCGCGAGCAGCAGGATCAGGCCGACGGTGATCGGCTCATAGAGCGGGTTCCAGCCGAGCAGGGTGAAGCCGTTGTAGATGATCGCGATGAACAGCGTGCCGATCACCGTGCGCCAGATCGCGCCCTGGCCGCCCAGGATCGACGTGCCGCCGACCACGATGCCGGCCAGCACGGTGAACGTGAGCGAAGGCCCGCCGTAGGCGGACGACGCCGACAGCACCCGGGACGCGTCGATGATGCCGCCGAGGCCGGCGGCGCCGCCGCTGATCGCGAACGTGACCAGCTTGATCCACTGCACCCGCACACCCGCCAGCCGGGCGGCCTCGGCGTTGCTGCCCGCGGCGTACATGTAGCGGCCGGCGATCGTCCGCGACAGCACGATGCCGAGGATGATAACCACGCCGATCATCGTCCACGTCGCGGTCGTCACGTCGAGGAACTCCGTCCTGGCGAAGTTCGCGTAGCCGAGGGCGGTGCCGGCGTAGATCAGGTTCCCGTTGGTGACCAGGCTGGCGACGCCGGTGATCACGAACGACATCGCGAGCGTGGCGATCAGCGAGTTGATCCGGAAGAACGTCGCGATCACGCCGTTGATGGCGCCGACCCCGATGCCGACGAGGACCCCGACGATGATCGCGATGACCGGGTTGCCGGTCTCCGCCATCTTGGTCGCGATCACCTGGCACAGGGCGTAGGTCGCCCCGACCGACAGGTCGATGCCGCCCGCGATCAGCACCATCGTGCCGGCCGCCGCGATGATCACGGTCGATGACTGCTGGTCGAGGATCTCGAGCAGGTTCGTCTTGCCGTAGAAGAGCGAGCCCTGCCAGGCCGACAGCACGATGAACAGCAGGATGAACGGGTAGATGATCCCGCCCTCGCGCGCCCGGCCGAGGAACTCGGCCGGGCGGGCCCGGAGGATGGCCTGGACCGAGGCACCCGGCTTGCCCGCGCTCCCCGGCTTCTCCGGGGCGGGCGTGGCGGCCTGCGGCTGACTCATTCACGCACCTTTCTCGGTGGTACCGAACGCGGCGCCGAGGATCGCCGCCTCGGTCACCTCGTCGCCAGTGAGCTCAGCGACGACCCGGCCGCCGCGCATGACCAGCACGCGGTGGGCCAGGCCGAGTATTTCTTCGACGTCGGAGGAGATCAGCAGCACGCCGAGGCCGCCGCCGGTCAGCGAGGCAAGCAGCTCGTAGATCGCCCGCTTGGCCCCGACGTCCACGCCGCGGGTCGGCTCGTCCGCGATCAGCACCCGCGGATCGCGCAGCAGCGACCTGCCGAACAGCAGCTTCTGCTGGTTGCCGCCGGACAGCGCGCTCACGACCTGTCCGGGACCGGTGCCACGGACATCCACCCGGGTCAGCACCGCGCGCGCGGTCCGCCGCTCGGGGCCGGGCCTGACCAGGCCCGCCGTGCTCACCGCCGTCAGGTTGGCGAGGCTGACGTTCTCCAGGACCGACCGGGTGAGCAGCAGGCCCTGCTCCTTGCGCGACTCCGGGATCATCGCCACTCCCGCCCGCATGACGGCGCGCGGCGTGCCGGTCAGGGCGACCGTGCCGGTCCCTTCCCCGGCCACGCTGATCGTGCCGGCGCTGACCCGGTTCGCCCGGTAGATCGCGCGGGCCACCTCGGTGCGGCCCGCGCCGACCAGGCCGGCCAGCCCGAGGATCTCCCCCGCGCGCAGGTCGAACGACACGCCGTTCACTCCCGGCGCCACCAGGTCGCGGACCGAGAGCACCACCGGGGCGTCCGCCGCGGCGGAGTGCTTGGCCGGGAACGTCGCGTCGAACGACCGGCCGAGCATGGCCGCCATCAGCGACTCCTCGGTCTGCCCGGCGGCCGGCACCGTCCGCACCAGGCGGCCGTCGCGAAGGATCGTCACCTCGTCGGCGAGCTCGAGCACCTCGGTCAGGAAGTGCGAGACGAGCACCACGGTGGTGCCGTCCCTGGCGAGCTGGCGGATGACCTTGTGCAGGGCCTCCACGTCCGGTCGCGACAGCGCCGCGGTCGGCTCGTCCATCACGATCAGCTGAGCGTTGCGGCACAGCGCCCGGAGGATCTCGACCTTCTGCTGGTCGGCGGTGCGCAGCGACCCCGCGTTGGCGTCGCCGTCGAGCTCGAAGCCGACCGAGGCGGCCAGCTCCGTGTACTTGCGGCGCAGCCCGCGGCGGTTCTGGAAGCCTGCCTGCCGTGGCTCGACGCCGAGGAAGACGTTCTGCTCGACGGTCAGCGACGACACGATCGCCAGTTCCTGGGCGATCAGGATGACGCCGCGGGCGATCGCGTCCCTGGGCGAGTGGAAGCGGACCGGCTCGCCGTCAAGCAGGAGCTGGCCGCGATCAGGGGCGAGCGCCCCCGCGATGATCTTTCCGAGGGTGGACTTGCCTGCGCCGTTCTCCCCGACCAGGGCGTGGATCGACCCGCGGCCGACGGTCAGGCTGACGCCCTCCAGGGCGCGCGTCCCGCCGAAGGACTTGGAGATGTCCCGCAGCTCGACATGCGCGCCCTGGAGGTTTACGGCATCCGGCACGATCAGCCCGGCCACTCAGGGGTGAACTGGCTCGCGTCCGCCTTCGTGACAATCCCGCCGTCAGGCAAGCCGGCCACCGGGTTGATGGCGCCGCTGACCTTGCCGGTCTGGAGCGCCTCGACCAGCGCCTGGACGGCCAGCCGGCCCTCGCTGGCGGGCGCCTGGGCCACATCGGAGAATATGGTGCCCGCCTCGACCCCGGCCACCGCCGCGGCGCTCGCCCCGTACCCGACGAGGAGCAGCTTGCCTGAGTAGGACTTGTCCGTGGTCGTGAGCGCGGTCATGGCACCCTCGATGCCCTGGTCGGAACCGACGATCAGGTTCAGGGTCGGCTGCGCCGCCAGCATCGTCTCCACTGCGGTCAGGCCGATCGCCGGGGTGAAGTAGGACTGGCCGTACGTCACGACCTTGACCGGGGAGCCCTTGATCGCCGCGGTGAACGCACCGTAGATCGCGGTGTCAAGCGAGGAGTCCTTGATGTCGTAGAGGTAGCCGACCTTGCACGGGTTCAGGCTCTTGGAGGCGCACGCGGCCACCACCTGCTGGCCGAGCTGGGTGCCGATCGTCGTCGGCACGAACGTCACGTTGGCCGAAAGCCCCGTCACCTGCGGCGCGTCGGTGTCCAGGGCCGGTCCGAGGATCTGGTCCATGTTCACGACCTTGATCCCCTTGGCGATCGCCTCCTCGACGAGGCTGACCAGGCTGGTGCTCTCGATCGGCTGGGTGATGATGCCGTTGTACTGGCCGGAGTTGATGACGGTCTGCAGCTCGTCGTATTGCGTCTGCGGGCTGTTGTCCGCGTCGAACACCTTCAGCGTGGCCCCGTAGGTGTCCGCCACGGCCTGCGCCGCCGCCAGCATCGGGGCGTCGTAGGTGTTGTCAACGGCGAACGACATGTAGGCGATGTGCATGGGCTTCGGCGAGGCCGAAGGACTCGCCGACGGCGAGGTCGAGGGAGTGGTGCTGCTGCTACTGCTGCTACTGCTGCAGGCAGCGAGCGCGAGCGTCGTGGCGGCCAACGCCGCCACGACGGCACTGCGGCGGAGGCACCGCGTTGCCGGGATATATGACACGGCTAAACTCCTTTTGTGCTCGCTCACTGGGAGGTGGGTTAGCGGTTAGTCCGGTGGGTCGGGCGGCAGCCCGGCTCACCGGTTTGTTCATGCGGATAGCTCAACAGCGCAGCCACGCCTGGCCGGACCCGGCGGATGCTGCCTTCATATGAACCTCCACTCTGAGGCGGGACACATCGCTCCCGAAGGGGGTCCCCGTCAGCGGACTGTTGTCCGCAACACGGTCACTTGAGCTTGATCGGAAGCGTGTCTGTTTCTGCGGCAGGTGTCAAGAGCTAACGTTCGGCTTACGCACAAATGAGACTTACCAGTGATGTCCGCCCTGCGGACGCGGCAGCCTGGCACGGCTTCGGCAGGGCAGGTCCGCACCGTCTGGCGACCGACAGGCGGCACACCGAACCGGTGGCGGTTCCTGCCGCACGCCGCTGACGGACACCTGTCCGCTAGACGGACACCATCTTTCCGGGCGGAGGGCGGGCGGGGGAGGCGCCACGGATCGTTCGGGATAATGAAATGGGTCACAGGGAAACCTCCGAGCGGTCCCCGGCCCATAGCGTGTGGAACGAGCCGTCACGGTCCGTGCGGCGGTATGTGTGCGCGCCGAAGTAATCGCGCAGGCCCTGCACCAGCGCGGCAGGCAGGCGCGGCGCGCGCAGCGCGTCGTAGTAGGCGAGGGCGGCGGAGAACCCTGGCACCGGCACGCCGATGCGGGCCGCCGTGGCCACCACCTCGCGCCAGGCATCCTGGGCGTCCGCGACCTCCCGGCCGAAATCCGGGTCGGCGAGCAGCGTCGGCAGCCGCGGGTCGCTCGCGTAGGCGGCGCGGATCCGGTCGAGGAACTTGGCGCGGATGATGCAGCCACCGCGCCAGATCACGGCCATGGCGCCCAGGTCGATGTCCCAGCCGTATTCGGCGCTGCCGGCCGCGATCATGTTCCAGCCTTGGGCGTACGAGACCAGCTTGGAGGCGTAGAGAGCCTGCTCCACCTGGCCGGCGAAGCTGGCCGCGTCGGGGACGGCCCGCCGCCGCGGTCCGGGCAGGCCGCGGGCGGCGGCGCGCAGGTCGGTGTGGCCGGACAGCGACCTGGCGAACACGGCCTCGGCGATGCCGCTGACCGGCACCCCCAGGTCAAGGGCGTCCTGGACGGTCCAGCGGCCGGTGCCCTTCTGTTCGGCCTCATCTTCGACGATGTCGACGAAGGGCTGCTTGGTGGCCGCGTCCGTGTGCGCGAGGACCTCCGCGGTGATCTGGATCAGGTAGGAGTCGAGGCGGCCGGTGTTCCATGTCCTGAAGGTGCCGGCGATCTCTTGCGGCTCCTCGCCTGCGGCGTGCCTGAGCAGGTCATACGCCTCGGCGATCAGCTGCATGTCGGCGTACTCGATGCCGTTGTGCACCATTTTCACGAAATGGCCGGCTCCGTCTGGGCCGACGTGCGTGCAGCATGGCGTGCCGTCGACCTTGGCGGCGATCGTCTCGAGCATGGGGCCGAGGTCTTTATAGCTTTGGGTGGAGCCGCCTGGCATGATCGACGGGCCGTTGAGCGCGCCCTCCTCGCCGCCAGACACGCCCATCCCGACGAAGTGGATGTCGCTTTGCCTTAGCTGCGCCTCTCGGCGGCGGGTGTCCTTGAAGTGCGCGTTGCCGCCGTCGATGAGCATGTCGCCCGGCTGCAGGAGCGGGGCGAACTCCTCGATCACCGCGTCCGTGGCCGGGCCGGCGTTCACCATGATGACGATCCGCCGTGGCGTCTCGAGGGAGCTGACGAACTCCCGCGCGGTCTCGCTGGGGATGAAGGTGCCCTCGTGGCCGAAGCTGTCCATGACTTCGGTCGTCCGCGCGGTCGTCCGGTTGTGCAGGGCGGTCGCGAAGCCGTGACGGGCGAAGTTGCGGGCGAGGTTACGGCCCATCACGCCGAGTCCGGTGACGCCTATCTGCGCTTCGGGTGTGGCGGGCATGTCGTGCTCTTCTCTGTCTGGTGTCTGCGCTGGTGCCTGGTGCCTGGGTCCTGCGCTGGCGGTGGACTCGCGGTGGGCTCGCGGTGGGCTCCGCGGCTGTGGCAGCGATTCTCGCACAGCGGCGGGACGGGGCGGCGGTGCAGGCGGGCGGCACCCGGTCCGCTCAGCTGTCGGCGGCCACAGTGCGGACAGTGGGCACAGTGCGGACAGCGGGCACGAGCCGGTACGCTACCCGTGACGACCTGTCGGCGCGAAAGGTGCGTGAGCGCGCTTCTGCGCCTGGCAGACCGCGCGGGCGTAGCTCAATGGCAGAGCCCCAGCCTTCCAAGCTGGTCATGCGGGTTCGATTCCCGTCGCCCGCTCTTTCGCGTCCTGGCCGGTCAGGCGAATTTTTCGGTGTTCGATAACCCGCTCTCCGAGTGCCCTGCGGCGCTCGCGTGCCACGCACGTGCCACACGGCGTTTTGTCACGCGCCCTGCTCGCCGCGTCCCCGCCCGGCAGACGGCTGGTCCGCGGCGGTCCGGACCTCGCGCACGAACGTGCCGAGTGCCTTCGCGATGGCCTGGTCGCGGTCGCGGGAGGCGTGCTGGTAGATCAGCGCGGCCCGCATGCTGGAGTGGCCCAAGCGCGCCATCAGTTCTCTCAGGGTCGCGCCAGCGGCGGCCGTGAGCGTGCCGCCCGTGTGCCGCAGGTCGTGCTTATGCCGACGTCGGCATAACCATGACCATCGGCCCGGGCGTGGTGCGAGCCGGTGCGGGTGTAGCCCGCTTCCCGCTGGAAGTAGCCGAAGCCGGCCTGGACGGCCTGCATGATCAGCTCGTCTACCTCGGCGACTAGGCCTGACCAGTAGCGTTCGCCAGCGATGTCGCCGACCTCGCGGGCCAGACGGGCGTTCTCGCCCAGAGAGGCGTGGAAGATGCTGATCGACTTCGACAGGGAAAGGGTCAGGTCGAAGAACAAAGGGCTCTGGCGGGCCTGCCGGGCTGCCTGGACACGCAGTTCTCGCTTACGCTCGGCGGTGGCTTGCGGTTCGGCGGCTGGGAGGCCGGCGTAGATCCCGGCCGCCTTCTTGCTGCCCGCGGGCGGGCGGCTCAGGGGAGAGCCGTCGGGGGTCCTGCGCTCGCCGAACAGCAGCTCATATTCCTTGCGCTCGACCAGCTGGCCCGGCGCAAAGCCGAGCGCCTGCGTGGCCGGGCCCCACCAGCGGCCAGGAAGTTCGCTGCCTTTCTCGGTGGGCTCGATGTAGTAGCCGGCCGGGTTCTGCGCCAGGGACGGGTCGATCTGCCTCCAGACGTAGTCCAGGTCGTAGCCCTTGCTAAGTGTGCCGACGACAGCCAGGGGCTACCTCCGCCCCGCAAAGCGGGCGGAACTGACCATGATCATCAGGTGGTGCATGGGTGTGTCTCTCGGGGTGAAATGTGTCTCTCGGGTTGAAATGTCCGATTTCTGTATTTGCCCAGGTCAGACTGTGTTCTTGATGCCATTGCGTGCGCGGCGTGTGTCGTGGACATGCGCGGGTCGTGTGAGCAGGTCGCAAATCGGGAAACCGGTGTGCCGTTGCCTGTAAGTCCCGCGATGCTGGCGCGGAGGTGAGTCTCGGGGCCGCAGGGTTCCTTCATCGCCGCGGCCGGTTCGGTGACCTTCAGGTTAGAGGAAGCGGATGAAGGCGGTCCGGTTGACGGTGTCCGGGCTGAGAGGCTGGCTCACGAGACTGTCCCGGTGCCTGTGCCGGATTGGCTCAGGGGGTAGTGCGGTGCGGGTGCCGCCGGGGGCCCGGTTTTCCTGACCTGCCGCGGTCCGGTTCAGGAACGTGCCTTGTTCAGCCCGGCCATCAGCCGCCGGTTGGCTTCCCGTGCGGCGGCGAGTTCTTCCTCGCGTTCTTCGGCGCGGCGGCGCAGGTCGAGGTTCTCCTGCTGGAGGGCCTGGACCTGGTCCTTCAGCGCGGCGATGCCGGGCGGCGGGCCGAGGCCGGTGCGCTGGCTGACCTGGGTGCCTAGCAGTTCGGACAGCCGGTCTTGGAGGCTGCTGGCGTGCTGTTCGAGGCGCCGGCTGCGTTCGCGGAGGTTGGCGTTGTCGGCCTGCAGCGACCGGCGGCTGACGGTGCTGGCTGCGGCTGGGCCGCTGGTGACGGGGTCCTCGGCGGCGGCGATGACGGCGGCGCGCAGGTCGGGGTGGCGGTGGATGAACGACCGGTGGACGCGGGCGCGGGCGGCGACCGAGGAGATGGTGATCTCGGCGGCCTGGGCGCGCATCTCGGCCAGGGCCTGGCGGACGCGCTGCCGCCGGCGTGCCACGTCGCGGCGGCGGGCCTCGGCGAGCGCGGTTGTCCCGGTCACCAGCGGGTCACCCGCCGTCGGCTGCGGGCCGGATGGCGGGCATGCCGAGGCTGACGGTCTGCCGGGCGGCGCAGATCGCGGCCACGGCCTGCCGGATCTGCGCCCGGTCGGTGTCGCTGAGGGTTTCCAGGTCGGCCTCGATCCGGCGGATGAGCTCCCGGACCTGGCTGACCTGCTCACCGGGCGGGGCGGCCTGGGCGCGTGCCCAGGGCTGCAGGCCGGTGGCGGCGCGCAGGCGTTCCCGGTCGGCCAGCAGCTGCTGGAGGTAGGACTTGAGCTCGGGCAGGTAGGACGGGTCGCTGCGGAAATGCCCGCAGCCGGTGCACGTGTACTTGCAGGGGCAGGCGTGGCCGCCGGCCTTGACGTTGGACGGCTCGGTGCACACGCCGAACGGGACGGCGACCTGGCCGACGCGCATGCGGGCGTGCTCGTCGGACAGCAGCCCGGCGATGCCGGTGAAGACGCGCTGCCCGGCGGCGTTGAACTGGTGGCGGGCGACCTTGTCGACGGCGGTGCGCAGCCGGTTCTCGGTGATCCGGTAGTAGCCGGTGGTGGTGCGCATGGAGCGGTGCGACATCAGCTCGCGCAGCACGTCGGGCTGGACCCCGGCATCCGCGTGCCGTTGGGCGTAGGAGTGCCGGTAGGCATACGGCACGACCAGGGCGGGATTGACCTGCTGGCCGTCGGCGTCGAGCAGCAGGTGCGCGATCTCGTCGGCGAAGACACGGTGGGCGTTGCCGTAGGCGTCGGCGCGGATCGGCTTGGTGCCGTCCCTGTTGCCCCTGTCGCAGGGGAACAGCGCCAGGTCACCGGGCCGGGTGCGCGGGTAGCGGCGGCGGGTCCAGTCCTTCTGCGCGGTGATGACGGCGGCGGTGGCCTCGCTGACGGGCAGGCGCCGGCCGGGCCGGTTGTTCTTGGCGTCGGTATAGATCAGCACCGGGCTGCCGGACGGGTCCCGTTCCAGGCAGTCCCACCCCAGGGTGCAGATCTCATCGGGGCGGCGGCCGGTGTCGATGAGCAGTTCGGTGATCCGCCGCTCGGGCACGCCGCAGCGCTTTTCGAACACCTCCAGGTTCTCAGCGATCACTTTCAGCACCATGTCGGGCAGGCTGCGCGGCCGGGGCACACGGTCGGGGTGTTTGGGGATGTCGCTGCGGCGCAAGACGAAGGAGGCGGGAAGGCCGGCGGCGATTTCTCCCGTGCCGGTTATGCCCAGGGCGTGCACGTCGTTGAGGAGCCGGAAGATGCGGCGGGTCAGGCGCAGCCGGGACTCCGGAGTCATCTCCCCGGTCCGCTGCTGGTGCGCCAGCCGGCTGGCGAACGCGGTAATGTCCTGGCGGCCGAGCGCGGCGGGGTGGTGCCCGCCGTCGTCGCGGGACAGGCGCAGGCTGAGCGACAGCACTTCGGCTGCGCGGATGGTGTCCCGGGCGGAGTCGGCGGGCGCCCGGCCGCGGCGCAGCGGAAGGTCCTCGGCCGCCCACCATTTGACCGCCTCGCGCAGCCACCGCTGGCTGATGCCGGTGAAGTCCAGCTTGCCGGGCAGCCCGAATACCCGAAGCTGCCAGACGTCCCTGGCCCGCTCCTTCTCCGGCCCGGACAGCAGGCAGTACAGCTCCGATACCAGCCACCGCAGCAGCTGGCGGGCATCAGGGCGGATTTCCGCGCCGGGGACCCGGGCCAGGTCCAGCACGCTGCCCGCCTGCCGGGCGTGCAGCAGCTTGACCAGGCAGCGGGTCGAGGTGGGCAGGGTCTTCAGCCCGGCGTCGGTGCGCCGCTGCAGCCCGGCCAGCAGCTCTGCGATCACGCGCTCGGGCAGGCCGCGCAGGACGACCTCGTGCCCGGCCACGTCCGCCGGGGCAGCGTGCCGTGCCCACTCGGCCAGGACCGCGCCGCCGTGATCACGGCGGTGGCGGCACCACGCGATGCTGTGAGCGCTGCACATTCCCGAGCGGTTCGCCGCCGCGGCCGCGCACGACGCCACGATGCAGGCCCCGAACGAGGGCAGCGGCCCGGCCTCCGGCCGGGCCAGCCACAACTCGGCCGGCAGGCCAGGATGCCGCCGGCGCTGCGCGGCGTGGGCAGCGCACAGCCGCTCACCGGACTCACCCGGGCGCGGGCAGCCCGTCACCAGGCAAGGCCGCTCACCGCGGGACCTGCCGCCGCAGGGCCGGGCGAGGAAGTCCTCCCATGCCAGCTCGCCGGCCTTCCACCGCTTGCGGCACGTCACGCACAGGTCCGCCCGCCTGTGCGCGGCCGAGGCGGTGCAGCCGGCCACCGCGCATTCCCTCAGGCTGAGCAGCGGGTCACCGCGCACCGGGGTAAGGACCTGTGCCACGGGATCCCAGCCTGCCCGGGCCAGGAAGTCCGGCCGCAGCATGCCCCGCAGGACGGCCAGCTCATCGCCGGCTGCGGCGTCCGGACAGGGAACCGCCGCCAGCTGCGCGGTCACCGGAGGACCTCGTGAGCGCTGCCGCGCGGCACCGGGACCCGGTCGACCGCTTCCCGCAGCCGCTCATGGCCGGGGTGCAGGTAGACCGCGCTGGCGGTGAACGACTGGTGCCCCAGCAGGTCCCTGATCTCATCCAGCGTCGCGCCCGAGGCCGACACGTTGGCCGCGAACCCGTGCCGGGCCATGTGCGGGCGGGCGCGCCGGCCCAGTCCCGCCCGCTCCGACAGTGCCTCCAGCAGCTCGTTGAGCGCGCCGGGCCGCATCGGCCCGCCGACCTGGCCGCGGGCGAGGTTGACCAGCAGGAAATCGCACGACTGAGCGGGCAGGCAGGCATCCCGGTCGCTCATGTACTGGTCGTATGCCTGCACGACCAGCCAGTCGGCGGGCACCGCCCGGGACCGCCGCGACTTGGCCGCGGCCCCGTTGGGGTTGTCCCGGCGCCGGACGTGCACATGCGGTCCCTTCACGCCGCAGCCGAGCCGGGTGGCGTCCGGCACGAAGTGCACGTCCTCCCGCCGCAGCCCGGCCAGCTCGCCGCGCCGCAGCCCCGTCCGCCACAGCGCCAGCACGATGAACCGGTCCCGCGCGTTCCGGCACGCCCGCAGCAGCTCCAGGACCTCCTCGTCGCTGATGGCCTCGGCTTCGCGTTCCGGCTCGCGCAGCCGGTGCCGGGGCCGCAGCCGGGCACCGGCGAGACCCTCGCCGCGAGCCTCCGCAGGCACCGGCCGGTCACCGGCCACCTCGAACAGCGCCCGCAGCGTGCCCGGCCCGGCCAGCCCGGCCGAGACGGCATGCCGGAAGAACTCCCGCACCGCCGCCAGCACGCAGTTGACCCGCCGCTCGCCCCGCACCGGCCGGGACAGATCCGGCGGCCCGGCCCGTCCCGGCTCGTGGTAGCGCAGCCAGTGCACGAACCGGCCCAGGACCTGAGGAGCCCGCTGCCACTCCAGGCCCGCCCCCGCGCACCAGTCAAGAAACAGCGCCAGCGAGATCGCATACGCCCTCGTGCTCGACTCCGCCCGGTCCCGGCCCAGCCGCAGGTGCAGCAAGAACCCGTCCGCCGCCCCGTGAACCCCCAGCCGTCGTCCGCCACTGTCCAGTACCGGACCCCCGACGGCAGCCGCACCGCGAACGCACGGTATCTCTCCACCCAGCTCCCACCCCCGACACGACTCAGATGACACGCAACGTTACCGATCAGCTACCAGAATGGGTGCGCGACGCGCCGACTTACGCTGTCGGGCACCGATCACCCCAAGCCGGAATGCGACAGTCCGCGACGCGGCGAAGGCCCCGAGGAAAGGGTGTGACGGCTTGGAAGATCATGGATCAAGGATGACAAACAAAGCCAGCAAGATCATTTAGGAGAGCGGCCGCACAGCGCGGCAAGCAGAGAGGCGGGACTAGTGAATACGTGGTCCGCAGCAGCTGGCATCAAGCGATGCTAGACGTATGGCTAAGTGGGTAGCTCCGTTAATTCGTCGTGGGTTCAGTTGCCGGGTTCGTGGCCGAGGCCGGCGAGGTGGACGGTGCAGGCGGTGTCGAGGGCTTGCTGGGGTGTTCCGGTGGGCAGTCCGGTGAGCAGGATGGCGTCTTCGTACCGGTCGTGGGCGGCGGAGTAGATCGCGAAGCCGAAGGAGTGGGCTGAGCCGC
>NZ_JASIAL010000472.1:0-4791 GCF_030042015.1 Trebonia sp. | reverse complement strand
GCCGCGTCCCCACTAGCGGCAGATTTTTCCCGCGACCAGGGAACCGCTCGCAGGTCTCTCCCGTCCAAATAATCACATTGGCCACTGGGGGTGTCCGCTAGGCGAAGGGACAAGTGCCGATGGCGAGCCGCTATCTTCCGCGCTGGTCCGCGGGAAAGAAAGCCATGGCTCTTGCGGTGCCGCTCGTGATCGGTGCGGTGTCGGCCGCGGTCACGGTCTCGGGGCCCGGCCCGGCCATCGCCGCGTCGGTCTCGACTACCCAGCCAACGCCTACGGCGTCACCCACTGCACCCGTACCCGGCGGATCGCCGACCCCCACAGCCACGCCGACCCCCACAGCTACGCCGAGCCCGACAGCAACGGCGAGCCCGACAGCAACGGCCCCCGCCCCCACCCAGTCCCCGAAGCCGACGCATAAGCCCTCAGCGTCCCCCACGCCGACCGTGACACACGGCACAGCGGCTACCCAGGCTCCGACCCCGACCCCCACGTCCACGCCCACGCCCACGGCGACTTCGAGCCGGGCGGCGAGCAAGCCCACCCGTGCGCCGTCAGTGACCACGAGCCCGCCGAAGCCGCGGCCGCACGCGGCCGCTCCGTCGCCGCGCCGCCCGTCCGCAACTCCCGCGCCCTCGCCAGCGGCTCCGCGCACGCCGTCCGCGCCGTCCACATCGTCCGCGCCGTCCACATCGTCCGCGCCGGTCCCTGTCCCGTCGGCGACCGCGGTCGGCTATGCCCTGCCGGTGCCCGCCGGCGTGGTGGCGGCGGACCCCCGGCTTACCGGCGCGGGCAGCCCCGGGCCGCGGCGCACAGAGCCCGCGGGAGCGGTGACCCTCCCGGTGGCGCCGGGGACAGCCGTCGACGCGGTCACGGCCGGAACCCTCAGGGTCATCCCCGCGGGTGACGGGACGTCGACCGTTGTCCTGTCCGGCACAGACGGCGCCACCTACACCTACCGCGACGTGACCGTGACCGTGGCGCAGCGCACCGGAGTGGCGGCGGGCACGCCGATCGGTGTCAGCGGACCCGCCGGCCTCACGTTCTCGATCTCAGTGCCCGACGTGCGCGGCGCGGTCGACGCCGGCGAGGCACTCCAGGCGTGGGCGGCCGGGCTCAGCGTGAATGTCCGCGCGCTGCCCGCCACGGTCGCCCCCGGCACTGCCGCGCCGGCCCGCACGCAGGTACTGCTCGTTACCGACGCCGCAGCGGGCGGCACCGGCACGGACCTGGCCGCGTCCGTAGCCAGCCAGCTGGTCAGCGTCCGGGCCAGCAGGGCCGCCGATACGCGGGACGGCCCGGCCCTCGCGGTGCTCGCGGCGCTGCGCACCCGAAGCAGTCACGGCACTCAGGGCACCCGCGACGCTCGCGGCGCGCGGCTGGTGGTGGTCGCCCTGGCGAACGGGACGCCGGCCCAGGCCACGGTGCTCGCGGCGCGGCTGCCCGCGGGCCAGGATGTGCTGTGGGTCGCCCCGCCGGCGACCACGCCCAGGCAGGCCGCGGCGTACCGGGCGATCGTCGCCGCCAGGCCCGGGTTCCGCGTCGAATCGCTGCCGAGCGCCCTCGCCGGCGTGAGCGCGGGGCCGCTGCGCGCGCTGGCGACGGCCACGCTGGTCGCCGCCTACGCGTCCGCGGCCTACCGCCTGCCGGCACTGTCGGCGCTCTCGGCGCAGGCGGCCCGCACCGTGCTCGGCTGGGCCGAACTACAGCTCGGCAAGCCCTACAAGTACGCGGCCGCCGGGCCGGGCAGCTTCGACTGTTCGGGGCTGACGATGGACGCCCTCGCCCAGGCCGGGATCACCGTGACCCACAACGCGAACGCCCAGTGGCAGCAGACCCGGTCCAGTCCCGTCGCGGAGGACAAGCTCGCGCCCGGCGACCTGGTCTTCTTCGTCGGCGCCGACGGCTCGCCGACCGCCCCCGGCCACGTAGGGATCTACGTCGGCTACGGCGACATCATCGACGCGCCGTACACCGGGGCGGATGTGCGCTTCGACCGGCTGGCCAGCATCGGCGGGTACATCGGCGCGACAGATCCGTACGCCGCCAGCTACGCCGCCGCGACCGCCGGACCCGGCGCGCCGCTTCCCGCCGCACCGGACCTGGCGACGCCCGCGGCCCTCAACCAGTACCAGAGCTTCGCCCGGACGCTCGCCGACGCCGCCTGGGGACCGGGCCAGTTCCCCTACCTGTACCTGCTGTGGGAAAGGGAGTCCGGGTGGAACCCCGCCGCGACCAACCCGGTCTCCGGCGCGTTCGGCATCCCGCAGGCGCTGCCCGCGGCAAAGATGGCCGCCGCCGGGCTGGACTGGGCGACCGACCCGTACACGCAGATCATCTGGGGCATCGGGTACATCCAGGCCACCTACGGCACACCGCAGGCCGCGTGGGCCCACGAACTGGCCTACAGCTGGTACTGACGTCGCTTTGCCCCGACGAATACATCAACTGACGGATGTTTCCGGCTGAAACTTGCAGCAGGATTTGCCGTGCAACCATCTGCCTAGGACACCACCCCGCTAAGGAATCCGATGAACACGATGGCGCGGTCCGCGTGAACTCCACGCGCGATGCCAGGGAGCCGGCGCCGCCGCCGGCCGAGCTGGACCAGGTTATCGCCGCCCATGCCTTCCGCCGCGCGGCGGCCGCGTTCGCCGACGCCGTCGCCGCCGCCCGCGCGCACGAGCTCGGCAAGGCGCGCAAACTGGCCGCCGAGGCGGCTGAGCACCTTGCGATGGCAGAACGGGCGCAGCACGGGCTGGGTTTCCGCACGTACGCCAGACCCAGGGGCGAACCCTAACAAAGGCGTACAGGAAGCGATTCCAGGCCGTGGATGAGGCTGCTTGGACGCCACCGCAGCGTCGCCGCCGGCGCCGCGAGCGACAGGTTCGGGAACCGCGCGAGCAGTGCGCCGAACGCGACCTCGCCTTCCAGCCGGGCCAGCGGCGCGCCCAGGCAGTAGTGAATCCCGTGCCCGAACGCCAGGTGGCCGCCCGCGTCCCTGCCGACGTCGAGCGCGTCGGGCGAGCCGAACCGCGACGGGTCGTGGTTCGCCGACGACGTCACGCACAGCACCCACTCACGGGCCGGGATCGTCACCCCGCCGATCTCCACCGGCTCGAGGGTGTACCGGTCGGTCGCGTGGTTGAGCGGGTTGGCGTACCGCAGCAGCTCCTCCACGGCCGACGGGAGCAGCGACGGATCGGCCCGCAGCCGGGCGAGCTCCGGCGGGTGGGTCTGTTATGTCTCAAGAGACGCCACCGGCCGTTCGGATGACGCCAAAAGCCCGGCCGGTTACGGTCGCGACCGAGCGGTCGGCGGCCAGCCGGCGCGTAGAGTTGCATGCGTGGCAGACCCCTCCCGCTACAGGCCCGCACCGGGGGCGATCCCGGAAGAGCCGGGTGTGTACCGGTTCCGCGACGAGCGGGGGCGGGTCATCTACGTCGGGAAGGCCAAGTCGCTGCGGCAGCGGCTTAACCAGTACTTCGCCGACTTCACCGCGCTGCACCCGCGCACGCAGGCCATGCTCACCACCGCCGCCGGGGTCGACTGGACGGTCGTGAAGACCGAGGTCGAGGCGCTGCAGCTGGAGTACTCCTGGATCAAGGAGTTCGATCCCCGGTTCAACGTCAAGTACCGCGACGACAAGAGCTACCCCTACCTCGCGGTGACCATGGACGAGGAATTCCCCCGGGTCATGGTGATGCGGGGTGCCAAGCGCAAGGGCACCAGGTACTTCGGCCCGTACAGCCACGCCTGGGCGATCAGGGACACGGTCGACACGCTGCTGCGGGTCTTCCCTGTGCGGACCTGCTCCACGGGCGTGTTCAAGCGCGCCGGCCAGATCGGCCGGCCGTGCCTGCTCGGCTACATCGGCAAGTGCAGCGCGCCGTGCGTCAAGCGGATCAGCGCGGCCGGGCACAGGGAGCTGGCCGAGGACTTCTGCGACTTCATGTCCGGCCAGACGGCGCGGTTCATCAGGAAGCTCACCGCGCAGATGAGGGAAGCCTCCGACGCCGAGGAGTACGAAAAGGCCGCGCGGCTGCGAGACGACGTCAAGGCGCTGGAACGGGCGCTGGAAAAGCAGGCCGTGGTGCTCGGCGACGGCACCGACTGCGACGTGATCGCGCTGGCCGAAGACCAGCTCGAGGCCGCCGTGCAGGTCTTCTACGTGCGCGGCGGGCGGATCCGCGGCCAGCGCGGCTGGGTGCTCGAGAAGGTCGAGGACGTGACGACCGGCGGCCTCGTCGAGCACTTCCTCGGCCAGTTCTACGGCGAGGGCCTCGGCGAGCAGGCCGCGGTCAACGCCGGCCTACCGCGCGAGGTGCTCGTGCCCGAGCTGCCGCCCGACTGCGCCGCGATGACCGAATGGCTGTCGGCCCGCCGCGGCGGCCCGGTGCAGCTGCGGGTCCCGCAACGGGGCGACAAGAAGGCCCTGGCGGAGACCGTCGCGCGCAACGCCAAGGAGGCGCTGGCGCTGCACAAGACCCGGCGGGCCAGCGACCTGACCACGCGCAGCCAGGCGCTGCACGAGATACAGCAGGCGCTCGGCCTTGACGACGCGCCGCTGCGCATCGAGTGCTACGACGTGTCGAACCTGCAGGGCACGCATGTGGTCGCCTCGATGGTCGTGTTCGAGGACGGCCTGGCCCGCAAGAGCGAGTACCGCCGGTTCTCCGTGCGCGGGTTCGACGGCAGCGACGACATCTCCGCCATCCGCGAGGTGATCACCAGGCGGTTCCGCCGCTACCTGGCCGAGCGGGAGGAGACCGGCGAGCTTGACCGGCTCGGCGA
>NZ_JASIAL010000471.1:0-9016 GCF_030042015.1 Trebonia sp. | reverse complement strand
AGCACCGCGACGTCGCTGCCGGGCAGCGTGTGCAGCAGGCCGGTCGGCGCGAGCAGGTTCCGCACCGGGTTGTAGCCGAGCATCGCGGCGAACACGGTGGACACCGGCGGCAGGTGCGCGATCGAGCTCGCCTGCGCGAGCGGGACGCCACGCGCGGTGAGCCCGGCGGTCAGCGTGCGCGGCAGCGTGTCCGCCAGGCCCGCGATCATCAGCGAGAAGAAGATCCCGATCGACAGCGACATGCCCGAGTTCTGGAAGGTCGACCGCATGCCGGACGCCGCGCCGCGATGGTGGGCCGGGACGCTGGACATGATCGCGGAGGTGTTAGGCGAGGTGAACAGGCCGGAGCCTACCCCGTTGCCGAAGATGATCAGGGCGAACGCCCAGTACGGGAAGTCGACAGGCAGCAGCATGAGGCCCACGAAGCACGCGCCGGCCACCAGCAGGCCGGCGGTCGCGAACGGGCGCGAGCCGTACCTGTCCGACAGCACGCCCGACAGCGGGCCGGCGAGGAGGAACCCGCCTGTCAGCGGCAGCATGTAGATGCCCGCCCACAGCGGGGTGACGGTGAAGTCGTAGCCGTGCAGCGGCAGCCAGATCCCGGCCAGCCAGATGACCAGCATGAACTGCAGGCCGCCGCGCGCGATCGCGCCGAGCAGGCTGGCGATGTTGCCGGCCGCGAACGCGCGGATCCGGAACAGCTTCAGCCGGAACATCGGGTCGGCGACCTTGCTCTCCACGACCACGAAGGCGGCGAGCAGCGCCACCCCGAGGGCGAGCCCGCCGATCACCATCGGGCTGCCCCAGCCGGTGGCGGACGTGCCGTAGGGGCGGATGCCGTAGGTGATCGCGGTCAGCAGCAGCCCGGCCCCGATGGCGAACGTGACGTTGCCGGCCCAGTCGATGCGGGCCTTGCGGGTGCTGGCGATCTCCCGCAGGCTCTTGTACGCCCACACGGTGCCGAACACCCCGAACGGCACGTTGATCCAGAAGATCGCCCGCCAGTCCCAGGCCGCGAGCAGCCCGCCGAGCAGCAGGCCGACGAACTGGCCGGAGATGCCCGCGATCTGGTTGACGCCGAGCGCCATGCCGCGCTGGCCGGCCGGGAACGCGTCGGTGATGATCGCGGCCGAGTTGGCCATCAGCATCGCGCCGCCGAACGCCTGGACGACGCGCCAGCCGATGAGCCACAGCGCCCCGTTCGGGCCCTGCGCGGGGTCGAAGCTCAGCGCGACGGAGGCGAGCGTGAAGACGACGAAGCCGAGGTTGTAGATCTTCACCCGGCCGAAGATGTCGCCGAGCCTGCCGAGGGTGACCACGAGCACGGACTGCACAAGCAGGTAGCCCATGATCATCCACAGCAGGTACGAGACGTTGCCGGGGGTGAGCGGGTTCAGGTTGATCCCGCGGAAGATCGCGGGCATCGAGACGATCACGATGGACGCGTCGATCGTCGCCATCACCATCGCGAGCGTGGTGTTGGACAGCGCCACCCACTTGTACGCCCGGCCCCGCCCGGCGCCGTCCGGGTCTTCGCTCAGCGAGCCGCCGTTGAAGGACTCGCCGCCGCCCGCCGCCTGCTCGCTCGCCGTTGTCGCCACGTCTACCCAGCATAGTGGGTAGTTGCTTAATGGCAACTATTATGCGTGCTAACGATCGCGGTGGTGAGCGTAAGGCGCGCTTACTCCCGCGCGCTAGCCCTGTTCCGGCTGCACCGCGGCGAGGATCTGGTTGACCGTGTCCTGGATCTGCCGCTGCCTGCCCGGCATGTCCTTGCTGGCGAAGTTGTCCAGGATGTCGAGCACCTGGTCCTGGCTCCTGAGCATGTCCAGCTGCTGCTTGGCCATCTCGTGCAGCGCGATCAGCGTCTCGTGGTCCGCGAGCGCCCGCCGGTCGCTGGCGGCCTGCGCGCGGTTCGCGCTCACCTGCAGCGAGATCATGATCGACAGCTGCGGCAGGTTCAGGATCGTCAGCAGCAGCGGCCACGGCGTCTTGTCGAACCCGACGATGTTGCCGAGGAACAGCCACGCGACGATGCCGATCGTGATGAACAGGAACACCCACATCGACCCGCAGACCTTGTTCACCGCGTCCGCGATCTTGTCAAGCAGGCTGGTGCCGCGGACGTGCTGGGAGAGCACGAGCTTCGGCTTGTGCTCCTCGGGCGCGGCGCGGATCTGCAGGGCCCGGTCGTGCACCTCCGCGGTGGCGTGCGCGATCGCGCGGCGCGCGGCGCCGTCGCTGTGCGGCCGGGGAATGGGATGGAACGGTTCAGCTGCCGTAGCGTCCGGCGTGCCCGGCGCGTCGGTCGTCTGCGTCATGGACTCCTCCAGGGGTTGCGCTTCCCGGCACGGTAGCGCACCATCCTCGCAGGCCGCACCGGCTCAGCCGGTTGCCGGCTAAGGGAACGACGGGAGGAAGACCGATTTCGTGGTCAGGTAGGCGGCCATGCCCTCAGGGCCGTACGCGCTGCCCCGGCCGCTCGCGCCGCGACCGCCCCATGGCGAGCCGATGTCCGGTTCGTACACGTTGACGCCGAACGTCCCGACCCTGGCCTGCCGCGCGATGTCGAGGCCGCGCTGCGGGTCGCCGGTCCACACGGTCGCCGCGAGCCCGAAACCGTCGTTGGCGAACGCCACCGCCTCCGCTTCGTCCCGGTACCTGATCACGGTCGCGACCGGCCCGCAGATCTCCTCCTGCGCGATCGGCATCACGGGGGTCACGTCGGCAAGCACGGTCGGCTCGTAGAAGTACCCGCGCACCGGCGACGCGGGGCGCCTGCCGCCGGCCACGACCCGCGCCCCGGACGTCACGCCCGCGCGGACCCGGCACTCGACGTCGGCGCGGCGCCGTGAGGAGGCCAGCGGCCCCATCGTGGTCGACTCGGCGAGCGGGTCCCCGATCACCAGGGACCCCGCCTGGGACGTCAAGGCGTCGAGGGCGTCGTCGTACAGCTGCTCGGGCACGAGCACCCGCGACATCGCGAAGCAGGTCTGGCCCGAGTTCGCGAAGCACAGGCCGCCCAGGCTCGCCGCCGCCTTCCCGAGGTCCGCGTCGTCGAGCACGATCGCGGCGGACTGGCCGCCGAGTTCGAGGCTGGCCGGCTTGAGCTCGGCGCCGCAGATGGAGGCGATCCACCGCCCCTGCTTGGCGGGCCCGGAGAACGCGACCGTGTCCACGCCCGGGTGCCTGGCCAGCATGCCGGCCGCCTGGTGCGTCCCGGTCACGAGGTTGAACACGCCGGGCGGGAAGTCGGCCGCCTCGAACGCCTCGGCCAGGATGTAGGCCGACAGCGAGGTCGCCGCCGCGGGCTTGAGCACGATCGTGCACCCCGCGGCAAGCGCCGGCGCGAGCTGGCTGAACGCCAGCATGATCGGGTAGTTCCAGCTGGCGATCACCGCGGCGACGCCGGCCGGCTCGCGGCGCACGACCGTGCGCCCGGCGAAGCTCACCGCGGTCCTGGTCTCCTCGGTGTCCATGTCGCGGGCGAGCTTCGCGTAATACCGCAGGATCGCGCACGGGGCCGCGGCGTTGTGCTGCCGCGAGTACGCGATCGGCATCCCCATCTCGGCGGTAACCAGCCGGGCGGCCTCCTCGGTGCGCGCCTCGAGCGCGGCCGCGAGCCGTTCGAGCGCGTCCGCGCGGTCGGCGGGATGGCACGTCGACCACTGGCCGTCATCGAAGGCACGCCTGGCGGACCGGACTGCCCTGTCCACGTCCACGCCAACGGCGGCGGGGACGGCGCCGACAACCTCCTCCGTGGCCGGGTTGATTATCGTGATCACGTCCGGAGATGCGGACCCGACCAGGCGACCTCCCGCGTAGATATCGCGGTACTCAAGCAACGGTCGGCCCCTTTCGGTATGAAAGTGCCTGATTATTTGCGCGCAGAGTGAGGATATGTCAAGTCCCCGTAACATAACGAAACCGCCGCGCAGCCTGGCGACGGTCTCCCTGAGCAGCCTGACCTCTCGCTCAAGCTCCGCCTGCCGGGCCTTCGCGTCCGCAGTGGAGTCCGCGAGAGCCTGCGCCTGTTCCCTGAGCCGTGCCACCTCCCTGTAGAGCGCGTCGAGGGCCGCGGCGGCGCCACCCGCGGCCGCGCCGCAGTGCGGGCATCGCGGGATACCCTCGGTATTCCCCTGTGGGCGCACGTCAGCCGGCATGACCGCCACTCCCCGGACCATTCGCCTGAAATGATGCAGACACTGCCACGCGGGCACGCGTCCGGCATCGTTGTCAGCGTCAATCCGGCGCGCCCGGGCGCTGTGCGCCGCCACAGCCAGCGCGGCCGCCGCGGCGCGAGTTCCATGTGGCAGGTTTCCCGAGGCCGACAACGGTGGTACAGATCCCTTTGTGGGGTCCCACAACCAAAAGCCAGCACAACGTCGTATAGTGCAGTGATCATGCCGGAGACGATGCCGGCCGGTAGCCGGCTCAACATTGCGCCGACTCCCCGGGAGGGGACCGCCCCCCCGCGGGACGTCGACAAGGAAAACTCTGTCCTGCGCGAGCTCGTGACCGTGTACCGCCACCTGTCGGGTCTGGCGATGCAGGACGCCGACCTCGCCGGGGTCGTGCAGCTCATCTCCGAGCGCGCGTCGGCGACCGTCGCGGTCGTCAGCCAGCTCATGGACGTGATGACGGCCGCCTCGCCGGGGCTGCCCCCTGACAAGGCCGCCGCCCTCGTCCGCGACCACGTGGTCCACCCGCGGCTCGGCCAGGTGCTGCGCGCCTCGCGGCTGAGCCAGCGCGCGCTGCGGCTGCCGAACGTCGGCGGGGTTCCCGCCATCATCGTGGCGCCCATCCTTGTCGGCGACGAGGTGCCGTCCTACCTCATTACCCTCGACCCGGCGGAGGAGTCCTTCGGCGAGGACATGAGCCTGCTGGTGACCGAGCACGCCGCGACGATCTGCGGCGTCATACTCGGCCGCGAGCGGGTGGTGGCCGCCGCGGCGCGCCGGGTCCGCGACGATCTCGTGGAGGGCCTGCTGCTTGGCCGCGGCAGGGACGCAGGCGACGCCGCCCGCTGGGCGGCGCACCTGGGCTACGACCCGACCAGGCAGCACAACGTGGCGGCGATCGCCTTCGAGCTTCCGCCGTCGCGGGCCGCGGACGCCGAGGCGCTGCGGCAGCGGATCAGGGAGAGCATCGAGCACTTCATGACGACCCGCGCGCCGGACGCGATCGTCTCCGCGCGCGAGGCCGAGGTTGTCGTGGTGGCCGCGGCGACCCCCGATCCGCGCAAGCTCGGGCAGGCGTGCCTGGCGCGCCTGGCCGAGCTGTTCCCCGGCGCGAAGGTCGTCATCGGGATCGGCGGCCCCTGCCGTGACCCGGAGGAGATCGCCAGGTCCTACGACCAGGCACACCGGACCACGCAGACGCTGTGGCGGCTCGGCAGGACCGGCGCCGTCGCGGCGTTCGAGGACCTGGGCATCCACCGGCTGCTGCTGCAGGTGCCTGACCTGAACGAGCTGCGGTCGTTCGCCGCGGAGGTGCTCGGCAAGCTCAGCGAGCACGAGCACGAGCACAAGTCCGAGTACCTGTCCACCCTCGCCTGCTACTTCCGCGAGAACAACAGCCCGCAGCGGGCGTCGCGGCTGCTGCACGTGCACCCGAACACCGTGGCGTACCGCATCAAGCGGATCGAGGAGATCACCGGGCTGCGGCTCGACAACTACAGGGACCGGCTGATCGCGCAGGTCGCGCTCGAGATTCTCGACGCTCTTCCTGAGGCACAGTGAATTCCGGAGGCACGGTAATGATGCCGGAGGCACAGTGATGACCCGTGGTCCTGCTTCGGCGGTGCGCCAGCTGCTATCCGGCCAGCGGGTGCTGGTCTGCGACGGCGCGATGGGCACCATGCTGCACGCGGCCGGCGCCGCGCTCGACCGGTCGCTGCCTGAGCTGAACCTGTCCGATCCCGGGCTGGTCGCGACCATCCACGACAGCTACCTGAGCGCGGGCGCGGACATCATCCAGGCCAACACGTTCGGCGCCAACCGGCTCTGGCTGGGCGACCACGGGTTCCCCGACAAGGTGGACGAGATCAACCGGGCGGGGGTGCGCCTGGCCAGGGCCGCGTGCGAGCGGTCCGAGCGGCCCGTGCTCGTCGCCGGCTCCGTCTCGCCGGCGGTGACCGCGCTGCAGCGGCGCCGGGTCGGCTCAGCCGAGCGCATGGAGGTGCTCCGTGAGCAGATCCAGGCGCTGGTCGCCGACGGCGGCGCGGACCTGCTGATCCTGGAGACGTTCGGCTACCTGGACGAGCTCGTCGAGGCGGTGTCCGTGGCCGCGTCGGTGTGCGACGTGCCGCTCATCGCCCAGGCCACGTTCGCCGACGACGCGCACACGCTGGGCGGCGAGACCCCGCGCGAGGTCGCCTCGGTGCTCGGCTCCATGCCGGTCGCGATGCTCGGCACGAACTGCACGGTCGGCCCGCAGCGGATGCTCGCGGTCGCCGAGGACCTGGTGCGCTACGCGAGCGTGCCGGTCAGCGCGCAGCCCAACGCCGGGCAGCCGCGCCGGGTCGGCCCGCGCACGTTCGAGTTCAGCATCGACGGCGGGTACTTCGCCCGGTACCTGGGCCGGTTCGCCGACGCCGGGGTGACGCTGGTGGGCGGCTGCTGCGGCACCACGCCGACGCACATCCGGGCGGCGGCCGAGGCGGTGCGGACACTGTCCAGGCCCGCTGAGACGTCGGGCGGGGTCGCCGCGGCGGGCGCGCCCGCCGCGGCGCGCGGAAACGTGGGCAGCCTGGCCGACCAGCTGGCCGCGGGGCGGTTCGTGGTGGCGGCCGCGATCACGCCGTCCCCTGGCGGCTGGGCGGGCGACGCCGAGCAGGCGGCGGCCGTCCTGCAGTCGCACGGCATCGGGCTGGTCGCGGTGCAGCCGCGCGAGAACGCGCGCACGCACATGGACTCGCTCAACATGGCGCTGCAGCTGCAGCAGCGGGTCGGCGTCGAGACGATCGCGACCGTGACCACCTGGGACCAGACGATCATGTCGCTGCAGGCCGACCTGCTCGGCGCGCACGCGCTCGGCATCAGGTCCGTGGTGTCCACCACGGGCAGCCCGCCGGTGCTCGGCGACTACCCGGCGGTGGACGGCACGTGGGAAGTGGACTCGGTGGGGCTCACCGCGCTGCTCGCGGGGCTGAACGCCGGCCGCGACTCCAACGGGCTCGCGTTCACCATCCGCACCTCGTTCTGCATCGGGGCCAGGGTGAACCCCGGCGCGCGCGACCCCGACGCCGAGATCGCCAGGGCGCACGCCAAGATCCGCGCGGGCGCGCAGTTCCTGATCTGCCGGCCGGTGTACGAGCTTGACTCCCTGTCCAGGCTGGTCGACGCGCTTGACGGCACGGGCGTCCCGCTGCTGCTGTCGGTCACGCCGTTGCGCTCCTTCGAGGACGCGGACTACCTGGCGCACGAGGTGCCCGGCGTCACGATCCCGGCCAGCACGCTCGAGGTGCTCGAGAAGGCCGGCCGGGGCGCCGCGCGCGCGGCCGGCCTCGAGCTCGCCTCGGGGCTGCTCGCGAAGTCCAAGTCCATGGTCAGCGGCGTTCTGCTCGCCGCCCCTGACGACGACGCGGCCGCTCTTGTCCCGCTGCTTGCCGCCCTCGGCTGAGGTCGTGGCGCACCGCCCTGCTGAGTGGCATGCTTACCGGGGTGGAAGGAAAAACGACCCGTAGAGCCTTCCTCGGCCTGGCGGCAGCCGGCGTGGCCGGAGCGGCCGGGGCCGCCGCGGTCGTGTCCAGGAAGCGGTCGCACCCCGCCACACCCGAAGAAGAGCACCCGCTGGCGCTCACCGCGCGGCCGTGGCGCAACCCGGTGCCGGAGAACTCGCTGCCAGGCGACCCGAACTGGGAGATCACCAACCTCGGCGCCGAGCACGAGATCGAGGGATACGCGGGCAAGGCCAGCGTGCTGAGCGGCGAGTCGTTCCCGCTGTTCGTCTCCACGACGTCGTCCGGCTTCCGGGTGACCGCGTTCCGGCTGGGCTGGTACCAGGGCGACGGCGCGCGCAAGGTCTGGCAGTCGGGCGCGCTGCGCGCCGGCACCCAGAAGAGCCCGGGATTCGTCGAGGCCACCAACACCGTGCAGACCGACTGGGACCCGGTCCTGCAGGTGCCGACCGGCGACTGGCCCGCCGGCGCCTACCTGCTGCGCCTGGACGCCGACTCGGGAGCCCAGCGGTACGTGCCGGTCACCGTCCGGTCGGAGACCACGTACGGCAAGGTCGTGCTCAAGAGCTGCGTGCAGACCTGGCAGGCCTACAACACCTGGGGCGGCTACGACCTGTACGTCGGGCCGGACGGCGAGTACGGCGACCGGTCGCTCGCGGTCAGCATGGACCGCCCCTACGACCTCAACGGCGCCGACATGTTCCTCACCTATGAGCGCAACATCGTCAAGCTCGCCGAGCACATGACCGTGCTGGCGGGGGGACTTGACCTCGCCTACGTGGGCAGCGTGGACATCGCCGCCGACCCGCACCTGCTCGACGGCGCGAGCGCGCTGGTCTCCATGGGGCACGACGAGTACTGGACCCCCGCGGAGCGCGCCAACGTCACGGCGGCCAGGGACAGGGGAGTGAACCTGGCGTTCATGGGCGCGAACGCGATGTTCCGCCGGACCCGGCTGTCCAAGACCCCGCTCGGCGACGCCCGCCTCGTCATCTGCTACAAGACCGACTACACGCAGGACCCGATGTACGGGGTGGACAACGCGCTCGTGACCAGCGACTGGCGCGACCCCCCTAACCCGGACCCGGAGTCCTCGCTCATCGGCACCATCTACGAGGGCTACCCTGTCGACGCCTCCTACGTGGTCGTCAGCCCGTCGAGCTGGGTGTTCAGGGACACCGGGGTGCGCGCGGGCGACAGCTTCCCGAACCTGGTCGGCGTCGAGTACGACCGGGTCGACCCGGCCTACCCGGTGGAGCGCCCGATCGAGGTGCTCTCCCACTCCCCGCTGACCTGCGAGGGCGCGAGCAGCTTCGGGGACTCCGCCTACTACAC
>NZ_JASIAL010000470.1:0-3629 GCF_030042015.1 Trebonia sp. | reverse complement strand
CCAGCCGCACGGCGCCCAGGCCGAGCGGCAGCAGGGCAAGCAGCCAGAGCCAGCCGTGCGGGATCGCCGCCAGGCCGCGGCCGGCGGCCAGCGACACCGCCACAAGGACCGCCATGCCCGCGTACTGCCCGGCCCAGATCTGCCGGCGCCGGGGACGCCCGGTGGCCCGCGCGGAGGCGTTCAGCACCGACAGCACGACCAAGTCGTCGATGTTGGTGCCCGCGAACAGCCCCGCGGCGGCGGCGACCACGGCTGGCAGTGCGTCCATGAACGCGGGAAACCCCCTTCGGCCTGCGCAGGCACCAGCTTCGCACACAGCCGGGGGCAAGGCCGGCGCGCATCGCCTGACGGGGGAGAGGCGGGCGCGATCGGAGACGCCACGGTCCGTTCGGGATAATGATCTTGATTTTGGCGGCCGTCAGCCGAGGCGGCGGCCGGTGAGAATGCCCGGGGTGATCCGGATGAAGTGCTCGCGCTCGCCGGGCGCCCACGGCCGCGGGCCCGTCTCCCGCAGGCGGGCGAGGTCGGCGGGATCGGTCACTTCCCGCGAATGGCCGACGGCGGTGACGCTCCAGCCGCGGTGCTGGCTGGCGTCGAGGGTGTCGGCCTCGAACGCCACGACCGCGCCGCGGGTGGCCGCGGCGAGCTTGCCGCTCCCGTCGGTCCTGACCACGATGTCGCCGCCGTCGAGGGCGAAGTTCACCAGTTCCACCGCCGGCATGGCCCGCCGGGTGTAGACGATCCGGCCGACCGGCACCGACGCGAGCAGCCGCAGGCATTCATCCCTGGTCAGCTCGTCGAGCACGCTCGGGTCGCCGTTGTCAGTTCGCATACCGAGAGTATTCGGCCCGCGCGCCGCGGGGCAGCAGGGCCGTAAGTCCCCGCCCGCACGGCCGTCAGGACCGTTATCCGGCGGGACCGCCGGTCGCCAGGCGCATGAGGTCGGTGTCGAGGTCGATGTCGGTCCCGGTCCCGCCCGCGCCGCCGAACTCGTGGGAGTAGCTGCCCCACGACTCGTCCCTGACCTTGCGGGCGAAGCCGCTTTCCATGAGCAGCACGAGCTCTCGCGCCGCCCGGTCGACGCGCGTGTTGAGCGACGGGTCGCCCCAGTCTTCCGGGGCGGCGAACAGCGAGGTCGGCACGGTCATCGTGCGCAGGAAGGCGAACAGCGAGCGCATCTGGTCGTCCACGACGAGGGCGTGCCGCGCGGTCCCGGCCGTGGCGGCGAGCACGACCGGCTTGGCGATCAGCAGGTCGTTGTCGAGCACGTGGAAGAACGAGGTGAACAGCGCGCTTGCGCCCGCCTTGTAGACCGGGGCGGCGGCGATGATCCCGTCGGCCTCGGCGAGCGCGGCGATCGCCCGCCGCAGCCTGGGCGTGATCAGCTGGGAGGTCAGGGCGGTCGTGATGTCGGCGGCGATCTCGCGCGGCTCGATGACCGTGACCGTCACCTGGTGGCCGCGGCCGGCCGCCAGCGCCGCGGCGCGGTCCGCGACGCGGTCGGCGAGCAGCCTGGTCGACGACGGGTCGCCGGTTCCGGCGCTGACGACCGCCAGCTTGAATGTCTGCTGCGCATGCGCGGCGTTCATGGCGCGGATGTCCTCGTTCCCGTGGTGTTGCCTTCGTTCGCGGCTAGCTTGCGGCAGATCGCCTCCAGCTGCCTTAGTTCGCCGGGGGTCAGGTCGGCGATCATGGCGCGGGCGACGCTGCGGGCGTGCTCGCGGCCGACCTGCTGCTGCAGCGCGCGGCCTTGCCCGGTGAGCGACAGGCGCACGCCGCGCCCGTCGCTCGGGTCCGCGTCGCGCTGGATGAATCCGCGGTCCGCCAGCCGGTCCACCATCCTGGACAGGGCCGGCTGGCTGAGCAGGACGTGCCTGTTGAGCTCGGAAAGCCGGATCGGCGCCGGGCACTTGGACAGCGTGTAGAGCACGTCGTACTCCCGCATGGACAGGTCCGCCCAGATGTCTTCGGCCGCGAACCGCTTGATCAGGAAGGCGTGCGCGGACAGCAGCGCCTCCCATGCGTCGTTCGCGTGGTGCCTGGAATCAGCCATCTTCTTGGTCGCCGTCACGGGGCCGGGTACCGCGCCGCGAACTCCGGCGCGCTGTCCTGGTAGGGGGACGAGCCGGTCACGTTGTCGCCGCGGTTGGCGTTCGGGCGCGGCTGGCGCGGCGCCTGGTCGCCGTATTTCGCCCTGACCAGGCTCGCGTGCGTCGGGGCGTCAGGAGTCTGCGGGTCCTGCCTTGCTGTCATCTCCTTGCGCAGGGTCGGGATGACCTCCCCGCCGAGCAGCTCGAGCTGGTCGAGCACGGTGTTCAGCGGCAGCCCGGCGTGGTCCACCAGGAACAGCTGGCGCTGGTAGTCCCCGAAGTGCTCGCGGAACGTCAGGGTCTTGTCGATGACCTCCTGCGGGCTGCCCACGCTGAGCGGGGTCAGCTCCATGAAGTCCTCCATGCTCGGCCCGTGGCCGTAGACCGGCGCCTCGCTGAAGTAGGGGCGGAATTCCCGCTTCGCGTCCTGGGAGTTCCTCGCGATGTACGCCTGGCCGCCGAGGCCGACGATCGCCATGTTCTCTGCGCCATGGCCGTAGTGGGCGAAGCGCTGCCGGTAGAACCGGATCAGCCGCATGTAGTGCTCCTTGGGCCAGAAGATGTTGTTGGCGAAGAAGCCGTCGCCGTAGTAGGCGGCTTGTTCGGCGATCTCGGGGGAGCGGATCGAGCCGTGCCACACGAACGGCGGCACGTCGTCAAGCGGCCGCGGGATGCTCGTGAACCCCTGCAGCGGGGCGCGGAACTTGCCCTGCCAGTCCACGACGTCCTCGCGCCACAGCCGGTACAGCAGGTTGTAGTTCTCCAGCGCGAGCGGCAGGCCCTGCCTGATGTCCTGGCCGAACCACGGGTACACCGGGGCCGTGTTGCCGCGGCCGAGCATGAGGTCCATCCGGCCCTTGCTCAGGTGCTGCAGCATCGCGTACTCCTCGGCGATGCGCACCGGGTCGTTGGTCGTGATCAGCGTGGTCGACGTGGTCACGATCAGGCGCTTTGTCGTCGCGGCGATGTAGGCGAGCAGCGTCGTCGGCGCGGAGGAGAAGAACGGCGGGTTGTGGTGCTCGCCGATCGCGAACACGTCCATGCCGACCTCTTCGGTCCGCTGGGCGATCTTGACGATCGCGTCGATGCGCTCGGCCTCGCTCGGGGTGTCGCTGGTTACCGGGTCCCTGGTGATGTCACTGACCGAGAAGATCCCGAACTGCATGTCGTGCCTTCCTGGCGCCTCGCCTGCGCGCCGCAGGTATATGCGTTTGCATGTATCTGTAACAGCGGGGGCGCTCGGGTATTCCCGGCCCGGCCGGTGGCGGCGGCAGGCGGGGCGGGTTGATAGGCGTAACGTAGCCGGACGGTAACAGAGTGTTCTGAGGGGTCGGGGCGACCTTGGGAGCGGCGCGGGGTGGGGGTGTCCGGCCAGGTCGGGTTTGTGGTAGGTACAGTTCAGTGAACCGCGATGCTTGTGGTTCCCCCTCTTCCCTTCCTGCCCGGCTCGGAGGTAAGCAAGGAAGCTAGGAAGCTCGGGGTTGAGCAAGGCAAGCGGGAAAGGAAGCACGGAGGGCAGGCAGCGACGATGACGGGCAT
>NZ_JASIAL010000469.1:0-3326 GCF_030042015.1 Trebonia sp. | reverse complement strand
TCGCGGGTGCCAGCGCCCCGGCGACCGCGATGACCAGCGCCGCCAGCGACAGCAGGGCCAGCCGCGCCGGCGGGAACACCTGGGCGAAGCTGGCCGGCACGCCGGTGTGCGCGGTGGCCGCCATCGCGCCGACGGTCGCGGCGTTCAGGGCGACCGCGGCCGGGGCCGCGATCACCGCCGCCAGCACCGCGGGCGCGATGACCCAGCAGGTCACCATCGTGAGCACCTGGCCGGGGCGCATGCCGAGGGCCTTGAAGATGCCGAGGTCGTGCACGCGGTCCCTGGTGGTCATCAGGACCGTGTTGAGCACCCCGAGGCCCGCGGCGACCGCGACCATCAGCGCGAGCAGGCCGAGCAGGCCGATCGCGACCGGATAGAAGTCGCCGATGTCAGGGGCGGTCGCCGCCCACGGGCTCTGGCTGCCGAGCGCCCGGTCCACCGCCTGCATGTAGCCGCCGGGGCTCGTGCCCGGCCGCAGCCCCACGTCGTACTGCTGCAGGTCCTCGCCGTTGGCGATGCCGGGCAGGGTCCGCGCGCCGGCGAACAGCTGGGGGTTGCCTGACGGCTGGAAAACCTCGCCGACGATGCGCACGACCGCCTGCGCGGTGCCCGTGCTGACGGTCGCGGTGTCGCCGACGGCCAGGCCGCTCGCGTCCAGGAACGTGGTGTTGACGTCGACCTCGCCTGGCGCGTCGTACCAGCGGCCGGCGATGACGCCGTACCCGGTCCAGGAGGCGTCGCCGCCGAATACGTTCGCGAACACGTTCTGCGTGATCCCCGCGACCTTGACTGGCGCGCCGTACACCGCGACCTCGTGCAGCGTGCCCGGCTGGGCGGCGAGCGCGGCCGTCACCGCGGCGTCCTGGGCAGCGGTGGGAAACGGCGGCGGGCCGCTTCCCGGCCCGGCCTGCGCGGCGCCCGGGCCGAGCTGCTGGATTTGCACAGGGACCGTGGCGGACAGCGCCTGGCTGGCCGCCGCCCGGTTCAGCGAGGAGTTCAGCCCGACCGCGAAGATCACGGCGGTGGCGCCGAACGCGATCGCGGCCAGCGTCACCATCGTGCGCGCGGGCCTGGCGAACGGCGCCGCGAGGCCGAGGCCGGCCGGGCGCGGCAGGCCCAGCCGGGCGGCGAGCCGGTGCGCGGCGTACCCGCGGCCCGTCCTGGGCGCGCGGCCCGCGGCGATCGCCGTCGCGGCCGGCAGCCGGCCCGCGCGCAGCGCGGGGCCGAACGCGGCGAGCATGGTCAGCGCGAGCATCCCGGCCGGCGCGGCGACCGACGCCCACGGCGGAACCTGCTGGCTGCCGACGCCGTAGGCGCCGGCCGAGTCCGCCAGCACGGGGATCGCGAGCACGCTGCCCGCCGCGACGCCCGCCAGGCACCCGCACACGGCAGGCCAGCCGATCCGGCTCAGGTACACGGCCACGACCTGAGCCGGGCTCAGGCCGACGCTCTTCAGCACGCCGATCCTGTGATACCCGGCGACCACCGCGCCGCTGACCACGTTACCGGCGATGAGCACCGCCATCACGAGGCCGATCAGCGCGAACGCGACCACGAACGGCTCCATGATCGCCGCGTTTCCCTCGGCGGCGGCCTGCGCGGCGAGCCAGGAGCCGGCCCCGGCGACGGCTCCGGCGGGCAGCGCCCTGGTGATCTCGGCTATGTCGGCGCGGACCTGCGGGTAGCCGCCCGCGCGGGCGAATGAGTACAGCAGCTGCTCGCTCGCGGGCACGCCGGGCGCTCGCAGCGCGGCGATCTCGCCGGGGGTGACCCAGCCGTCGGCGGTGCTCGTGACCGAGTTGGCGAAGCCGACCACGACCAGGGACGGCGTTCCCGGCACGCCGGTGACGGACAGGGCGCTGCCCAGCGGCGTGCCGCCCGGGGCGCCGGACCTGCCGCGCACGCTCCGCCCGCCGAAGGCGTCGAGCACCACCTGGCCCGGGCCGTCCGGCCAGTGCCCGGCGTACAGCACCAGGTCGTCGACCGGACCGCCAGGGGAGGCACGCCCGGCGAGGGTGAGCTGCCCGGACGGCTGTCCGCCTGCGCTGACGCTGACCGTGGCCTGCGCGAACGGCCCGGCCGTCGCGATGACCCCTGGCAGGGCGCGGGTGCGCGCCAGGTCCGCGGGACTGGCGCGCACCGCGCTCACGGTGACGGCGACGTCCGCCCCGTGCTGGGCGGCGAACGCCCGCTGGAACGGGCCGTTGCTGACCGCGAGCAGCGCGAGGCCGAGCGTGGCCGAGGCGGTGGAGACGGCAAGGACCGCGCCGATGACGACCGACTGCACCGTGTGCCGTCGCATGCCGCCCGCGGCGGTCCTGACCGCGCCTGACCCGCTCACGCCTGCACCGCCGCGCCCGCCGCCACGACCCGGCCGTCAGCAAGCCGCACGGTGCGGGCGGCGTACCGGCGGGCCAGGGCCGGGTCGTGGGTGACAAGGACCAGCGTCTGCCCGGCGGCGTTGAGCCCGCGAAGCAGCCGGCCGATCTCCTGGCCGGCGGCGCTGTCCAGCGCCCCGGTCGGCTCGTCGGCGAGCAGCAGTTCCGGGGAGTTCACCAGCGCCCGCGCGATCGCCACCCGCTGCCGCTCGCCGCCCGACAGCCTCGCCGGGTAGGCGTCGCGGTGCCGCTCGATCCGCAGCGCCGTCAGCAGCTCGGCGGTCCTGGCCCTGGCCGCGGCGGTCCGCATCCCGGCAAGCTGGGCGGGCAGCAGCACGTTGTCAGCGACGGTCAGGTCGTCGAGCAGGTTGAAGAACTGGAAGATCATGCCGATCTCGCGCCGCCGGAACCGGGCCACGCCGGTCTCGCTCAGCGTGTCGATCCGCTGGCCAGCGACGACGATCGCGCCGGAGGTGGGCCGGTCCAGGCCCGCGACCAGGTTGAGCAGCGTCGACTTGCCGCTGCCGGACGGCCCCATCACCGCCACCGACTCGCCGGGCGCGACAGCCAGGCAGACGTCGTCGACGGCAGCGCTGCCGCCATCGTCATAGCGCTTCGTGACCCCGCTGAGCTGTATGAGAGCGTTCATGATCGGCAACCTAGGGGGAACGACCAGCCGTCGGCGTCGGCCGCCGGATGCAACTGGGCGTGCCGGTCATCCTTCTGATGTACGCGGCTCCGCCCCGTAGCGGACGGCAGCCGGCGGCAGCGGTATCACAATGGGGAGATGCGTGAGGATCGGACTGCCGGCGCACCTGGCTGGCCACGTCAGCTCGTAGCGTTCGCGCGCTCGGATGAGCCGAGGGCCACGTTGTCCAGGCGCGCAGTCGCCTTCGACATCGCGATCGCGGGCGTGTTCCTGGCGGCGTCGCTGGCCAGCGGGGTGGT
>NZ_JASIAL010000079.1:0-3372 GCF_030042015.1 Trebonia sp. | reverse complement strand
GCCACGGGTCGAAGGCAGCCGGGCTGGCGATGGCGTTCAAGCTGATCGAGTCCGCGCAGCGCCGCTGGCGGATGGTCAACGCACCTCACCTGGTCGCGCTCGTCCGCGCCGGGTCGGCCTTCGTCAACGGCAAGCTCGTCGAACGACCCGAGGAGGAGGCAACCGAGGCGGCCCAGCCGGAAGCCGCCTAAAGATCTTGATCCACAGGTATTGACAATTACTCCAGCGGCCCGCCACAAACTCCAGATACCGATCCACCAGCGGTTCGCCCAGCCGGTAACGGACCTGGCCAGACCCCGAAACGAAACGTACAAGACACGGGAAAGCGCTCATTTCAGCACCATCCCAGCAAGTGACGTGAGAATACGGGAGCGACACGGATCACCCGTGTATTAAGCGATAGGCACGTGATATCGGGTCCATGACATCCCCGGCGTCGCCGTCCGCCGTTACCGGAGGATCAAGAACCACATCCGGCAGATCGAGGCCGTGCCGGGGCCACCCCATCACCATCACCCCAAGGCCGCGCAACTCCATACCGCCCCTGACCAGGCCCGATCACCGCACCAGGCCCGGGTCCGCTGCCGCGCGCCCATTGATGCCAGGCGACTTTCCGGTCAGCACCGCCCGCACCGGGCCAGGAACCTGCGGCCACCGGACGCAGGCGCCACCGCCATGGCCCCGGTGACCGACCTCGCGCCAGCGCGGATACGACGTCGCAACATCCTAGGCGGCCTGATTCACGAGTACGACCGGGCCGCATGAAGGTCATCGCCTGATCAGGAAAACTACAGCTCAGAGGCCATAGGCGCAGTTATGGCGCCGGCCAGGCACTTCAATACCGCCTGGGCCCGGTGTGAAGTCGTCCCCGGCGAGGACGGACTCGGGTTCGTACCTCGTGTGAATCAGGCCGAACCTGGTGCTCCGAGGCTCGGACGTGATCGGGCGGAGGTCACGGGCGCGGCACGGAGGGATGGAAGGCGGGCATGACCTCGCCGGCCAGCAGCTGGAGCGAGGCCAGCGCCTCTTCGGAAGTGATGTCGCCCCACTGCACGGCGGGCACGAAGTAGAACGAAGGCCGGTCCCGGAACTCCTCGACGATGGTCTCCAGGTAGTCCTTCACAACCTGGGGCGTGCCGATCAGCACACGCTCCCCCTCGGCCAGCACCGAGTCGAAGTCCTGGCTCTGCTCCGCCGCCACCCGGCCGTCCGGAGTGCGCAGCGCCGTCGCCGCCCAGTTCCGGCAGAACACGGGCCAGGCGCGGCCGGCGATGGCCCTCGCCTCGGCCTCGCTCTCCCGGATCACGACGTGCTTGGTAATACCCACCCGTGGCGCCCGGGCCCCAGGGTTGAGGTGGGCACCCCCGGCCCGAGTCTCGTCCCAGAGTTGCCAGTAGCGCGCCACCGCGCTGGCGCTCCGGGTGACGAAGTGGATGCCCCGCCGCCCGGGGAATTCCGGGCTGCCTGCGTACCAGACCGGCGGATAGGGCTTCTGGACCGGCAACAGGGGCATGGGCGCGTCCGGAATGTGGTAGAAGCGCCCTTCGTAGGCGAGGTTTCCGCTCGACATCGCCGAGACCACGACCCGCAGCATCTCCTCGTTCCGGGCCGCAGCTTCCGCGGGGTCGATGCCGAACCACTCGTGCTCCACGGCGCGGATTCCCCGGCCCACCCCGAAATCGAGCCGCCCTCCCGACAGATGGTCGAGCATGCAGAGCTCCTGGACCAGGCGGACGGGCTGGTACAGGGGCAGGATGTGCACGATGGTCCCCACCCGGAGCCGGCTGGTGGCCTGGGCGAGGGCGGCCAGGAACACGTTGGGCGACGGGGCCAGATCGAGCGGGGAGAGATGGTGCTCGGCTACGTGGTAGCCGGTGAACCCCAGCCGTTCCGCCTCCACGAGAAGCCGGATCTTCTCCCGGTACTGCCGCCCGACGGCGATGCCCGGCTGTCGCTCGAAGTGGTCCCAGATCCCGAAGTCGACGTGCATCCCGTCCGCCCCTCCTTTTCCGCGCTCCGCGGGTCGTGTCCCTCCTCCTGGCGGGAGAGCGGTGGGGTGGAGGGGCTCACCCCTCCGCCTCGAGCAGCTTTCCTCCCACTGCCACCGGCTCGGCGTCGATCAGCACGAAGGCGATCCTGCACGGCTCTGCGCCTCTGTTCATCCAGTTGTGGACGGTGCCCCGCTGCACCAGCACGTCGCCCGCCTGGAGGTGGACGACCTCGTCGTCGAGCTCCATGTCGATCTCGCCGGACATCACGACCGCGTAGTCCACCGAGCTGGTCCGGTGCCAGCGCGGGGAGTTACCGGGATCGAACTGGACGATCCTGAAGACCGTGCCGTTGGACAGCGTGAGACCGGTCTCCCGGTCCGAGCTGTCGTCGCTTCCGGTGTTGTCGACGGGGAACCCCTCCGTCGTCCAGAAAACCCTCCTGCCCCCGGGCGGGCCCGGCTCCAACGTCATCGCCTCGTCGATCTCGACCCGCGCCCGCCCGTTGGCGTCGTGGCCGGTGACGATCCGCCTCACCGCTGATGCCATGGTCCTCCTGCTGCCCGGTTCGACCGCCGCGACCCGTATGCCTGCCAGCCGGCCAGCTCACGCTAGGCGACCCTCAGCTTATGCACGATGATAATCGGGCCCGCGTTCACCCAGGAGGTGAGGTTGACCGACAGCAGCTACGCAAGTTGCGTGCACGGAACGATGGGCATCACATCACCCAGAAGACTGCCCGAGGGCTGCCGTACTCACGCCGGCCAGTGATCCTCTAAAAGAGGTGGTTAATTCGCGCCGGCTGGCTAGTATGCGGCGCCCGCCATGAAAATCTCGCGCCACGTAGCTTGAACGCGGTCACCGACGCGCCGCTGTGTGCGCGGCTGGCGATTCCGTTTCCTGTTCGGATTATACTGGATACGCAACATGTTTGCCGAGGAGTCGCCCGAGTTCACCGGGAAGTGCCCGATTACGCATCCAGAACTGGCAGATCTGATTGGTCGGTTGAAGCTAGATGGTCGTTTCACCGTCCACGCCGATTCGGCGACATCGTGCGGTGACGCAGTCTGCGTTGGTCACGCAACGCGGTCGGTCCTGATCAGTCGTCGCGCGCGGGTTCCGGTATTCGGCACCGATCGGCGTTTCCTGGCCGGTCGCCCTGACGTGCGGATGGGGGCGATCTGCGTGGCCCAGAGCTGCCAGCTCGCTGCGGTAATCGCGTCTACAACATTGGCCTTCCAATGCGGCAGAATGCGTGGGCTCTACCAGGGGGGCTATGAGGGTCTCGACGGCACTGGCTGCCGGTAACGCGGTGGGCAGCTGTCCGTAATAAGACTCACGGGCTGTCCGGGCCAGGTCCTTGAGGAAGTCGCTGCGGAGGTCA
>NZ_JASIAL010000078.1:0-2771 GCF_030042015.1 Trebonia sp. | reverse complement strand
CCGGCGCCCTCGCCCACTTCGCGCCCGCCGTCGAAGCCGGCGCCGACGCGGTGCTCGCCGCCAGCGTCTTCCACTTCGGCACGCTCCGCATCGGCCAGGTCAAGGAGGCGCTGCGCGCCGCCGGCCACCCGGTCCGCTGACGAGCCGCCACCGCGCGGTGGCCGTGCCTGGCCATTGCAGTGCCTGAAGTGAGGGCTTGCGTCGCTTGCGTCGCCGCTCGCTCGTGCGCAGCAGGACCGAGCGGGCAAGATAGGACCCGAGCGGCAGATGGAAATGCGCATAAAACGGACAATAAACCTGCGGCACGGGTCCTAAGATGGCTGATGCGGTCCCACTATCTGGGATGCGCGGCGCGGGAGCCCGGCCACATCCGGGACGTCAACCGCGGCACCCGCCCGAGACGGCCGCCGCTTGCGCTACCGCGCGGTGGCGATGCCTGCCGCGGCCATCGCCGCGCCGACGATGCCGGCGTCGTTGTGCAGGCCGGCGGGGATGATCCTGGCCCTGATGCCGGTCAGCAGCGGCACCCACCTGTCCGACTCCTTGCTGACCCCGCCGCCGACGATGATCAGGTCGGGCGACAGCAGCGCCTCCATGTGCCGCATGTACTCATCCACCCGCCCGGCCCACTTGCTCCAGCTCAGGTCGTGCAGGGTCTTGGCGTGCTCGGACGCCCGCCTCTCCGCGTCGCGCCCGCGGATCTCGACATGGCCGAACTCGGTGTTCGGCACGAGCAGCCCGCCGGTGAACAGCGCGCTGCCGATCCCGGTGCCGAACGTGAGCATGAGCACGGTCCCGCGCTCGCCCTTCCCCGCGCCGAACGTCATCTCCGCGACGCCGGCCCCGTCCGCGTCGTTCAGCACGGTCACCTCGGCCCCCAGGGCCTTGCCGAACAGCGCCGCCGCGTCCGTCCCGATCCACGCGTGATCGACATTCGCCGCCGTGCGGACGGTTCCGCCCGCGACCACGCCAGGGAAGGTGGCGCCGGTAGCACCATTCCATCCGAACGATCCCGCTAGTTCCCGCACCACGTCCGTGACTGCCTCAGGGGTCGCCGGCTGCGGCGTGGCGATCTTCCTTCGCTCGTCGAGCAGCAGGCCGGTAGCCACGTCAACGGGGGCCGCCTTGATGCCGGTGCCGCCGATGTCGATCCCGAGTACGTGCATGCCAGAATCCTTCCCGCCCACAGGGCAGCGGAGCGCGTCACAGCGGACCCGTTCGTTCGGCCCTTGCGACTATTATCGGACGTGACGAAGCAGAAAGGGGGCGCCGGGATGAACTGGCTGAAGGTCGGCGCCATCGTTGTCGGCGGCATCATCGTCTTCTTCGTGCTCGATACTGCCGTGCATATGCTGCTGAGCCTGCTCGGCGCGATCTTGTTCGTCGCCGTGATCGCGGGCGGCGGCTATGTCGCCTTCAAGATCGTCGGGGCGCGCCGGCGCCGTCAGGTCAGGCGCAGGCCGGAGGAGGACGAGGCGCCGCGCGAGCTTGAGCAGCGCAGCACCGTCGTCCCGCCCGTGTCGTCCCCGCCCGCGACGTCCCAGCCGGCGCACTATGACGTGGATGACGAGCTGGCGCGCCTGAAGCGGGAGATGGGCCGCTAGCACGCGCCGGACCCCGGGCGTGTGCGCCCTCAGTGGCCTCAGTGGCGCCAGTCGCGCAGCGTGGCGACCGCCGCCTCGGTGCCGTCGAAGCTGACGTTGGCGGCGCTGGTCCTGCCCATGGCCCACATGGTCAGCTCGGCTGGCGCGCCGATCACCGTGACGGTCGGCCTGGCGTTCTTCACCGTGACGCGGTAGGGGCCGGACTCCCCGCCCCCGCTGTCCCTGGCCAGCTCGACGCCCACCGGCGCCTTGCGAAGGAAGAGCCTGGCCGCCCTGAGCCGCCCCCACAGCGCCTCGGACAGCCCCGCGTCGATGTCCCTGGGCTCCCAGTCAGGCTGAGCGCGCCGCACGTCCTCGTGGTGCACGAAGTACTCCACGGTGTTCGCCGCCTCGTCCACCCGGGGCAGCGCGAACGGCGACAGCCGCGGCGGCCCGTCCCGGAAGGCCTGGACAAGCTGGGTGTAGGTCAGCCGCCGCCCGAGGCGCCGCTGCACGCGTGCGGTGTAGCCTGCGAGCGGGCCGCCGAGCACACCGGCCGCGGCGTCGGGGCGGCGCTCGCGGAGCACCAGGTGCGCCGCGAGGTCACGGGTCAGCCAGCCGGCGCACAGCGTTGGCGCGTCGGGGCCGGTGGCATCGAGCAAGTCGCTCAGGGCGAGGCGTTCTTCCCGCGAGTAGCTCACCAGAAGATCGTAGGCTGTAACCGCGCCACCGGGAACGAAGAAAGAGGGGCAACCGATGACAGACGCCGTGCGGCCATCACGGCTTGATCCGGAGATCGCCGCCCGCCTCAAGCGGGACGGCAACGGCCTGATGGCGGCGATCGCCCAGCAGTACGACACCGGCGAGGTGCTGATGCTCGGCTGGATGGACGACGAGGCACTGCACCGCACGCTGACCACCGGCCGCTGCACCTACTGGTCGCGCAGCCGCCAGGAGTACTGGGTCAAGGGCGAGACCTCCGGCCACCTGCAGTTCGTGAAGTCGGTTGCGCTGGACTGCGACGCTGACGCGATCCTGGTGCGGGTGGACCAGGTCGGGGCCGCTTGCCACACCGGCGACCGCACCTGCTTCGACGCGGATCCGCTCGACGCCGCCATCGGCGAGCGGCCGGACGCCGTCCCGGCCGGGGGCCGGGCGGGCGCGGCCGCGCCCGCGATCCAGGGCGGC
>NZ_JASIAL010000468.1:0-15908 GCF_030042015.1 Trebonia sp. | reverse complement strand
TGTATGAGGGAGGCCACCAGATCGGCCGACTCCGTCCACACTTGTGCCCGTCCCCTGCCCACCAGCCTGGCCTCGTTCGGCCTGATCAGCAGATGGTGCAAGCGCAGCAACGGCTCGGTCACCTGGTACACCGGACGGCGGGCACGCAGTGCGTCATCCGCCTTGCGGACCAGTTGGACCCGTTCCAGCATGTCCAGCGGGTGGCTGAGCGCGCTGTCCGAGCGTCCCAGTTGCCTCGCGATGTCGGACCGCCTGTGTGCGCCGCCGCAGATCGCGGCGAGGACCGCGTGGTAAAGGGCGGCGTCGCCAAGTTCGGGTTCCTCGTACAGCAGCGCGTTGCCCTCGCGGAACATGGCAGAGGCCGGGTGCAGCAGCCGCTGGACGACCCACTCGCCGAACGTGGACACCGAACCCGGCCGGTCCACGCACATGTCACGGTATGCGGGAGTGCCACCGACTAGAGCGTGGACCTGGAAGGCCAGTTCGGGATCGTCGAGCAGGCCCCAGAAACCGGCGGCCTCCCGGAAGTCGAAGGGCTGGACGATGAGTTCCAGCTTCGCGCGGCCACGCAGCGGAGCGCTTCCGCCCAGCAGCCCGCGCATCACGGTGAACGCGCTCCCGCACAAGATCAGCCGCACCTGTCCTGACCTGCGAGCGACTCCGCGCGGGCTCAGCGAACGCTGCAGCACGGACGGCAGCTCCGGCGCCTGCTCTACAAGGTAAGGAAACTCATCGAGCACGACTGGGACCGGGCGGCCAAGCCGGTCGCCAGCCCCGAGGAGTGCGGCGATAGCGTCCGGCCAGTTCCCGAAGCTCGCGCCCGGCAGACCTGCGAACTGGGCGTAGGCAGCCGCCAAGTCAGCCAGATTCTGGGCGTTGGCCTGCTGCAGGCCGGTGAACGCAAGCCCGCCGGTCGCCTCGGCAAGCAGCTCGAGCAGCAGTGTCTTCCCCTGACGGCGGCGACCGTACACGATTCCGAGCACCGCACCCGGGTCGCTATCGGCAGCGAAGCCCGCAAGGGATTGCCACTCCTCAGCCCGGTCATGTAGCTCCGTTGGCTTGGATAGATCGCTCACGACCCAATAATAATATGTAACTTCATTTATGGTAACTGGATCTACATATTGTTTAGACTGGTCAATCAAGGGCAAGGGGGTCCGGGCGATCCTCAGGACCCCAGGTCCGCGGGGGCTCGCAGCGGCTACCCGGACGTTGGCTAGACCTCGTGAGCCTTCACCGACGAAAGGTTAGCTAACTGTGGCGGCCAGGATAGGTCATCGGCGATGCTCAATGTCGTGAATCGCACTAAAATTGGAGTGTATCGAAACAAATCGCAGCCTTCCCGAACGGAGGGTGGTCTCATGTCACAGCCACCGGTCTCCGGGCGCGGCGCGGGCGCACAGCCCGGCCGCGGCTCCCGGCCGCCCGGCGGCGGTCGCGGAGGGCGGCGCGGTCGCGACCCGCGGCTGGCGGACTTTGCCGAGGGCGGTGCCGGCGACATCTGCCCGCCCGGTCCGGAACTCGCCGTGGAGACCGCCAGGCTGTCCGGCCCCGACTGGCGCTGCGACGGCGCCACCGACGATGAGCTGATCGGCCTGCTGGGGCGGTGGGCCGCCACGGAGTCCTGGGCGGTGGCAGCCAAGCTCGGCGTGATCCGCGAGATCCTCCGCCGCCTCGCGGTTACCCCCGGAATGGCGGCCCCCGACGGGCTGCCCGAGGTGTGGGGCGACGAGGTCGAGCATGAGGTCGCCGGCGCGCTTGGCATCTCGCCGCAGGCCGCAGGGAAACTGGTCATGCTGGCGTGGACGCTGGAGGCCCGCCTTCCCGGGATCGGCGCGAAGCTGGCCGACGGGACGATCAGCTACACCAAGGCCCGGCTCATCTTCGATGAGCTGATCGTGCTGGACGACGAGCACGCCGCCCAGGCGGAAGCGCTGATCCTCGATGAGCTGGCCGGCAAGACTCCAGGGCAAATCCAGAAGCTCGCCGCCGGCGCGGTGGTCACCGTCGATCCCGAGGGCGCACGCAAGCGCCGCGAGCACGCCGAACGGGAAGATGCCCGGGTCCGGTTCTGGCGGGAGAACACCGGGGCCAGCGCCCTGGCCGCCTACGGGCTGCCCACCGACGGCGCGCTTGCCGCGAACGCGAACATCAACGCGCGCGCCGGGCAGTACAAGAAGGCCAAGGTCAGTCCGGGTGCCCGGATGGACCAGCTGCGCGTGCTCGCATTCCTGGACATACTGAACGGCATCAGCGCCGCCGACCGGATCGCTCGAGCCCAGGCAGAGGCCAATGGCGCTCAGCACGAAGCGGCGGCTGCCGACGGGACGGGGCGGCCTGGCGCCGACGGAGAACCGGACGACGGCGGCCCGGTCAGCGGCGGCCTGAGCGATGACTGCGGCGGTACCGACGCTACCGATGACGGGACTGACGCAGGCGGCAGTGGCCCGGCGGACGGCCCGGATGGTGACGGCGGCCCCGGCGGTGGCGCCGGCGGAGCGGGCGGCGGCCCCGGTGGCGGGGGGCCCGGCGGCAGCGGGCCTGATGCGGGCGGCTCCGCGGCGCCGAGTCTGCCGGCAAATGCCAACCTGACGTTTCCCCTGGCCACGCTGCTCGGCCTGGCCGAACGGCGCGGCGAAGGACATGGACTCGGTCCCCTCGATCCCGCTCTCGTGCGGGATCTCGCCGCCGCTGCCGCCCGCAGCCCGCACAGCAAGTGGTGTGTCACGATCACCGATGCCAACGGGTTCGCCGTCGGCCACGGGTGCGCACGGCCCCGGAGGAAGGGGGCGAAGTCTCCCCCGGCGGGCAGCCGCGACGGCCCGTGGGCCTTCATCATGAGCGACGACCCGGGACCACCGGGCGGGTACGGCACGTGGACCCTCACCCTGCCCGGCGGCCAAGAGTTCACCGTGAAGCTCGGCCCGGTCCCGCTGACCGAATGCGATCACAGGCATGAATCGCATGCCTACCAGCCCAGCGACACCCTCCGGCACCTCGTCGAGATCAGGGACGGCCAGTGCACGTTCCCGACGTGCTCCCGGCATGCGGGCGCCTGCGATTTCGAGCATGCCCTCCCGTATGACAAGGGCGGGCGCACCTGCGCGTGCAACGCGGGAATGCGCAGCCGCAGCTGCCATAAGGTCAAGCAGTCAAAGGGCTGGAGCGTGACTCAGCCCCTGCCGGGCTGGCACGTGTGGACCACCCCGAGCGGCCGCACCTACACGCAGGGACCCGCGAAGTATCCGGCCTGAGCTGGCGCCGGGGGGAGCCAGCCGGGGGGAGCTACCAGGCCGGGACGCGCCACTTGGCCAGGTGAGCCATCACCGCCTGGTTGGCCTCCCAGCCGTCGGGGAACTTCGCCGGGACGCCGAGGTGAACCGGCTCCACCGACGGGTGGGCATCGAGCAGCTCGGGGATGCCCGCACGGGCCACGACGATGCAGGCGTGGCGGTGCCGGGACGTGAGCACGCACAGGCGGCCCGCCTCCAGGTGGAAGGCGGTCGCGTCGCGGCGGCCGGACAGCGGGTGCAGCACGATCACCACGTCGAACTCCCTGCCCTGCAGGCTGTTCGCGGTGTCGGCGACCACGCCGGTCACGCCGTACTCGGAGGCCAGCGCACCGCGCACCGCGGCCGCCTGGTCGCGGTGCGCGGTGCCCACCGCGATCCGCGGCCCGGTCACGGCGGCGCCCGCGGGCGCCGCTTCCGAGTACGCGATCGCGCCCCGCTGCAGCAGCCGCGCGGCCAGCGCGGCGCAGGCGGCCACCGCCTCCCGGTCGGTCCGCAGGGTGTGCCGGGCAGGCAGCTCGTACAGCGCCCACCCCGACTCGGCCGCCGTTTCCAGGGCACGGTCAAGAGCATTGATCCCGAACGGACGCGTGGCGAATCCCAGCCTCCGTTCCTCCCGCGTCGTGGCCGACGTGAAGCCGGTGAACGGGTAGAACGCTTCCGACACCACCGGGGCGGCGGACGCCGGGAGGCGCCAGGACACCGGCAGGGTGTGCACGGGGAGCTGCGGGTTGTGGTTGAGCAGCACCGCGACCGCGCTGGACATCGGGTCCCAGGACAGGCCCGTCCAGCGTTCGGTCTCCACGGTGGAGAACGGGTCGAGCTGACCGGGGTCGCCGACGAACAGCGCCTTCTCGAACAGCCCGGCCACGCGCAGCAGCAGGTCCGAGCGCATCTGGTACGCCTCGTCGACCACCGCCCAGGGCCAGGGCGCGGCCTCGGTCACCGTCGCCCACTTGGCCGCGGTGGCGAGCACCACGGCGGCGTCGGCGAGGTCGGACACGGCCGTCTCGGCGCGGACGTTATCGTGGCGCGACACCCGTGCCGTGGGCGTGTACCCGTGCGCGCTCAGCCGCCCGACCGGCAGGCCGGGGCGGGAGCCGGCGAGGCGGTCGACGAGGTCGTCGACCTGCTCGTTGGTCTGGCCGGCGATCATGACCCGCTCCCCCGCCGCGGCGAGCTCGGCGGCGGCGCGGACCACCAGCGTGGACTTGCCGGCCCCCGGCGGGGAGTCCACCACGACGCCGCGCTCGGCCGTCGCCAGGTCGGCGAGCACGAGCTCGGTGGCCAGCCTGGCCAGTTCCTCGGGCCGGCTCATGACCACTCCTCCGTCGCGTCCTCATCGGCGCCGCCCAGATACTGAGGCGGCGGGCCGCCGTGGGTCCACGGCGTGTCCGCGATCTGCGGGAACGTCGGGCCGCGCTGGAAATCGTCGGTGAGCGTGGTGTAGGTGACCGCCTCGCCGGCCGCGGGCACGCTTCCGGGCAGCGGGGTCAGCGACCGGCCCATGCCGTTCTGCAGCTCGAGGATCACCCGGGTGCGCTCGCCGTCCGGCGCGACGCTGATGACATGCGCCTGCTGGCCCGGGCGGCCCGGCGAGGCGAACTCCGTGCCCGGCCCGGCGATTACCTCATCGGATGTGTCCACCGTGATCCACGGCCGGAGCTTGGCGCGCTTGCCGCTGGTGTCGAGCCGGTCCGGCTGCGCGTCCACCACGATGCCGGCGAACGCATCGCTGGTCAGCCGGTACTCGGCCATCACCAAGGGGTCGTCATAGGCCCGCTGCACCGCCAGCCGCTGCTGGTCGCGTTCCATCCGGGCCAGCTTGCCGGCCGCGGCGACCGCGCTGTCTTTGCGCGGCGCCGGCGGGTTCCCCTGCCTGAGCCAGTTCACGTGCCCGGTGAACGCCCGCCGGTCGGCCTGCCAGCGGTCTTCGACATGGCCGCCCGCGGGCAGCGCGCGCAGCAGGTCAACCGCCCGCCACATCAGCTCCCAGGTGGGCTCGAGCTGGGTCTTCAGCACGGTCTCCAGCGCCAGCTGCGCGCGCTGCAGCGCGGCCCCGTCTCCGCGCGCCTTGGCCGCGCGGATCGCGCCGATCCGCGCGGCGAGCACCTCGTTGTCGAAGGTCGGGTCGGTCGCCGGCCCGGCCGGCGGGCAGCGCACCGGGTCCTCCGCGGCACGGGCCGCCGCCGCGCCGGTCATGCCTTCCGGCGGATCGATCCAGCCGAGCAGCGCGGCCAGGTTGGCGTCTTCAGTCGCCGACTGACCGCTCGCCCAGTGGTCGGCCAGGACCGCCGTCATGGACAGCAGGAGAGCCGAGGCAGGAGCCTCGGATCGTTCCGAGTAAAAATTAAGCCACCGGCCCAGCAGCGGAACCGATTGCCTGACCGCGTACTCGCCCTCGGTCCGCCGGAACCTGGTGGAGCGGCTGAGCAGGCGGGTGAAGGTGATGCCGCCGTTGTTCGGCACCAGGAGCTGCGGGGCGTCGGGGTACGGGGCCTCGGATCCGGGATCTTCCGTCGTGTAGCCGTCGATATAGCCGAGCACGACCTCCGCGAGGTCGGCGGCGAAGTCGAAGCGCTGGGTCCGGTCCCGTGGCTCGTACACGGTCAGCATGCGCGGCTTGTCGCGATCGTCGCCCGCGATCGCGGCGAGCGGGGCGCACGCCTCCCCCGCCAGCTGGAGCGGGATGAAGACCAGCGGACGGCCGGAAAGGTGGACGTGCCGGACGGTGCGGATCGGCTGGGCGCGTCCTGCTTCGGCGGCGAGCGCGCGGGCCAGTGCGGTCAGCAGGGTCATAGCAGCTCTTCCCTGAGCCCGGCCGCCTTCGCGAGCACCGCGGCGACCTCTTCCCTGTCCGGCGGCGGGGCGGCGCCGCGCGCCAGGCCGAGGACGGTCGTGACCTGCTCGATGCCGCCGAGTTCCTCCCGCACCTGCTTGCCGAGCGCGCCGGTGCTGCCCTGCGCCTCCTCCCGGCACAGGTAGCAGAGTTCGCAGGTGCTCAGGCATTCGGGAGCGTAGTTCGCGGCTATCTGGCGGATCGCGCCCTCGACCGCTGCCGGGGAGCGCCTGGGGATCCCGTTCTCGTCCGGCTCCAGGTCGACGGTCAGGTCTTCCGGGCAGGAGCTGAGCAGGTCCTCGATGCGGGCGATCCTCGCGAGCTGGCGCTTGATGACAGTGAGCTGCTTGCGGACGTCGATGCTCGTGGCCACGGGCTTGTTGGAGAAGTTCTCCGGACAGACCAGGATCGTCTCGTCGCGGACCTTGTTCTCGCTGCCGAGGAGATCGCGCAGGGCGAGCACGTAGACCGCGGACTGGGTCGCGGCGGCCGCGACCTTGACCGGATCGGCCTGGTCGTCGATCACGGCGAAGCTCTTGATCTCGATGATGCTGAACGTGCCGTGCAGCTGGAACGCGATCAGGTCGGGTTCCAGGTAGGCGTGCCTGCCGCCGACGCGCAGCCGCAGCAGCGGATGGTCGAACATCGTGCCCAGGTTCTCGTCCACGGTGGCGAGCAGCTGTCTCGTCCGAACGTGCCGGACCTCGCTGGCCTCGTTGCCCCCGACGTCGCCCAGGTCGGTGTAGCAGGCCTCCGCCACGTCGAGGCTGAGGTGCTCCCGCAGCAGGCTGAGCAGCTGCGCGGCGCCGTTCTCCTTGACCTGCGCCTCGAACGCGTTGCCGCGGGCGATGGCGAACTGCGACTGGCCGAACGGAGCCGGGTAGCCCGCATACGCCGCCAGCTTCTGCTTGTCGACGCCGGCCGCGTCCATCAGCGCGCGCCTGCCGCACCCTGGGTTGGCCGCCAGCGCGGAGATCGTGCGGGCGTCATGGCGGCGCGGCATGACGCTGCCGCGCAACTTCGCCAGCCGCGCTTCTGTCGGGTCCAACCTAGGCCTCCTCGCCGGCCGCTTCCCTGGCTCCCCCGGCGGCCTTGCCGGCGGTCCGGCCGGCCGGCTCGAACGTCCTGGACCCGAACAGCTGCTCCGCGTCGGTGAGCTGCTGGCGTGCCCGCTTCGCCGCGTCCCTGCGCGTCCTGCTGTCAGCGTCTTTGTGCACGTTTTGTTCTGCCTCCGCCGCCTCCCGTACCGCCTCCGGCCGGATGTGACGGGGGTCCGCCGCCGCGCCAGGGATGCTGACGGCGAAGCGCCACAGCAGCCGGCGGGCCGCCGGAACCGGAGCGGGGATCCGCTCGATAGCCTCGGCGACCCGGATGGCCGCCTCAAGGAAATCGACGCGCGGGGAGAGCGATCCGATGACACGCCGCTCCATCGGCCAGGTGGAGACGGCGAGCAGGCCGCGGGACGGGCTGAGGAAGTCGGCGGCCAGGGCGGCGCAGATGTAGTAGGGGCGGGCGAACGGGGCGCTGCGGAACGAGCGCTCCTCGTCCCTACGCAGGCTGGTCACCCGGCTCGTCGGGAAGGTGGTCGCGAAGAACGCCTCGTGCACGGTGGCGATGAGCTTCGGGGCGGCCGGGACCTGCAGGAGGCTGAGCGCCTCATACACCTGTTCGCGGAGCGGGAGCAGCGGCCCGGTCTGGGCGGGCGTCGCGGCGGCGTGGCCCGTGCCGTCGCGTTCTCCGCCCATTCCCCCGTTGTCCGCTGCTCCCGGCTTTCCCGCGGCCGCGGCCCCTTCCGCCGCCTCCCCCGCTTCCGCCGCTCCCCCCGCTTCCCCCGCTTCCGCCGCGGCGAGCGCGGCCTCCCAGTCCTGTTCGGCTCGCCTCAGGTCGACCCGAAGCGTCTGTGCGCGCGCTTTGTCGCCGGCCAGGACCGCCTCGCGCACGGCGACCCGCAGCCGGTCGATACGGCGCTCGAGCGCCTCGACGGTCTCTGTCACAGGCGAGACCTTAGCAGAGTCCGGCGTATTCCAGCAAGTTCCAGTATTGTTGCGATGGATCTGATACCGAAGTCAGAGGGAATCCCTAGCAACGCGAAACCCTTGGCGATCCGCTGGCCAATACTCTGTTGCCCATGCTGCAGAAGGCCATGTCGCTCGTACGCCTGGACTTCGCTCCGAGCCACCAGCAGCCGTCCGCCGGGCGCGTGGCGCTCGCGACGGTCGTGTCGCTCGGTGGCTCACTGCTTGCCGACGCCCTGCTCGTCGTCATCGCCCAGGCCATCTTCCCCGGCATCAAGGGCTACCCGCACTTCCAGTTCTCCGACTACGGAAAGCTGACCGTCATCGGGGTGCTCGTCGCCTGCGCCGCGTGGCCGGTCACGACCAGGATCACGTCCGCGCCGCGGTGGCTGTTCGTGCGAATGGCCGTGCTCGTCACGCTGGTGCTCTGGCTGCCCGACGTGTACATCCTGGTGGTCCAGCACCAGCCGGCCAAGGCCGTCGCGTTCCTGTTCACGATGCACCTGGCGATCGCGGTGATCACTTACAACTCCCTGGTGCACCTCGCGCCGGTCCGCCCGCTGCGCCACCCCAGCCACCGGCGCGCGCAGCCGGTCAAAAGGTGACGTAGACTGTCTGCTGCGTGTGTCGCTCGGTGAGCGGATCGGTTTCCACGGACGTGGCGCTCTAGACAACGTGACTATCGGAGTCAACGCGACCACCTGAGTCCCTGGAGACGATTTCCTTGACTGCCATGCCCGCAGAGAAATCTGCCGTGCTCGCCCGCGAGGTCACCTTCGCATCCCTCGGAGTGCCCGCGCCGCTGGTCTCCGTGCTTGACGCCGACGGCATCACCGTGCCATTCCCCATCCAGGCCGCGGCGCTGCCCGACGCGCTGGCCGGCCGCGACATCCTGGGCCGGGCGAAGACCGGCTCAGGCAAGACGCTCGGCTTCGCACTGCCGATGGCGGCCCGGCTGGCAGGCGGCGAAACCACCGCCCATCGCCCGCGCGGGCTGGTCCTCGTGCCCACGCGCGAGCTGGCGACCCAGGTGCAGGCCGTGCTGACGCCGCTCGCCCACGTGATGGGGCTGCGGGTCGGGACCGTCTACGGCGGCGTCTCGTACCGTCCGCAGATAACGGCGTTGCAGCGCAGGACCGACGTGCTTGTCGCCTGCCCTGGCCGGCTCGCCGACCTGATCGGGCAGGGCCACTGCGACCTCGGCGACGTCGAGATGACCGTGATCGACGAGGCGGATCAGATGGCCGACCTCGGGTTCCTGCCGATTGTCCGGCGGATGCTCGAGGCCACGCCGTCCGGCGGGCAGCGGCTGCTGTTCTCCGCGACCCTGGACACCGCGATCGACGTGCTGGCCCGGCGCTTCCTCACCGACCCGGCGCAGCACTCGGTGGACGAGATCACCCCTCCTGCCGAGATCGAGCACCACGTGATCACCATCGACCCGGCCCATCGGCTGGAGGTGGTCGCGGCACTGGCAGGCGGCGACAAGCGGTCGCTGGTCTTCACCCGCACCAAGCATGGCGCGCAGCGGCTGGCCCGCCACCTTACCGCCGTCGGCATTCCCGCGGCCGAACTGCACGGCAACCTCGCCCAGGGAGCCCGGTCGCGGAACCTGGCGGCATTCGGGACTGGCGCGGTGCGGGTCATGGTGGCCACCGACATCGCGGCGCGCGGCATCCACGTGGCTGGCATCGACCTGGTGATCCATGCCGACCCGCCTGCCGAGCACAAGGCGTACGTGCACCGCTCGGGCCGGACCGCGCGGGGCGGCGCTGACGGGGTCGTGGTCACGATGCAAACGGCGGCGCAGGCCCGCGAGGTGCGCAACCTCATGCGCCAGGCTGGCGTGACGCCGCACCAGGCCGCGGCAGAGCCGGATTCGGACGTGCTGCGCGAGATCGCCGGCCCGCCGGTCCCCAAGGTGACGCTGGTCACGCCCGTGACCGACCTGATCAAGCCCGCGAGGCGGCTTTCCGGCCAACCGGGCGCAGGCAGGGCAGACGCGGGCAAGCCGCGGCGCCGCGGGCCCCGGGCGGCGGACCGGGCCGGTGCGGACCAGCCGCGATCGAGCAGGCGGCGTCGCGCAGACGCTGACCGGCCCGCCGAGGCGGCGGGTGCGGAGCGTCCTGTGCGGGAAGATCGCCCTGCTCAGTCGGACCGGGGACGGCAGGATCGGTTCGACCGGTTCGACCGGCCCGACCGGCGCGAGCGGTCTGGGCGGCCTGAGGGCTTCCGCGAAGGCGAGCGCTCTGGGCGCCGGGACGGCTTCAGCGACCGCGAGCGAACCAGGCGTGACGAGCGGGCGTGGGGCGACCGTCCCGTGCAGTTCGACCGGCCCGCGCGATTGGACCGTCCTGCGCGGTTCGACCGTCCCTCTCAGCTCGGCCGTCCCGCGCGGTTCGACCGCGCTGACCGTGACGGCGGTCGCGAGCGCGACCGCGAGCGCGGCGACTGGCGGCCCTACGAGCAGTCCTACGACCGGCGCGGCGAGCAGTCCTACGACCGGCCCCACGACCAGCGCGGCGAGCGGGCAACCGGGGGTCGCGCGTCGCGGGGCCAGGGCCGCCCGGCGAGCCAGGGTGGCAGCCAGGGAGGAGCCCAGGATGCAAGCAGGCCGGGATGGCAGGGGGGAAGCCGGGGAGGATCAACCGGGCGTTCGGGATATTCCGGCAGCCGGACCGCGCCGGGGAAGCGGCGGAACCCGGGGCAGGGAAGGCATTTCTGACATATCTCCTGCTCCGCATCTTTGGCAGCGAGCCAACTTTTCCCCTGTGAGCATGCCGATTCATGCCGCGGGATGCGGTAGATTGGCTTCAGCGGTTGCCGGACTTTGTGATCGTGAATATGTCCGTCTTTCAAGTAGCGGGCGATTTACCGGTCAGCGAACAGTCACGTACGGCGGTAAGGTATCCCGCATGTGATCCGCGCGAAGTGCACGGATCTCAAGCTCATCTCGAAGGACGCATAGCAAAATGGCTCAGGGGACCGTAAAGTGGTTCAACGCGGACAAGGGCTTTGGTTTCATTGCCCCCGATGACGGCAGCGCGGACGTCTTCGTCCACTTCTCCGCGATCGAGTCGACCGGGTATCGGACGCTCGAAGAAAACCAGAAGGTCGAGTACAACGTGACCCAGGGGCCGAAGGGTCCGCAGGCCGCGCAGGTCCGCGCCGTCTGACGAGCGGTGGCGGGCCGACGTGCAGCGCAAACGCCCGCCACCGCTTTCCATTAGCGTGACGCCGTTGCGCTTATTTCGTGCGCAATCCCTTTGCCTGCAACCCGGGGCATATCTGGCACGAATACGGTCGGCCACATCTCAAATCGATAACTTTTGCTGGCGCGTGCGTGACGAGCCCTCGCGTATATGCGGATGGGCTGTCACACGCATGTCAGCGTGCGGGCTTTGGATGCGAGATGACCGCCACCCCTGGCTGACCGCCGACGAGGCGGGCAGAATGGCCAGGTATGGCAGACGGCCCTGACCGGTGGCACCAGTGGCTGCTGAATGTGCGGTTCGGCGGCGACGCCGCCAGCCGTGAGAAGCAGCTGCGCACGTTCCTGTACCCGGTGCGCGACACCGTGCTCGACAAGGCCCAGTTGGGCCCCGGCGACACGCTCCTCGACATCGGAACGGGCGACGGCCTCATCGCGTTCGGCGCGCTGGAACGGCTCGGCTCCTCAGGACGGGTGATCTTCTCCGACATCTCGCAGGACCTGCTCGACCACTGTCGGCAGGCCGCGACCGCGGAGGGGTTGCTTGACCGGTGCCGCTTTGTCCTTGCTCCTGCCGATGCGCTGGCCAGCGTGGCCGATGAGTCAGTGGACGTCGTAACCACCAGGTCGGTGCTGATCTACGTGGCGGACAAGGCGGCGGCGCTGCGCGAGTTCTACCGGGTGCTCAAGCCGGCCGGGCGGGCGAGCCTGTTCGAGCCGATCAACGCGGCGATGTCCCCCCTCGATCCTGATTTCTTCGCCGGCTACGACGTCACCCCTGTCAGGGCGCTGGCGGACAAGGTCGAGGCGCTGTATGAGTCCATCCAGCCGCGCGGCAAGGACCCTATGGGGGACTTCGACGAGCGCGACCTCGTCCGCCACGCGCTGGAGGCCGGCTTCGCCGAGGTCAACCTCGAACTGCGGGTCAGCGTGAAAAACCACAAGGAACCGGCCCGCTGGGAGCAGTTCCTGAGCACCTCAGGCAACCCGCTCATACCAACGTTCGGCGCGGCGATCGACGCGGCGCTCAGCCCGCGGGAAGCCGCCGAGTTCGCCGGGCACCTGCGGCCGCTCGTGGAATCGGGCACCGGGCGGGAGCGCATGGCACTCGCCTACCTGACCGCGGTCAAGGATGCGCCGCCCGGCGCCCGAGCGTGATCCGGACTGGCGGCGGGGCCCACAACGCCAAGCCTATTTTGGTGGCGGGGACCCCGCCGCCAATGACGGCACACCCCCGTAGCGGCGCACCGCCGACCGGGGCGGAGGCGAGGCCCGGGGCGGGGGTAGCACGGGCTCGGCTGCCGGGCCTGCCGCATCTGATCGAACGCATATTTTAAAAAACGTGAGGGGTGGGGTAGCCTGTTCGCATGAGCCTGCCGGTCCGGGAAACACCCGTCCGGGAGACGCCCGTCCGGGAGACGCCCGTCCAGGAATCGCTGCTGGACCTGTGCGACGAGCCGGCGCCGGGGGCGCTGCGGCCGCAGCGGATCCCGCTGGCGTACGGCGCCTGGGTGGACGTGCAGCGCGGGTGGCTCGCGGGGTCCGGCGCGCTGTTCGGCCGGCTGGCGGAGCGGGTGCCGTGGCGGGCGGAGCGCAGGCACATGTACGAGCGGACCGTGGACGTGCCCCGGCTGCTCTGCTTCTACCGGGAGGACGAGCAGCTTCCCGACCCGGCGCTTGACGCCTGCCGCGACGCGCTGACCGGGCACTACCGGGCGGAGCTCGGCGAGCCGTTCCGCACCGCGGGGCTGTGCCTGTACCGGGACGGCCAGGACAGCGTGGCCTGGCACGGCGACACGATCGGCCGCGGCAGCAGTGAGGACACGATGGTCGCCATCCTGTCACTCGGCACGGCGCGGCCGTTCCTGCTGCGGCCGCGCGCGAGCACCAGGAACGGCGCCCGCACCGGGAACGGCACCGGGACGCTGCGCTACAACCTCGGGCACGGCGACCTGCTCGTCATGGGCGGCAGCTGTCAGCGGACCTGGGAGCACGCCGTCCCCAAGTCGGCGCACTCGGCAGGCCCGCGGATCAGCGTGCAGTTCCGCCCGCGCGACGTCCGCTAACGTCGCGCCGGCGGGCCGGCCGCACGCCGGAACGCCGGAACGCCGAGGCCTCAGAGCCTGCCGCCCACGAGCGCGGCCAGGTCGGCCAGGCGGCACGAGTAGCCGCACTCGTTGTCGTACCAGCCGAACACCTTGACCAGGTGCCCCGACGCCGCCGTCAGTTCCGAGTCGAACACGCACGATGCGGTGTCCCCGATGACGTCCCGCGACACCAGGGGCAACGCGGCGTACCGCAGCACCCCGGCCAGCCGCCCGTACGCGGCCCGGCGGAACGCCTCGTTCACCTCGTCGGCGGTCACCGCGGCCTCGAGCACGACCGCGAGGTCGGTCAGCGACCCGTCCTCGACCGGCACCCGGACCGCCACGCCGTCGAGGCGGCCCTGCAGGGCGGGGATCACCTCACCGGTCGCCCGCGCCGCGCCGGTGGTCGTCGGCACGATGTTGACCGCCGCCGACCGGGCGCGCCGCAGGTCCTTGTGCGGCGCGTCGAGCAGCATCTGGTCGCCCGTGTAGGCGTGCACGGTGGTCATGAACCCGCGCTCGATCCCGAACGCGTCGTGCAGCACCTTCGCCATCGGCGCCACGCAGTTCGTGGTGCACGAGGCGTTGGAGATCACCTCGTGGCGCACGGGATCGTAGATGTCGTCGTTGACGCCCATCACGATGGTCGCGTCCACGGCGCCCTTGGCCGGCGCGGAGATGAGAACCTTCTTCGCGCCGCCCTTGAGGTGCACGGCCGCCTGGTCCCGGGTACGGAACTTGCCGGTCGACTCGATCACGACGTCCGCGCCGAACCTACCCCAGTCGATGTCCGCGGGGTCGCGCGACGCGAGCACAGGAATGTCGCGCCCGTCGATGCTGATCGCGCCGGCGCTGTGCCCGATCACCCGGCGCAGCCGCCCGTAGGTGGAGTCGAACTGCAGCAGGTGCGCGAGCGTGGCGGCGTCGGTGATGTCGTTGACCGCGACGACCTCCAGGTCGGTGCGCTGCAGCGCGTAGCGCGTGAACGCCCGCCCGACCCGGCCGAATCCGTTGATTCCTACCCTTGTGACCATCGCTGATCCTTTCTCAGCTGGACAAAAACATCTTTTCCCCGAACGAACCGTGCCGACTGGCGAAGCTCTCGATGCTCTGTCCGGGGTACTTGACCAGGATTTCCTGGAGCTTGGTGACGAGCTTCAGTGACTCGTCGTGCCCGCGCTGCCAGACGTTGCGGCCGAAGATCAGCCCGGTCGCGCCCGCTTCGGCGGACTGCCTGGCCTTTTCGAGCATGGCGTCGTCCCCGGCGCGCTCACCCCCCGAGACCAGCACGAGCGTCCGGTTGGCCGACCGGACCACCGCGTCCATGGCCTGCTGGGCGGAGAAGTCCGTGTCGTAGGCGGCGGGGACGCCGGACCGCTTCTCCGGGTGCGGGAAGTTCACCTTCACCATGTCGGCGCCCAGTTCGCTGGCGACCCGGGCCGCGTAGTCCACCGCGTAGAAGGAGTCCTTCCCGCCCTTGGCCTCGATCGCCGCGCCCCGCGGGTAGGCCCACACGATCAGCGGCATGCCGAGCCTGCTCGCGTCCTCGCGGATCCGCAGGTACTGGCCGATGTCCGCCGCCTGCGCGGGAGACCCGACGTAGAGCGTGTAGCCGACCGCGACGGCGCCCAGCCGCACCGCGTCCGCGACGGTGGCGGTCACCGGGGACAGCGCCTCGGCGTCCGACGGTATCTCGGTCTTGCCGTTTAGCTTGAGGATCAGCGGGACCTCGCCTGCGAAGTCCCAGCAGAACTTCTCGGCCAGGCCGACGTGCAAGACGACGCCGTTGAAGCCGCCCTCGACGGCGAGCCTGGCGATGTAGCCGGGGTCGGTGGCGTCCGGGTTGGCGAAGAAGTCACGCGGCCCGTGCTCGAGGCCCTGGTCGTACGGGAGGAAGAGGCCTGTGCCGTTGCACAGCCCGTGCTGGAACAGAATCCGGAACAGCCGGGCCTTCTTGCCGGCGTTCAGGGCGAGGTCGCTGATGGTAGGACGAACGTTCACGACTCCAGTTCAGCCCGGTATGGCCTGTGACGGTACGGGCGAACCGGTCCCTGTCGCCGGGACGAAGGTCCCTGTGCAACCGGCTCGGCCCGAACCGCGGGGATTGGCGGTGGGGCCCCCAGCGCCAGTCCTATTGGTGGTGGGGCCCCCTGCGCCAATCACGGATGGGGCGCGGCAAGGGGTGGTGGGACCGGTGGGGCGGAGAGAGTCGCGAGTGGCAAGGCGGCGGTTGGCGGCACGCAGCCGAGCGCTCACTGATCAGGGAAGGTCAACCGGCTTGCGCGCTCGGCGCGACAGGCTCATCGCGCCGTGAGCGTGATGACCGACCAGCCGTACTCGCGCGCCGCGCGCTTGAGCTCGAGCACGGTCGGCTGGTGCCCGTCAGGCCCCGCGATGCCCAGGTTACGGCTCGCCTTGAGCCAGCCGAGGCGGCTGATGACCTCCTGGTAGGCAACCGCCACGGCG
>NZ_JASIAL010000467.1:0-2680 GCF_030042015.1 Trebonia sp. | reverse complement strand
GGCTGGGGATGCCGCCCGCCGGGGGCGGGGTCAGCCCCGCCGGGCGGCCCGCGCTGGCGGCAGCCATGTCCCGGGACGCCGGCGTGCTGCGGGACCGCGAGGGACTCACCCGGCTGGTCCGCACGCTCGACCGGACGGAGGGTGCGCGGCGGGAGTCGGGGGGGATCGTTCGGGATAGGGATGGTGATCTTGACCTTGCCACCGTCGAAGCGACGAACCTGCATGCCGCCTCGGCGCTGATCGCGGCGGCGGCGCTGGCGCGGGCGGAAAGCCGTGGCTGCCACCGGCGGCGGGACGCGCCGGGGGCCGCGGCGCGGCCGTGGCACACGCTGGCGCGCTGGGACGGGCGGCGGCTGCGCGTGACCGGGGGCGCGTCGTGACCCCGCGGGCGCTGACCCCGCGGGCGCTGACCCCGGCGACGCTCGCCGCGCTGCGGGCCGCGGGCCTGGACATCCGGGACGCCGAACGAGCCGTGCGGACCGCGCTCGACGAGGACTTCAGGTACGGGCCGGACCTCACAAGCGCGGCGACCGCAGGGGACGCGCCGCTGCGCGCGCAGGTCGTGGCGCGCGAGCAGGGCGTGCTGGCCGGCCTGCCCGTCGCCTGCGCGGTGCTGGACGCTGTCGGGGGCGTCGCGAGCACGGCGCTGCGGGCCGACGGCTCGCGCGTCGGGCCGGGCGAGCCGGTGCTGCGGGTCAGCGGCCCGGCCACCGCGGTGCTCGGCGCGGAGCGGACCATGCTGAACTTCCTCACCCACCTGTCCGGGATCGCGACCACGACCCGGGCCTGGGCGGACGCGGTCGCGGGGACCGGCGCGGTGATCAGGGACACCCGCAAGACCCTGCCGGGGCTGCGTCAGCTGGAGAAGTACGCCGTGCGGTGCGGCGGGGGCCAGAACCACCGGATGGGGCTGGGCGACGCGGCGCTGATCAAGGACAACCACGTGGCCGCGGCGGGCGGGGTGGCGAAGGCGATCGAGGCGGTGCGGCTGGCCTCGCCCGGGCTGCCGCTTGAGGTGGAGTGCGACACCCTGGACCAGGTCGGGGAGTCCCTGGCGGCGGGCGCGCGGTTCCTGCTGCTCGACAACATGCCCGTCGAGATCATGCGGGCCGCGGTGGCCGAGGCCCGGCGCTATCCGGGAGTGCGCCTGGAGGCCAGCGGGGGCCTGCGGCTGGCGGCCGCCAGGGAGGTGGCCGCCACCGGCGTGGACTACCTGGCGGTCGGGGCGCTCACCCACTCCAGCCGGGCGCTCGACCTTGGCCTGGATTTCGCCTGGTGACTACTTGACGGGTCCCAGGGTGCTCCAGACCTGCGGGAACTGCCCGACGCGGAGCTCGCGGCAGATCATCTGGGCCGCCATGCCGACCGCCTCGGTGAACGTGGGGAACGCGAACGGGATCACGGCCACCTGCTCCACGGCCATGCTGGCGGTCATGGCGGTGGCGATCACCTGGATGATCTCCGCGGAGTAGCAGCCCAGGACGTGACCGCCGAGGATCGTGTGGTCGCGGCGGTCGGCGATCAGCTTGCAGAAGCCGTCCGTGCGGCCGTCGGCGACCGGGCGGAGCAGGTTGTGGTATTCGGCGGTGGCGGCCACGATGTCGTGCTCGCGGGCCGCGGCCGGCTCGGTGAGGCCTACCTGGCCGTATTCGGGGTCGGTGAAGCTGGCGGACGGGACGATGGCGTAGCTGGCCCGCTGCCGCGGGCCGGCGATCGCGTTGTGCGCGGCGATCCGGCCATCGGCCCTGGCGAACTGCACGAGCTTGGCGTGGCCGTTGACGTCGCCCGCGGCGTAGATGTGCGGCACGTTGGTGCGCAGGTACTGGTCGACCGGGATGGCCGACCGGCTGGCCTGCACGCCGGCCTTGTCGAGCGCGAGCGCGGCCGTGTTCGCCGGCCAGCCGATCGCCGTGAACACGGCGTCGAACGCCGCGCTGGACTCGGCGCCCGCGCGGGCGTAGCGAACGGTGACCTGCCCGCCGCGCGATGCGAGCTCGCTGACCCGGGTGTTCGTCGACACGGTGATGCCCCGTGCCTGGAACGCGCTGGCCAGGCCCGCGCTGACGGCGGGGTCCGCGGAGGCGATCAGCGAGGCGCCCGCCTCGAAGAGGGTGACCTTGACCCCGAAGTCGTCGAGGATCGAGGCGATCTGGCAGCCGGTGTCGGCCCCGCCGACGACCGCGGCGTCGGCGGGCAGGTGAGTCAGGGACGGGATGTCGTTGTAGGTGAGCGCCAGTTCGGCGCCGGGGACGGGCAGCGGCGCGGCGTAGCCGCCGACGGCCACCACGATGCGGTCGCCGGCCCAGGTGCGGCCGTCGGCGGCCTTGAGCGTGTAGGGGTCTGCGAACGAGACGGGGCCGGTGTGTTCGGCCAGGTCGACCTCGCTGCGGCGCAGGTAGGCAGCCAGTTGCTTGGCGTCCCGCGCGTAGCGCGCCACCTCGGCGCTCCTGGCCAGGATCGCGGGCAGGTCAGGCACGGGCGAGGGACCCCGCAGGCCGAACGTCTCCCAGGACGACCAGTCCCTGGCCAGCCGGGCCGCGCGGGCGAGCGTGCGCACCGGGGCCGGGCCGCGGTTCATCGTGGTCCCGCCGACCTCGTCGGCTTCGAGCAGGGTGACGTGGGCGCCCAGTTCCCGCGCCTGCATGGCCGCGGCCATGCCCGCGGAACCGCCGCCGACAAC
>NZ_JASIAL010000466.1:0-3814 GCF_030042015.1 Trebonia sp. | reverse complement strand
CCCGCCGCACGGGCGCCCCGGGCGCCCCGGGCGCCCCGAGCGCCCCGACCGCGGCCTCGGCGTAGCCGCCGCGCAGCAGTTCCCCGCCGTGCCCGCCCGCGGTGACCTCGGCCGAGGGGACCGGGTCCGGCCGGCCCACGTTCTCGAAGGCGGACAGCATCCCGTCGCCGACCAGCACCGCGGCGCGGATCCGGCCGGCCACGTCGGTCTGCTGGCCGGGGGTGGCCGGCTCGGTGACCGTGTGCTCGATGCCGAGCCTGCCGGCGATCTCGGCCGCGAGCACGACGTCCGGGTGACCGGGGAACCCGTACGTCCTGGCGCGCACCGCGACCCCTGCCGCGACCAGGGCGGCGGCGACCAGGCGGCTGTCCTTGCCGCCGGTCAGGCTGAGTTCGACGGGGGAGGCGGCCCCGGCTTCGCGCAGCGGCGCGACCGCCGCGACCAGGGCCGCGGCGACGTCGCCGGGCAGCGCGCCGGCACCGTTCGCGTCGGGTCTGCCCGGGCTGTCGGTGGTCGTGGGGATTCCGGACAGGACGTAGAGCATGGTCGACGGCGGGAGGGCCGACACGCCGGTGAAGGGCGTGACCGTGCCGAGCGGGAAGCCGGGGTTGAGCATCGCGCACAGATGGAGCGGATCGTGGTCGCCGATCCGGCCCGCCGTCCAGGCCGCCCAGGTGGCCCGGTCGGAGACGATCACGCCGCCTGGCACCTCCGCGGTGTACACCGGGTCGACCCGCGTGACCGACGTCCTGGCGCAGATCGGCGCGCGGCCGCTGCCCGGCGTCGCCGCGCCCACCCCGATGGTCCCGGCGTGCGAGGTGGCCGGCACGCCTGATCCGCCCCAGCGGAGCATCGCGGCCCGGCCGTCCGCCGACCGCCAGACCACCGCCGCCGGCCCGGGAACCGGCAGCAGCGCCGGATCGGCGATCCGCGCCCTGTCGGTCAGCGCCGCGCATCCCGCCGCCGTCGTGGTGCTGACCGCGAGCGTGAAGTACATCGCTTTTCCCGTTGGCACAGGCCAGCCGGCCTGTCAGCCGGAGCCCAGGAGCTGGTAGGCCTGCCCGGGCGCACCTGGCGCCAGGTCGGCGGTGAGCAGCCGGTGCCAGCTCCGGCACACCGCGTCGAGCTCGAAGGCCGCCGCCTGCTCGCGCGCGGCCTGCCCGGCCGACCGCCACGCGCCAGGATCGGCCAGCGAGGCGATGAGCGAGGCCAGCTGCGCCGGCGTCTCCCTGATCCAGCGCCGGTCGTAGATCGTCTCCGCGCCCGGCCAGTGCCGGATCACCGGCACCGCGCCGGACGCCATGCCCTCGGCCGGGGCGACGTGGAACGACTCGTCGTCGCTCGTCGACAGCACGAACCCGACGCGGCGCAGCCACGCGGCCACGTCAGGCCCGGCGTCGTCGAAGACCACGGCGTCGCGCAGCAGCGGCGACCGCTGCACCCGGCGCAGCGCGGCGGAGTAGTGCTCGCGTTCGGCCGGGATCTGCCAGACCCACCAGTGCTCCCAGGGCATGCGGGACTTCACGTAGAGCAGGTACCTGTCGTCGTCCCTGCGGAGTTCCTCGAGCACGTCGAGCGCCAGGTCGAGCCGCTTGCGAGACGAATCGATGCTGATCATCCCGAGGTGATGCCAGGCGCCGTCCAGCTTGACGCGGTCCAGCTGGGACACGTCGAGGGGGTTCGGGACCGTGACGACCTTGGACGCGGGCCAGCCGGTGTGCTCGCGGGTCAGCCGCGCGTAGTGGTCGCTGACGCAGATCACCTGGTCCACGTTCCCGATCCGCACCTCGCCCGGGTAGTGCGAGTACAGCTCGAACCGGTGCAGGTGCACGAGCAGCCGCGCCCCCCGGCGCTTGTGGCGGCTGTACCAGACGGCGTTCGGGCAGCACCACTCGCAGATCACCACGTCCGCCCAGTCGGCGAGTTCCGCCGAGACCGCCTCGTCGTGCTCGCCGAGCGTCACCCACTGGTCGATCCGGACCTCCAGGTCCGGCTGCCGCCGGAAGTAGTCGATCAGCGGGGTGAAGAACTTCAGGTCGTGCCCGGCGATCACCACGCGCAGCGGCGGCCGCGCGGGGTCGGCGGCGGCGGCGGGGGCAGGCGACACGGCACGGGACAGGTAGCCGCGCAGCCGCCCCGCGGCCGCCTCAAGCGTGAACTCCCGTGCCGCGGCCGAGGTCCGCGCCGCCGCGAGCGCGAACACCGCGGGGTCGAGGGCGGCCGCCGCGACGTCCGCCACGTCGTCAACGCTCGCGGCGAACAGCGGGTAGTCGGGGCCGAGCAGCGCCTCGTGCATCGGCGTCCGGTTCAGGATGACCGGCAGGCCAAGCTGGCCGAATTCCAGCACCTTCGTGGACAGCTCGAGCGAGGCGTCAAGCTCGGGATGGCGCCACGACAGCCCGATGTCGGCGGCGGCGGCCAGGCGCATCGCCTGCGCGCGCGGCTGCCCGCCGTGCCAGATCACCCCGGGCACCGCGGGCGAGCCGATCTCGCCGAGCGCGGCGCGCATCCGGCGCTTGTACCCGGCGTCACGCGGGTCATCGTGGATCTTGTCGCCGACCATGTGCACCTCGGCGGCTACGCCGCGTTCGGCCAGCAGGGACGGCAGGCGCGTCATCTCCAGCGTGTTCCAGCGCGGCGCGAACTTGCCCATGTAGACGAGTTTCAGCGGCGCGCCGGCAGCCGCCACGGATCGTTCGGGATCCCTATGCATGTTTTCCGCGGGAAGCACGGGCGGCAACAGCACCGACTTGCCGCAGGCGGCGGCCACGCTGCCCTCAAGGAAACAGCGCAGCTCCTCGGTCTGGCAGAGCAGGTACCTGGAGGCCTTCGCGATCATCGTGAGGTCCTCGGCCGCCTTCGGCGTCAGCGCGGGCACCGCTTGCGGGATGTCGGTGAGGTACGCCCAGAGGCGGCCGTTGAACGTGCCGTCCTTGGCGGCCGCCGACACCAGCGCCCGGCCGCGCAGCACGACCAGGTCGTGCCGGCTGGCCGCGTCGACGGCGGCGAGGATGGCGACCGCCTGCGGGACGGTGAGGCTAGCCTCGGCCGGGGCCGTCCCTTCGGCGTGCGGGCTGCGGATGGTCACCCCGTCGGCCTCGCGCAGCGGGGCGATCAGCCGGTCGGTGCGGACCGGCGCCTTCAGCACCACGGTCACCGCGCAGCCGGCCGCGGTCAGGGCCTGGGTCACCGACTGCAGCCAGATGGCCGAGCCGTCGACCAGGTTCAGGTCGATGTCCCCGTAGACAAGCGCGCTGGGGCGGGATCTGGCCACTGGGGTTAGCTCCATGTCCTGTTGTCCGGGGCGCCGGCCCGGGTGATGGTGAACAGCCGCAGGCCGTGACCGCCCCAGTCGCCGACGGCGGGCCCGCCGGGTGCGAGCAGGTCGCGCCGGGCCAGCGCAGGGCCGGGCTCGTCGAGCCAGCGGGTGAACTCGAACTCGCCCGGGCCGAACCCCACCGCGTCCGCCTGCGCGCACTCCCGCGCGCAGGCCAGGTCGAGCAGGTACGTGTCCGGCTGCTGCCCGGCCGCGGGCCACGGCGCCACCCACGGGGAGTCGGCCAGCCGCACCAGCGGGCGCAGCCAGTCCTGTCCGTCGGCGCGCTGTCCGTCCGGGTGCTGTCCGTCCGGGTGCTGTCCGTTGTCCCGCTGGCGGTCGTCGGCGGTCACGACGCGGACGCCGTGGTCGGTGAGCCCGGCGAGGGCGTCGGTCACCTGGCCGGCCGCGGCCGGGGGCGTGGCGACGACGACCTCGGCGGGGCGCAGCCGCTGGCGAAGCAGCTCGGCGCCCAGCCTGCCCGCCTGCGCCGCGTCG
>NZ_JASIAL010000465.1:0-6285 GCF_030042015.1 Trebonia sp. | reverse complement strand
CGCCCACGTCCGTCTACACCATGTGGTACGCCGAGGCCGGGGCGCTCGACACGTTCGGCGGGCATGACCACCTGCCGCCGGTGATATCCGCCAACAACAACTTCTGGCTGTGGGGACCCGGTGACGCATCGGACCGCACGGTCCTGGTGGTGGACGCGCTCGATCAGGTGAGGCCGTACTTCTCGAGCTGCCGCGTGCTGACCGTCTACAATCCGCCTGACCAGGTGAAGAACGACTGGAACGACATCGCGATCAGCGTCTGCACCGGTCCCCGCGCGTCCTGGCGGACGCTGTGGCCGCGCCTGAAGCACTACGACTTACGAACGCGTGACCGGGCCGGACGGGAGTGATCGTGTGGGCATTGACCATGCCGAGCTTGACCATGCCGAGCTTGACCCTGCCGGGCGCCTGCGGGCGATCTGCCTTCCGCTGCCCGAGGTAACCGAGCGGCCAAGCCACGGGGCGCCGACGTTCTTCGTGGCCGGCAAGAAGTCGTTCGCGACGCTGTGGGCTTTCGGCCACCATGACAATGACTTCCCGCACCTGTGGTGCGCGGGCCTGCCCGGCGCGCAGGGCGAGCTGATCGCCGAGGCACCGTCCCGGTTCTTCCGCCCGCCGTACGTGGGTGGCCGCGGCTGGATCAGCGTGCGGCTCGACGGTGACGTCGACTGGGCGGAGATCGCCGAGCTGTGCCGGGACGCTTACCGGGCCGTTGCCCCCGCGCGTCTGGCCGCGCTCCTCGACTCGCGCTAAGACCTGGGCGGATATCGCCGACTCAGGAGCTGCCCCCTAGGTGGCTGACTATGTCGTCATGGGAAAGACCATGCCCCAGGCTCCATGTCTGGAGCTCATCGAGACCAACCGGATCGGGCAGGTCCCGCGACGCCTCATCAGCCAGCTGCGGGTATCCCCAGCGACGAAACAAATCGACCACGTATTGCCTGCTGTATTGCATAGCTATCACCGAGTCCTTGCATCGGCCCGACACCGCCGCGGCGCAGCCGCGCGGCGGGGTACCCGGCCTTGGGGACGCGTTAGTCCTGCGAACTACCTTAGCTGCGCAGCAGGCTTGATCAGCGGCGCGTCCCGCGTGAACGGCCGGAAGCCGGCTCCGTAGTACAGCCCGCGCGCCTGCGGATGCCCGGGCGCCCCCAGGCACGCGACCGTCATGTGAGCGGCTCCGGCGTCCCGCGCCAGATGCATCCCGTACAGCAGCATCGCAGTGCCCAGTCCCAGGCGCCGGTAGGCCGGATGCGTTCCGACAGGCTCGAACTCGGCGGTTTTGTTGGCCTCATCCAGCCACATGATCGTCGATGCCGTCATCGTCCCATCCGGCGCCTCCACCAGGACGTGCAGGTCGCTGCGGTAGGTCGCCGTCCGCCGGACGCCCTCGTAACCCTGCGCTGTGTACGTCGATGGAGCCCACGCATCCACGTGGGCCCGGACCGCGGCCTCAGGCCCGGCCTCTCCCGCGCTGCGGAACCGGAACCCATGCGGCAGCGCCGGCCGTGCCACGTCGGTGAGGTCCCGCTCATTGAGCTGAGTCCACGACCCGGTGTCGCCGAGCGAGGCCGGGTCGGTCTGGTATCCGTGCGCCTGCCATCGCTTCACCGCGAACTCGTCGGCCATCCGCGGCAGCACCGTGCGCTCAACGCCAGCCGCGATGGCGTCGTACCAGTCGATCACGTCGTCAACCAGCTCCGCCTGGCGGGGATGGACCTGATATCCCAGATAGGCGCCAGTGACATCCTGCACCGACCCGTCGCTTCTGCGCACCCGGTGCGGCAGATACGCCCAGCCCCACGCGACCAGCTCACCGCCGGAAAACCACAGGCGGCACGGCCAGGTCCCGCCGTCGCAGGCATGCCCCTTACCCCAGATCCAGGCCAGCTCCCCGAACGTCGCGTCGCTATTGACCAGATCGGGCCGGACGGCGGTGACACGCTGGGCCAGGCCCTGCATGAGCCGTACGTCCCCGGCGGTGACGAGATCGAAGTCACCCACGCGGACCACTGTGTCAAGGCTCCGGCAAACCGTCGACCTGTTTTCGCGGCCACCGGCCGTGCGGTCAGGCCGGCTCCATGCCGAACCGGCTCATGAGGGCTCGCTCTTCTTCGGGCAAGGGAGGCTGGTCCCTGTTCCACAACTCATGCAGGGCCGCGAAATAGGCATCCATCGCGGGGGCATGGATCACCAGCAGCCGGGCCGGGCGGTCGCCGGCATTGCCGAATGTGTGCGCGGTGCCCCGCGGCACCAGCACGAATTCCTGCGGGCCGACCCGCAGTTCCTGATCCTCGATCACGACCGACACGAGCCCGTCGAGCACGAAGTAGGCCTCCGAGCAGTTGGTGTGCCGGTGCGCGGGCGGGCGCCGTCCGCCGGGCGGCAGGGTGCGCTCCATCAGCGACAGGTCGCCGCCGTCCTGTTCGGCCAGGGCCTTGAAGTACATGACGCTACCGCGGGCGCTGAATCGCGCATGGCCCTCGCCAGGCCCTACCACGCCGGTCACCGCAGCACGACCTCCTCGTCGGGTCACCGCGGGGCCGCTGGAAAGGTGGTCGGCGCCCGCGTCGTCACCATACCTTGTGCCCCCGATGTGGGTGCTGCGTCGCTGCGACCGCGGGTCAGGTGAAACGATCGTCCCGTGACGCAGCCGAGCGTGATTCAGGTCACTGATCAGCTGGAGCGCCGGATCCGCAAGCCGGGCGACGCGCTGCGCTGCATCGTGTCCTGCGCCTGGATCTTCGTGCTGGCGGTGGCCGCCGTTGCCGCCAGCGCGACAACCTCGGGGGTGGAGACCGACATCGTTGGCGCGAGCAAGCGGCTGCCGGATGCCCTGCTCGTCGTCGCTCCCCCGATCGCGCTGTTCGCGCTGCTGATCCTGCCCGTGGCGCTGGCTGTCTCCCAGCTGTTGCGGCGTCAGGTCCGCCACGTCGTCGAGGCGGCGGCGACCGGCCTGCTGGCCGGCGCCGCGGCCGATGTCACCAACACCCTGCTCACGCGTCCCGCCGCCGCGCGCCTCTACGACGCGATCATCATGTCGCGCCCGGGTGTCAGCCACGTCGACGCGCTCGACCCCTACCTGTGCGGCCTTGTCGCCTATGTCACCATGATCGGGCTGGCCGGACGGCCGAGCTGGCGGAATGCGTTCGGGCTGGCGATCGGCGTGTACGCGATCGTGCAGCTGGCGGCGTCGCACACGACTGTGTTGCCCATCCTGATCACGCTGCTGGCCGGCCGCGCCATCGGCTCCGCCGTCCGGTATGGCGCGGGCTCGACATCGCAGCGTCCCCCGGCGCGGGAGATCGCCGCGGCGCTGTCCGCCGGGGACCTGGCGGTGACCGCCATCCGGCGGGTGCGCGAGCCCGGTCCCGGGGCGGCCGGATCCCGTCACTACGCGGTGACCACGCAGGACGGCGGCCAGCTCGACGTGGTCGTGTACGACAGGGACCAGCAGGCGGCCGGCGCCTTCTACCGGCTGTACCGCTGGCTCTGGGTGCGGCGACAGGTGTCACGCAACGCCCCGCTGTCGGTCGACCGTACGGTCGAGCGCAGGGCCCTGCTGTCTTACGCGACCGAAGACGCCGGCGTGCCGACGCCTCGGTTGCGCACGCTGGTGCGGGTCGGACCCGAAGCCGCCGTGCTGGCATTTGACCACTTTGACGGGACCACGCTGAGCCAGCGGAATCCCGGGTGCACCGACGCCGAGCTCGGCGGCGTCTGGGACGCGGTGACCCGGCTGCACGCGCATCACGTCACCCACCGCGCGCTCACCGCCGACCGCATCATGTTCACCGCCGGCGGCCAGGTCATGCTGCTCGACCCTGGCGACGGCGACGTGGCCGCGAGCGACCTGCAAATACACCTGGACATAGCCCAGCTGATCGCCGAGCTCGCGCTGTTCGTGGGGCCGGACACGTCCGCGAAGCTGGCGGTTGAGCGGGTGGGCGGGAGCGAGCTGGTGGCCGTGCTGCCGCTGTTGCAGCCGGTCGCGCTCGCCCGTTCCACCAGGAAGGCGATGCGCCGCCGGCGTGACGTCCTGCCCGCCGTCAGGACGATACTGCTGGCGGCCGTGCCGGGCGCCGAAGTCACCCCCGTGCAGCTTGAGCGCATCCGGCCGCGCACCGTGGTAACGCTGGTGGCCAGCGTCGCCGCCATCTACCTGCTGGCCGGCGAACTGGCCAGGGCCAGTCTCGGGGACGTGCTGCGATCGGCGGACTGGCGCTGGGGCGTCGCGGCGCTGGCGCTGTCCGCGGTGACCTACGTGGGCGCGACGCTGTCGCTGTCCGGGTACGTCTCAGCGCGGCTGAATTTCATGCGCACGCTGCTCGTGCAGGTGGCCAGCTCCTTCGTCACGCTGGTGACGCCCGCCGCCGTCGGGGGCGCCGCGCTTAACGTCCGGTACCTGCAGCGCAGGAAGATCCCGTCGGCGGTCGCGGTGGCCAGCGTCGGAGTGTCGCAGGTGGTGGCATTCGCCCTGCACATCCTGCTGCTCGTCGTCTTCGCCGCCATCGCCGGAACCGGGACCAGGAGTCCGATCAGGCCGCCGACGTGGGCCTACTTCGTGGTGGCCGGGCTCGTCGTGCTGGCGGGCGTGGTGCTCGCCATCCCCGCCAGCCGGCGAGTGGTGCGCGCGCGGCTGTCGCCGACCTTCAGCCAGGTGCTGCCGCGGCTGCTCGAGGTCGCGCAGCATCCGCGCAAGCTCGCCCAGGGCATCGGGGGCGCGCTGCTGCTGAGCTTCACGTACATCTTGTGCCTGGCCGCGTGCGTCGCGGCGTTCAGCAGGTCGGTTCCGTTCGCGAAGATCGGCTTCGTGTACCTGACGGGCAGCGCCATCGGCTCGATCATTCCCACCCCGGGCGGCCTTGGCGCGGTCGAGGCGGCGCTGACCGCCGGGCTCACCGCCGCGGGCGTGCCAGGCGCCGTCGCGGTCAGCGCGGTGCTGCTGTTCCGGCTGCTGACGTTCTGGCTTCCTGTGCCCGCCGGCTGGGCGGCGCTGAACTTCCTGGAGCGCCACCAGGATCTGTGAGCCGGCCCGCAGTCCGCCGCCTTCCCGCAAGCAGCGTGACGCGGCCGGGTGCAGGCGCGTCGACGCCGCCGGGTGCCTGCCGGCCTCCGCCCGGCGATGCGATATGTCTGGTATGCCGGAATCACGGAGCCGGACATTCCGGATAAGGCGATTATCGGGGAAGAAAAGACCGGTCAGGGCGGCCTTTCCCTTCCCGTTATCCCGGCCGGGCGCCGCAAGGCGAGCGGGAGGGGCTGGCGTGACGGACGGGAAAGGGCCGGGACGAGGCGACGGGTCAGGCGCAGGTGTCGTAGCAGGCCAAGAGCCAACAAGAGCCAACTGGCGGCTGCCATGCTGACCGGCACATGAACTGCGGTCCTTCACGGTTACGCTTTCCTGCGACGCCGGCCCGGCACGCGGTCAGGGCCGCGGATCCTTCGTCGACTCCGTGCTCACCGCGGTGGACAAGTTCTACACGGAAGTCGTCCAGCACATTAAGCCTTGGTCTCCAGCCCCGCCCGTTCGGCGGGCGGGGCTCGTGCTGACGCCCTGTTTGCCCCGTGGAGCTGTTCCGGCGCCGGTCACGAGAGCAGGCGGCGGACCTCGGCAGCGACGGTCGCGACGTCGACCGGTTCGGTCGTGTCCACGGTGATCAGCGGGCCGATGCCGACCGGCCGGTCGTATCGGTCCATCGCGGACAGCGGCAGCGTCCCCAAGTGGACCTCGTGCCTTGGCCGTGCGTTGTACCGGGCGTGAGCGACCTCGGCGGGGCACGCACAGTGCACCTCGACCATGTGGCCGCCCAGACCGCGCAGCTTGCCCAGCTCATAATCGCTGTGCGGGTGGAAGTTGGCCTCGATCACCATGTCGCCCGCGCTGGCCGCCAGCGCCCACAGCAGGTCCATCGACGCGCTGCCCAGCGACTGCGACCAGGCCCGGTCGATCTCGCCCTGGCCCGGCACGTACAGGGCATCGTGCAGCGTCTCCTTGATCAGGTCCTTGGTCACCAGCGAATACCCGAGCTCGGCCGCCAGCGGAAGGGCGAGGCTCGTCTTCCCCGCCCCCAGCTTTCCCGACACGTACACGAGCCTGCGCATAACAGCCCTCTTCGTGCATTCACGTCCCCAGCTGCCCGGCCGCGCGGAGCGGGGCGATCTGCAGCTTTCCGCGCGTGGACCAGGTCAGACAGTCGGCGCTTGGGCTACAGGCCGGCCGTAGGTCACGGCCTCGCGGATCTCCCGGGGCAGCGACTGGGCGAGTTGCGGGTCGGGCTGAGC
>NZ_JASIAL010000464.1:0-3587 GCF_030042015.1 Trebonia sp. | reverse complement strand
GCGGTGCGTGTTGCTTCCCACGACGCCGTTGACCATGACCAGAAAGCCGAGCCTCTCGGCCTGCCCGATGAGGATGCGGAGTGCATCGGACCGGGAGGAACCCCGCTCCTCAACCTCGAAGCCGAGTGCGGTGCGGATCGTCTCGGCGGCGCTTTCCGCGGGGAAGGCGGTCGTGAGCGACCCGACAATCTCGACGGGCCGCTCGTGGGTCACGATCGCGAAGTCCCGGTACCAGTCCTGGCGTTGCTGACACTGGTAGATCGTGTCGAGCAGATCAGCGCTCGGCTGCCGGACGCCCGTGTCGCCGATCGTGCGGTAATCCGGTATCGGGACTCGCTCTTTCGGCGGAGACGGCAGGAACAGGAAGCCGACAGCAGTGTGGGTGGCCTGCGCGAAGTTCTCAAGCTGCTTCAGCGTCGGCTGCTGCTCGCCATGCTCCCAGGCGGCCAGCCGCGGGAACCGCCGCGTCAGCTCCCCGAAGGCCACGCCAGAGCGCTGGCGAGCCCACACCAGCAATTCAGGGTTGACCTCAGCGCGCGCCGACATCTTCCAAACCCCTCAGTAGTCGTCTGTACTTTCGACAGTATCCTCATCATGCGCCGATGCGACGACAATTCCGCTCGCGGCAGCACGCCGCCAGGGAGGCCTGCGACCTGCCCTGGTTCCGGGTAAGCCGACGGAGTCGGCCGGGATCGTTCGGGAGATAGAAAAAGAGCGGCGGACGCCGAGCTTCAGCCCCGTGACTGCGGCCACCGCCGCGGACCTTTCCGTGGATCTCGCCGAGCCGAGTTAGAATACCACCGGTATTCTAACTGTCGTCAGCGCCCGCGGCGCTGACCCCTGGAGGGCAGCAGACGTGTCGATCGGAGCGAACGACGAGCTGGCGGCACGGCTGCACCGGATCGCCGTCGAGCGGCCGCGGTTCACGGGCCGCAGCGCGCTCGTCTCGGGTGCGGGCAACGGCATCGGCGAGGCCTGCGCGCGGCGGCTGGCGGCCGAGGGCGCGAACGTCGTCGTGTTCGACGTCGACGCCGACGGCGCCAGGCGAGTGGCCGGGGAGATCGGCGGCGTCGCGGTCCAGGGGGACGCGGCGGTCGTCGAGGACGCGGAGCTAGCGGTCGGCACGGCGGTGCGGCTGTGGGGCGGCCTCGACGTCCTTGTCTGCTGTCCGGGCAGCGACATCGGCTCGGCGACGCTGCTCGAAACGACGCCGGAAGGCTGGGCGGCGGGCAAGCACGTCAATCTGCAGACGGCGGTGATCACCACCCGGGCGGCGCTACCCGAGCTGATCGAGCGCAAGGGGTCGATCGTGATCTTCTCATCCGTCGGCGGCCTGTCCTCCACGCCGGGCAACACCCTGTACCAGACGGTCAAGGCCGGGCTGCTGGCGTTCACCCGGTCGCTCGCGGTCGACTACGGGCCGCTCGGGATCAGGGCCAACGCCATCTGCCCGGGCTGGACGATGACAGGCAACGCGACCCGGGTGATCCTCAAGATCGCCGACGCCAGCGGGATGACCGGCCAGCAGGCATACGACCGGGCAACCTCGGTGATCCCGCTGCGGCGGGCGGCGGTTCCCGCCGAGCAGGCGGCAGTCGCCGCCTTCCTGGCCTCCGACGATGCTTCCTACGTCACCGGTGCCACGGTGCTGACCGACGGCGGGACGATGTCGGTCCACGTCGCCGCGGCCGCGTTCGCGTCCGAGCCGGCCAGCTAGCGATCCGGCGGCTCATGGGGTCGGGTCCCGCCCGCGGCTCCCGCGCCGGACAGGTCCGCCTCGGCGTCGGCGATCGCCAGCGCGACGGCGCCGGGATCGTCGCAGGCGACGATCAGCAGCAGCACCAGGCGGGCCAGGAACATCTCGCTCTCGGCCGGCGGCACCCGCGTCAGCGCCTGCGCCAGCGCGGCGTAGACCCGGTCCAGGTCCTCGGCGTTCATGTCGCGGTCTCGCCGGCGATCGCGGGTGCGCGGGCCAGCGCGGCGACCGCCGTCAGCACATCGTCGATGCCCTCGCCATCCCGGTGCGCCAGCACGTAGCGGTCGGGCCGAAGGAGGTAGCGGCCCCGGCTGAGACCGGGCTCGCCGACGCCGCTCTGCTCGTGCACGAGGCTGACGCGCAGCCGGCGCAGCGGCAACCCGAGCAACTCGGCCGGACCCTGCGGCGGGTCCGCCGCCACAGGCTCGGCGGGCGGCACAGCCGGCTCGTCGACCTCCAGCACGGTGAAGCCCGCTCCGAGCTCGTCGGTCAGATAGCCGGTCCGGCCGTCGCCGAAGCGGACCAGGGCGTCGCCGGCCACGTGCTCAGCCGGGTGGCTCTCGCCGCCGGGCGGAACCCCCATGTCGAGCAGCGACCGCGGATAGACGCTGGCATCCGACGTCCGGTGGTTCAGCAGGCTCTTCAGGCGCGGCTCGCGATCGGCCATCAGGCTGAGGGCGGCGTGGCGCAGCAGCCGTGCGCCCGGCGAGTACGCGGCGATCACTTCGGCTCCGATTCCCGCCTTGGCGAGGTTCTGGCGGGTGCCTTCGGCGCGCTCGAGCGAGTAGGTGTCAAGCAATGCCTCCCCGGCACCGCCGCGGATCACCGAGGCGAGCTTCCAAGCGAGGTTGAAGCCGTCCTCGACCGCCGAGTTGAGGCCGCGGCCGCCGAAGATCGGCACGAGGTGGGCCGCGTCGCCGGCGAAGAACACCCGGCCGTGGCGGTAGCTCTTGAGGCTGGCGCCGCTGGCGGTGTAGTCGCCCGACCACACGATCTCCCAGCCGGACCGCAGCCCGAGCATCCGCAGCTGGGCGTCGACCCGGCCGCGGATCGCGTCCGGACTCAGCGCGACGTCGACCTGCTCGTCGACGGGGACGCCGAAGTCGATCCGCCACAGGTCGTGTGGCTGCTGATGCATGATCACGGTCCCTTGCGGGTTCGACGGCGGGTCGAACCAGATCCGGCGGATGCCGGGCTCCAGGTCCAGCCTCGCCCTGACGTCGGTGACGATGAAGCGGGTCTGGTAGCGAACCCCCTGGAGCGCGAGTCCCAGCTCGCGCCGCACGTGGCTGCGTGATCCGTCGCAGGCGATCAGCCAGTCGGCCTTGACGGCCAGCTCGCGGTCCTCGGCAGTGACGCTCAGCGACACGCCATCGGGCTGCAGGCCCACGCCGTCGACGCGGTGACCCCAGCGCAGGTCGATCAGCGGCTGCGCGCGGACCGCCGCCGCGATCATCTCCTCGAACAGGTCCTGCTTGAGGTTGACGACCCGCGGGTACTTGCCTGGCTCGTCAGGCGACCGGTCGAGGAACAGCTCGGCCGTGCGATAGAAGGCCTGGTTGCCCCGCTGTGGTATCGCGATCCGCATCACCTCGTCGCTGATGCCCGAACGGGCAAGCAACTGCAGGGTCCGGCGCGAGATCCCGGTCGCGCGACTGCCGGCCGCGACGGTCATGTGCTGCTCGACAAGCGTGCAGGCGACCCCAAGCTCGGCGAGCCCGAGGGCCGCCGCGTAGCCCGCGGGGCCGGCGCCGACGACCACGACGCCAAGGTGCTCGACGGTCATCGAAGCCTGCAGCGGTCAGCGATCAAAGTACTCGGCGTCACGTGG
>NZ_JASIAL010000463.1:0-8834 GCF_030042015.1 Trebonia sp. | reverse complement strand
GCGGTCGAGGCGCTGCGCGCGGGCCATACGCACTACGTGCCCGCGCCCGGCATCCCGGCGCTGCGCGAGGCCGTGGCCGCGTTCCTCGAGCGGACCGGGCGCATGCGGGTCAGCCCGGACCGCGTCGTCGTGACCCCGGGCGCCAAGCCGATCATGTTCTTCACCATCCTCGCGCTCGCCGGGCCCGGCGACGAGGTGCTCTACCCCGACCCGGGCTTCCCGATGTACGAGTCGATCACCGCGTTCGCGGGTGCGACGCCCGTACCCGTGCCGCTGCGCGCGGGCAACGGCTTCCTGATCGACACCGGCGAACTCGAACGCCTGGTCAGCCCGCGCACCAGGCTGCTCATCATCAACTCGCCGCACAACCCCTGCGGCAGCGCGCTGACCCGGCAGGACTGCGCGGCCATCGCGGAGATCGCGCAGCGGCACGACATAGCCGTGCTCTCCGATGAGGTTTACTGGGCCATCAGGTACGGCCCTGGGCACGCCAGCGTGCTCGACGTCGACGGGATGGCCGACCGGACCATCCTGCTCGACGGCTGGTCGAAGACGTACGCGATGACCGGCTGGCGGCTCGGCTTCGGCGTCTTCCCGCCCGCGCTCGTCGAGCCGGTGACGCGCCTGGCCATCAACTCCGTGTCGTGCACGTCGGCGTTCAGCCAGTACGCGGCGATCGCCGCGCTCGACGGGCCGCAGGACGGGGTCCGCGACATGGTCGCCACGTTCCGCCGCCGCCGGGACATCATCGTCGCCGGGCTGAACGACATCCCCGGCATCAGCTGCGTGCAGCCGCAGGGCGCGTTCTACGCCTTCCCCGACATAACGGGAACCGGGCTGACGGCCGCGCGACTGCAGGGCAGGCTGCTTGACGAGGCCGGCGTGGCGACGCTGTCGGGCAGCTCGTTCGGCGCGCACGGCGAAGGCTTCCTGCGGCTGTCCTACGCGAACTCGGCGCAGAACATCGCCGCGGCCCTGGACGCCATCAAGTCGGCGGTGACCTGACCGCACACGCCCGCCCGTGAAATGCACATTCCGGCACGGGGAACTAAACGGGGTAAATCGTAATTTTGCCCTATGGCCGGAAAGCATCGGCTTACACTGTGCAACTAGTCACATTCGCGTGCCGAACGAGGTTGTCCACTTGCGCCTCGTTCGTCTCATGTCGATATCTATATTTTTCGAAAAAAGACATGGACAGGCGAGGGCGTAAGCCATGAAAAGGCCAGAAGTACCAGCTGGCGCGAGGCCAGCTGGCCATGCCGCTATGCGGCGTGCATCGATTCGCCCCTCGAGAGTTTCGGCGCTCTCCCTGCGCAACTGGCCGGTGTCACGGCGGCTCGTCGCGGTCATCGTGCTGGCTCTTGTCATGGGCCTGGTCTTCGGCGGCCTGCGGGTAGCCAACGCCGCCAACACCGCGGCCGGCTTCGCCAGGACAGACAAGCTCGCCGTCCTCGGCCAGCAGGTCACCGCGCTGGCCCAGGCGATGGAGAACGAGCGCGACGTGACCGCCGGATACGACGCCGCCGCGGGCAACGACACCGGAGGTGGCGTCGCCGCGCCGTGCGCGCCGGGCGTGACGATGACCAAGAGCGTCGCCCCGTACTGCACCGCGATGCTGCAGGCGCAGGCGGCTACGAACGCGGCTGCCGCTCCGGTGGCCACCCTGGCCAGCCAGATCGGCGGCGCGTTCCCGGCGATCACCCAGACCAAGGCGCAGAACGTCGTCCAGATCGCCACGAGCCTCGGCGCGCTGCGCTCCCAGGCCCTGCAGGGGACGTCGCTATCGAGCATCCAGGCTTACACGGCTGAAGTAGACGACCTGTTCGACCTCAATGACGAGATCACCAGCGGCAGCGGTGACCCGGTGCTCGCCGACGAGGTGCGCACGCTCGATGCCCTCTCCAGGGCCAAGGACGAGCTCTCCCAGCAGCGCGGGATCCTGTACGCCGCGCTCATCGACGGCAGCTTCACCGGCGGTGCCCAGCAAGCGCTGCTGATCGCGGGCTCGCTGGAGAGCGCCGACCTGCTGAGCTTCGACTCCTCGGCCACGAACGACGAGATCAACGCCTACCTCGCCACCGTCAACGGGGCGCAGGTGGACACCTCCCAGCTGGTCGACAACTACCTCGCGGTCCTCGGCGGGAGCAACCTCGGCCAGGAGACCACCAGACTCGGCCCCCTCGGCCCCTCCGTCGGCGGGTCGGCGTCGCAGACGTGGTACACCGCCATGAGCGGGTACATCAGCAAGATGCGGGCGCTTGAGCAGCAGCTGGCCGGCACGATCGTCGCCCGCAGCCAGATGCTCGAGCAGGGGGCGCGGAACTCCGAGATCCTCGCCGCCGGGGTGACCGGCGGGGTCCTGCTCCTGGTGCTGATCGCCACCCTCATCGTCGCCCGGTCCCTGGTCGAGCCGCTGCGCAGGCTGCAGGCGGACGCGCTCGAGGTCGCCACCGTGCGGCTGCCCGAGCGGGTCGCGGAGCTCAGCGAGACCACGGACCCCCAGGCGAGCCTGCAGGTCGAGCCGATCAGCGTGAACTCCACCGACGAGATCGGCAAGGTCGCCCGCGCCTTCGACCAGGTGCACCGCGAGGCCGTGCGGCTCGCGGGCAACGAGGCGCTGCTGCGCGGCAACCTCAACGCCATGTTCATCAGCCTGTCCCGGCGCAGCGTGCCGCTGATCGAGCGGCTGGCGCGCATGATCGACTCCCTGGAACAGAACGAGGACGATCCCGACCGGCTGTCCAACCTGTTCGCCATGGACCACCTGGTCACCCGCATGCGGCGGAACTCAGAAAACCTCCTCGTGCTGGCCGGGGAAGAGCCCGTGCGCAAGTGGAGCGAGCCGGTGCCGCTCGCCGACGTGGCCCGGGCGGCGACATCGGAGATCGAGCAGTACAGCAGGGTCATGCTCAACATCCAGCCCGGCATCGCGGTGTCCGGGCAGGCGGCCGCCGACGTCGTGCACCTGCTCGCGGAGATCGTCGAGAACGCCACGATGTTCTCGCCTCGGGATACCCCTGTGCACGTGTCCGGCCAGGAGCTGACCAGCGGCGGCGTGCTGCTCGAGGTGCGCGACAGCGGGGTTGGCGTCTCGCCGTCCAGGCTGGCGGAGATGAACTGGCGGCTTGACAATCCGCCGCTGATCGACGTGTCGGTGTCCAGGCACATGGGCCTGTTCGCCGTGTCGCGGCTCGCCGCCAGGCACGGGGTGCGGGTCCGGCTGCGGCCCGCGCTGCCGCAGGGGCTGTCGGCCCTGGTCTGGCTGCCGGGCAACCTCACCGGCCGGGAAGCGATCCGCTACGGCGACCGGGCGGCGCAGCTGGCGGCACAGGCCGCGGCCGCCCAGCCGAGAATGGGCAACCGGCGGCTGACCGGCCGGCACCGCTTCGGGCTGCGCGCGGGCGAGGACGAGCTGGCCGGCACCGCGCCGCTGGCGGTGTCGGCAGGCGGGCCGGTGTCGAACTGGTTCCGCCCCAAGCGGCCCTCCCCCGTGAACGGGCAGAACGGCGGCAGCGCCGTCGAGGTCATGAGCAGCGCGTCCGGCGTGGACACCTGGTCTGACGGCGGCTGGCGGATCGCGGACATGAACGGCGGCTGGCGGAGCGCGGACGCGATGGGCGCGCCGGTGCACGGCGAGAACACGGGGGCGGGCCTGCCGACGCGGATACCCAAGGCGAACCTCTTCCCTGGTTCGGTGGGCGGCAGGCAGGCGTCGGGCAACGGGGGCACGGGCCAGTTCCCGGTCTTCAGCGAGCCGGCGCCAGGTTACGACACGGAACCGCCGACGGTGAGCTACCCGCCGGCACCGCCGCGGCGGTCGGCCGAACAGGCGCGCAGCCGCCTCAGCGGGTTCCAGCTCGGCAGCCGCGACGCCGCGGGCCGCACACCGCGCGCAGGAGAGGAAGCAAGTCGTTGACTCAACCGCACCGCCAGGACCTGAACTGGCTAGTCACCGAATTCACCACGCGGGTCGAGGACGTCGCGCACGCGATCGTGGTATCCGCCGACGGCGTGCCGCTCGCGCTGTCGTCGGGCATCCCGGCCGATGCCGTGCAGCAGCTCGCGGCGATCACCTCAGGGCTGACCAGCCTGATGCAGGGGGCGGCGCGGGTGTTCGAGGGCGGTGCCGCGACCCAGGCGCTGGTCGAGATGGACGGCGGGCTGATGTTCGTCAAGTCGATCAGCGACGGCTCCAGCCTGGCCCTGCTGACCTCGCCGGAGTGCGATACGCGCCAGATCTCGTACGAGATGACGCTGCTTGTCGAGGCGGTCGGCGAACTGCTCACCCCGGCGGTCCGCATCGAGCGGTTAGTCATGCGCCAAAGGTTTTCGTGATGATCGTCACGGCCGGCCCGGGTGCGGCGCCGAGCGGCCGGCGGAGCCGGTAGCATAAACAGCCGCTATGGGACAAAGGTGCCGAACCGCCGCGACCAGCCGTCGCGGCGGCTACATCGGGCTAAACTCCCAGGCAGAAGCAAGCGTCGGACAGGCCAACGACCGCCCGGTTCCGGCTCCGCCGGGGCTTTCCTGGCGGACATCCTCCTGGAGAGGTAAAGTCACGGCGCAGGATTCGCTGCTAACGCGTTGGGAGTCGGAATGCGCGTCCTCGTACTCGGCGGTGATGGGTTCTGTGGCTGGCCGACCTCGCTGTACCTGTCGGACCGTGGCCATGACGTCACCATCTTGGACAACCTGTCCCGCCGGAAGATCGACGTCGACTTGGAGGTCGAGTCGCTGACTCCGATCGTGTCGGTCAGCGACCGGATCAAGGCGTGGCGTGAGGTGTCCGGGCGCGAGATCGGGTTCGTCAACGTCGACCTGGCGAACGAGTACGACCGGCTGGCCGCGCTGCTTCGCGAGCTGCGGCCGGACGCGATCGTGCACTTCGCCGAGCAGCGGGCCGCGCCGTATTCGATGCGGTCGGCGAAGACCAAGCGGTACACGGTGGACAACAACGTGCGCGCCACCCACAACCTGCTGACCGCCATCGTGGACACCGGCGTGGAGGCCGCGGTGGTGCACCTGGGCACGATGGGCGTGTACGGGTACGGCTGGTCCGGGTCCGCGCCGATCCCTGAGGGGTACCTGACCGTCAAGGTGCCCACGCCCGACGGGGACCTGGAGCGGGAGATCCTGCACCCGGCCAACCCGGGGTCTGTGTACCACATGACCAAGACCCTGGACCAGCTGCTGTTCGCGTTCTACGCCAAGAACGACGGGCTGCGGATCACCGACCTGCACCAGGGCATCGTCTGGGGCACCCAGACTCCGCAGACGGCGCGGGACGAGCGGCTGATCAACCGGTTCGACTACGACGGCGACTACGGCACGGTGCTGAACCGGTTCCTGATGCAGTCCGCCATCGGCCACCCGCTGACCGTGCACGGCACCGGCGGCCAGACGCGGGCGTTCATCCACATCAAGGACACCGTGCGGTGCATCGAGATCGCGATCGAGAACCCGCCGCAGACGGGCGACAAGCCGCTGGTGCTCAACCAGATGACCGAGACCCATCGCGTGCTCGACCTGGCCAAGCTCGTCTCCGACATCACCGGCGCGGAGATCGCCTACCTGCCGAACCCGCGCCGCGAAGCCGAGGAGAACGACCTGGCCGTGCGCAACGACCAGTTCCTGGCGCTGGGGCTGGAACCGACCACGCTGTCCGAGGGCCTGCTCGGCGAGGTCACCGACATCGCCGGCCGGTACGCGCACCGCGCCGACGTGCGCAAGATCGTCGCCCGCTCGGTCTGGCGGGCCGGCATGGAGACCGCTCCCGACCTGCTGACGGAGCTCCCGGCCAGGGAAGGCTGACGCGACCCCGTCGGGTTTACAGGTTGCCGCGCCGTCCCTGCTCGCGCTCGATGGCCTCGAACAGCGCCTGGAAGTTGCCCTTGCCGAAGCCCAGCGACCCGTGCCGTTCGATGAACTCGAAGAACACCGTGGGCCGGTCGCCGATCGGCTTGGTGAAGATCTGCAGCAGGTAGCCGTCCTCGTCGCGGTCGACGAGGATGCCGCGCGCGCGCAGCTCATCGATCGGCACGCGCACCTGCCCGATCCGTGTCCGCAGGACGGGGTCGGTGTAGTACGAGCCGGGCGTGGAGAGGAACTGCACGCCGCGCGCTGTCAGCCCGTCCACGGTGGCGCAGATGTCCGGGGTGGCCAGCGCCAGGTGCTGCACGCCGGGTCCCTGGTAGAACTCCAGGTACTCGTCGATCTGCGACTTCTTCTTGCCGGCGGCCGGCTCGTTCAGCGGGAACTTCACCCGGTGGTTGCCGTTGGCGACCACCTTGCTCATCAGCGCCGAATACTCCGTGGCGATGTCGTCGCCGATGAATTCGGCCATGTTGGTGAAGCCCATCACCCGGTGGTAGAAGTCGACCCACTCATCCATCCGGCCGAGCTCGACGTTGCCGACCACGTGGTCGAGGGCCGTGAACAGCGGCGCCGCGCTGGCGACCCCGCTGCGGGGCACGTAGCCCGGCAGGTACACGCCGCGGTAGCGGGAGCGGTCCACGAGCGTGTGCACGGTGTCCCCGTAGGCCGCGATCGCCGCCAGCCGCACCGTCCCGTGCTGGTCGGTGACGTCGTGCGGCTCCTGGACGATGCGCGCCCCCGCCGCCCGCGCGTGGGCGACGCACTTGTCCACGTCGGGCACCTGCAGCGCCACGTCGAGCACGCCGTCGCCGTGGGTCCTGTGGTGGTCCGCGAGGGGGCTGGCCGGCGAGGCGGCGCCCTTGACCACGAACCGGACGGCGCCGCTGCGCAGCACGTAGCCGTGGTGGTCCCTGTTCCCTGTCTCGGGCCCGCAGTACGCCTCGAGCCGCATGCCGAGGGCCAGCTGGAAGTACAGCGCCGACTGGGTGGCGTTGCCCGCCGCCCACACGACCGCGTCCCAGCCGGTCACGGGGAACGGGTCGCGGCTGGCGTCGTAGTCGACGATGCCGACCAGGGCGTCCGGGCTCGTGTCGATGCCGAGCGTGGCTGTCATGGGTACCTCCTGTCAGTTCGCCTTCATCAGAACGGACCCTGGCTCCTGTATGCAAGCAGGCCATCCCGTGGTCATCAGATGAGGCATTCTGCGGAGGAAATGCGGTAATAATCTATGCAGATTGCCTAGCTGAGTCCGGAGGTGGCGATGCCGGAGCTCGACGCGCTTGACCTGGCGCTCGTGACGGCGCTGCGCGAGAACCCGCGGGCGGGCGTGCTGCAGCTGTCGCGGATCACCCGGGTCGCGCGGGCCACGGTCCAGGCCCGGCTCGACCGGATGGAGCAGGCCGGCGTGATCACCGGCTACGGCCCGGACGTGGACCTGGCGGCGGCAGGGTTCGGCGTGCTGGCGTTCGTCACCCTGGAGATCACCCAGGGAGCGCTTGACCGGGTGCGGGAAGACCTCGCCGCCATCCCCGGCGTCCTTGAGGCGTACGCGATCACCGGGGTCGGCGACGTGCTGTGCCAGGTGGCCGCCACCTCGCACGCGGACCTGCAGCAGACGCTGCTGCGGATCGACAGCTCGCCGTCGGTCGCCCGGTCCACCAGCGCGATCGCGCTGTCGACGGTCATCAGCCGCCGCGACCTCCCGCTGCTGACCTCCCGGCCTGGCGGCCGGGCGAGCCGCTCCCCCGCGTTCCGCTGACGCGCTTGCCTCCCGGCCGGGCCGCTCCCCCGCGTTCGGTTCGCCCCCGTTCCGCTGGCGCGCCGCCTCGCCGACCACTCCTGTCCCGGCACCCCCGCGCTTTGCCGCTGAGCTGGCGGCCTCATTGGTGGTGGGGGCCCCACCACCAATAGGGTTGGCGAGGCCGGGCCGAGGCGGCTACTGGCGGGGGTTGGCGAGGCCGGGCCAGGGCCGGGTGGCGTGCTCGGCGCCCGCGTTGGCGGCCAGGCGGCCGAGCAGGGCGCTCAGCGTGGCCAGGTCGGCGTCGGGGATGCCGGTGCGCAGCCTGGCGTCGAACGCGATCGCCGCGGCCCGCAGGCGCACGAAGGCCGCCTCGCCCGCGGCGGTCAGCGCGACCACCTGGACCCGGCGGTTGGCGGCGTCCCGGCTGCGGGTGATCAGCCCGCGGGCGTCCATCGCGTTGAGGTGGTGGGTCAGCGTGGCCTCGCGGACGCCCACCGCCTCGGCCAGTTCCCGCTGGTTGCCTGGCTTGCGGATCTTCAGGTTGAGCAGGATGAGCCAGACCGGCAGGGTGCCGCCCGCCTCGCCGGCGCCTCGTCGAACGCGCGCTCGACGGCGCGGGCCGCCTGGTTCAGGCGCAGCCCGATCGGACGGTAAGCCGACAGGGAAGGACCTCGATCATGGCCACCAACGCTGCCGCGATGGCACGCCGGGCGCGGATCATGCGCGCGGTCAACGTGCCCATGCGGGCACTGCTCAGCCTGCCGGTCCCGACGCCGCTCAGCCGCAACCTGATGCTGATCCGCTACACCGGCCGCAAGACGGGGAAGGCGTACCGGCAGCCGGTGAGCTACGTGCGCGACGGCGAGGTGCTGCTCACCCCGGGCGGCGGCCGGTGGACCCGCAACCTGGCCGACGGGCGGCCCGTGCGGATCCGGCTGCGCGACCGCGACGTGACCGCCCGCCCTGAGCTGGTCGGCGACGCCGCGGAGGTGGAGCGGCTGTTCGGCGTGATCGCCACGGGGGAACCCGCGGGCCGCCCGGTTCATCCCGATCCCGCGCCGCCCGGACGGCGGCCTTGACCCCGCTGCCCTCGGCGCCGCGCTGCGGCACGGGTTCCGCATCGTCCGCTGGCACCTGGCGCGGGAGGGGTAAGGCGCGGGAGCCGACCGGGAACCTGCGGGGTAGCGTGGCCGGTATGAGCGATCCGGAGTTTCAT
>NZ_JASIAL010000013.1:0-8098 GCF_030042015.1 Trebonia sp. | reverse complement strand
ATTTTCCAAGATCCTTTTCGAAGACAATGGGGAAAGATCTTGACCGTGGTGAGGGCGCTCATTGATCCTGGCGGGGGTGGACGTGGTGGGATGCGGTCGATGCGATCCTCTGGCCGGGCGGCGCGATCTGCCTGGTGGCATCGTGCACGAGACCGTGTCGTGGGTGGTGAATCACGCGGTTGGCCCGATGAATCTTGGCACCTTGGTCGTCGGGCCGCGGGGGCACGTGGTGGCGGAACTCGGGCCTATCCTGCGCGACACCGCGCGTGGTGGAGGCGCTGTGCCAGCCCCAGCAGACCTACGTGTGCTCACATCGCGGTCCAGCCGGTAACGGCCGCAGTGGTGGTCCGGCACGGTGGCCTGCGATCGGGGCAACTTCAGGCCAGGATGCTGGCGGGTGGCGACCAGCCACACGGAGTTGACGCAGAGCGGTTCTGCGAGCGGGCCCGCGCGCTATTCCGGCGATCCGCAGCAGGGGAGGCGGGGGAGTCGCAACTGTTCGTGATGAATGAAACGTTGTGGCGGCCTCAAGCGCTTTCTGAGAAACCGTGTTTACCCTGGTCCGGATCCTGGGGCTGGGACGGAGGGAGGTCCGGCATCGACGCTGACGTGATCGTGGTGGGGGCCGGGCTCGCGGGCCTGGTGGCCGCCGCCGAAGCCGCGGCCGCCGGCCGCACGGTGCTGCTGCTTGACCAGGAGCCGGAGCAGTCGCTCGGCGGGCAGGCGTGGTGGTCGTTCGGCGGGCTGTTCTTCGTGGACTCACCCGAGCAGCGACGGCTGCGCATCAAGGACTCCGTGGAGCTGGCCTGGCAGGACTGGATGGGCACCGCGGGCTTCGACCGGCCCGAGGACGAGCTGCCCAGGCGCTGGGCCCAGGCCTACGTCGAGTTCGCCGCCACCGAGAAGCGGTCCTGGCTGCGGCAGCTGGGCCATCGGGTAATCCCGGTGGTCGGCTGGGCCGAACGCGGCGGCCACCTCGCCACCGGCCAGGGCAACTCCGTGCCCCGGTTCCACATCACCTGGGGCACCGGGCCCGGCGTGGTCGAGCCGTTCGCGCGCCGGGTATGGGCCGCGGCGGACGCCAGGCGCCTTGAGTTCCGGTTCCGGCACCGGGTGGACGCGCTCACCGTCACGAACGGCGTCGTCGACGGCGTCACGGGGACGGTGCTCGAGCCCAGCGACGCACCCCGGGGCACGCCGAGTTCGCGAACCGCCGTTAAAGAGTTCGAGCTGCACGCCCAGGCGGTGATCGTCGCCGCCGGCGGGATCGGCGGCAACCACGAGCTCGTCAGGGCGGCCTGGCCGCAGCGTCTCGGCGCCCCGCCGGAGCGGATGCTGTCCGGCGTGCCCGCGCACGTGGACGGCCGGATGATCGGGATCGCCGAAGCGGCGGGCGGGCAGGTGATCAACAGGGACCGGATGTGGCACTACGTCGAGGGGATCACCAACTGGGACCCGATCTGGCCGCTGCACGGCATCCGGATCCTGCCCGGGCCCTCCTCGCTGTGGCTTGACGCCACGGGGCGCCGGCTGCCGAGCCCGCTGTACCCGGGCTTCGACACCCTCGGCACGCTTGAGCACCTGCGGCGCACGGGATACGACCACAGCTGGTTCATCCTCACCAGGAAGATCATCGCGCGCGAGTTCGCGCTGTCCGGCTCCGAGCAGAACCCGGACATCACCGGGCGGGACCGCCGCGCGATGCTGACCAGCCGCCTCGGCGGCCGGGTGCCCGGCCCGGTGCAGGCGTTCGTTGACCACGGGGAAGACTTCGTGACCGCGCGCAGCCTGCGCGGGCTCATCGACGGGATGAACAAGGTCACCGGGGGAGACCCGCACCTCGACGCAGCCTTCGTCCACGCCGAGGTGGCGGCGCGGGACGCCGAGGCCGCCAACCGGTTCAGCAAGGACGGGCAGCTGACGGCGGTGCGGGGAGCGCGCGCGTACCTCGGGGACCGGCTGCTGCGGGTGGCCCGGCCGCACCGGCTGCTCGACCCGGCGGCCGGACCGCTGATCGCGGTCCGGCTGCACGTGCTCACCCGCAAGACGCTCGGCGGGCTGCACACCGACCTGGGGTCGCGCGTGCTCGGCGCGGACGGCACGCCGGTGCCCGGGCTGTACGCGGCCGGCGAGGCCGCCGGGTTCGGCGGCGGCGGGATGCACGGCTACCGCTCGCTTGAGGGGACGTTCCTCGGCGGCTGCCTGTTCTCCGGCCGCATCGCCGGCCGGGCCGCGGCCGCCGCGACGGGCTAGTAAGCCGGTCGTGAGTTTCAGGGGCACCACGTGAGTCGTTTTGCGTCGCTATCTAGCACTGTGGGCTTTTCGCCGGGCTCCTGCTGGGTTCTGCTAGGAGCATGGCTGATACGAGGCTGGAACCGGTGATCCTGTCGGACGACGAGCGGCGCACCCTGGAGAACTGGGTTAAGCGGCGGAGCACCGCGCAGGGACTGGCGCAGCGCGCGCGGATCGTGCTGGCCTGCGCCGACGGCGGGAACAACGTCGCGGTCGCGGCCCGGATGCGCGTTCACCGCAAGACGGTGGCCCGCTGGCGGGGCCGTTTCCTGGAAAAGCGGCTGGACGGGCTGACCGACGAGCCGCGGCCCGGCGTGCCCCGCTCGATCACCGACGCGCAGGTGGAAGACGTCGTCGTCCGCACCCTGGAAGAAGCGCCCGAGGGATCCACCCACTGGTCCAAACGCGAACTTGCCCGCCAGGCCGGCATCTCGGCGACCAGCGTGCAGCAGATCTGGCGGGCCTTCGGCCTGCAGCCCTGGCGCACCGAGACGTTCAAGATCTCCCCCGACCCTCTCCTCGTCCCCAAGATCCGCGACGTCGTCGGCCTGTACCTGAACCCGCCGCAGAACGCAGTGGTGTTCAGCGTGGACGAGAAACCGCAGATCCAGGCGCTGGAACGCACCGCGCCCGTCCTGCCGATGCTGCCCGGGGTACCCGAGCGGCGCAGCTTCGATTACACCAGGCACGGCACCACCGACCTGCTCGCCGCCCTGAACATCGCGAACGGCAAGGTCATCAGCAAGCTGTCGGCCCAGCACACGGCCACCGACTTCCGCGACTTCCTGGACCAGATCGACCATGCAGTCGAGCCGGGACTGGACGTCCACGTGATCTGCGACAACCTCTCCACCCACAAGGCCCCGGCTGTGCACCGATGGCTGCTGGCGCACCCCCGCTTCGTGCTGCACTTCACGCCCACCTACTCGTCCTGGATCAACCAGGTCGAACGCTGGTTCGCCGAGATCCAGCGCCGCTGCCTCGACCGCGGCGTGTTCTGCTCGCTGGAGGAACTCACCACCGCCCTCCAGGAATGGATCAAGCTCTGGAACGACTCCGCCCGCCCCTTCAAGTGGACCAAGACCCCCGACCAGATCATCGACGCCATCTGCCGCTACTGCGACCGAATTTCACGACCAGCTCACTAGCCACGAAGGACCAACGTCCCTGCCAAAGGGGGACCAACCGGCCCTTCTGGCGTCATCCGGGGCAATGGTTAGGTACCCGGGTGAATGTGCTGGACCTATCCCGGTGGCAGTTCGGCATTACCACCGTCTATCACTTCCTCTTCGTGCCGATCACGATCGGCCTCGGGTTCCTTGTCGCGGGCTTCGAGACCGGGTGGCTGCGCACGGGAAACGACCGCTGGCTGCGGCTGACAAAGTTCTACGGCAAGCTCTTCCTGATCAATTTCGCGCTCGGCGTCGTCACGGGAATTGTGCAGGAATTCCAGTTTGGCATGAACTGGTCCGCCTATTCGCGGCTGGTCGGGAACATCTTCGGCGCGCCGCTGGCGATAGAGGCCCTGCTCGCTTTCTTCCTTGAGTCCACGTTTCTCGGGCTGTGGATCTTCGGCTGGGACCGGCTGCCGCCCAAGGTGCACAACGCCTGCATGTGGCTCGCCGCCACGGGGACGCTGCTGTCGGCGTACTTCATCCTGACCGCCAACGCCTGGATGCAGCACCCGGTCGGCTACGTCTACAACCCGAAGACACACCAGGACGACCTGTCCAGCTTCGCGGCCGTGCTGTTCAACCCCGCGCAGCTGGCCGGGTTCCCGCACGTGATCGCCGGGTGCTTCCTCACCGGCGGGTCGCTGGTCGCGGGCGTCGCGCTGTGGCACCTGATGCGCGGGCGGGCAAGCGGCCACAACGCAGACAGCACAGACAGCGCCGACAGCGCCGCCAGCGCGGAGGCGGCCGCCTTCCGCAGCGCGCTCAAGGCCGGCGGGATCACCGCGATCGCGGCCGCCGTGGTGGTCGTGGCCACCGGCGACATCCAGGGCAAGCTGTTCACCACCAGGTATCAGCCGATGAAGATGGCCGCCGCGGAGGCGCTGTACCACACCGCCAAGCCGGCCCCGTTCTCGCTGTTCACGATCGGCTCGCTCAACGGGTCGCACGCGATCTTCAGCCTTGACATACCGCGGATCCTGTCGTTCCTGGCCACGGGGAATTTCAGCGCGCAAGTCCAGGGCATCGACAACCTGCAGCAGCAGTACGCGCAGATCTACGGTCCCGGCTCCTACACCCCGATCATCCCGGTCACGTACTGGTCGTTCCGGTTGATGATCGGCGCCGGGCTGCTGGCGGCGCTGATCGCGCTCGTCGCGCTGTGGGCCACCCGCAAGGGCCGCCTGCCGACCTCGAGAGTCCTGCTGTGGGGCGGGATCGCGCTGCCGCTGCTGCCGCTGCTCGGCAACACCTTCGGCTGGATCATGACAGAAATGGGCCGCCAGCCGTGGCTCGTCTACGGCCAGCTGAAGACCGCGGCGGGGGTGTCGGCGAACTCCGCCGGCGAGGTGCTGACCTCGCTGATCATCTTCACCCTGCTCTACGGCACGCTCGCGGTGATCGAGGCCGGCCTGATGCTCAAGTACATCAAGGCGGGCCTGCCCGGCGAGCCCGAGCCGGGCGCGCCCACAGCAGACCAACCCCTCGAACTCGTCTACTGACCCCGGGGAAAGCCATGCACCTGTCCGACCTGTGGTTCATCGCGATCGCCGTGCTGTGGGCCGGCTATTTCGTCCTGGAGGGGTTCGACTTCGGCGTCGGCATCCTGCTGCCGTTCCTCGGCCGGGACAACACGACGCGGCGCGTCGTCATCAACACGATCGGCCCGGTCTGGGACGGCAACGAGGTCTGGCTGCTCACCGCGGGCGGCGCCACGTTCGCCGCGTTCCCCGCCTGGTACGCGTCGATGTTCAGCTCGTTCTACCTGCCGCTGCTGCTCGTCCTCGTCGCGCTGATCATCAGGGGCGTCGCGTTCGAGTACCGGGGCAAGCGGGATAACAGCATCTGGAGGCACGGCTGGGACGCGGCCATCTTCCTCGGCTCGCTGCTGCCCGCGATCTTGTGGGGGGTCGCGTTCGGCAACGTGCTGCGCGGCATCCCGCTCAACGCCGAGCACAACTTCACCGGCAACTTCTTCACGTTCCTCAACCCGTACGCCCTGGTCGGCGGGCTGGCCACGCTCACGCTGTTCACCTTGCACGGCGCGCTCTTCCTGGCCCTGAAGACCACCGGTGACCTGCGCAGGCGCGCGAAAAGGGCCGCCGCGGCGGTCGCCGTGGCGGCCATCGTCGCCGGCGGCGGCTTCCTCGCCTGGACCGAGGCCAGCCACCGCTCAGGGACGACCACCGGCACCGCGATCGCCTCGGTCGCGTGCGCCGCGCTCGCCGCCGCGGCGCTCATCGCCGCTGTGGCCGCCCACTGGGCGGGACGGGAGGGCATCGCGTTCGCGGCGAACGCCACGGCGATCGCGGGCGCCACCGCCGCCCTGTTCACCGCCCTCTACCCGAACGTGCTGCCGTCCACCACCAGCGCCGCCTACTCGCTGACCACGGCCAACGCGGCCTCCGCGGCCAAGACGCTGATCGTCATGACGGTCGTCGCGATCATCTTCCTGCCGTTCGTCCTCGCCTATCAGGCGTGGACGTACTGGGTCTTCCGCAAGCGAGTGAAGGCGTCCTGAAATGCGGCCGCTCGACCCCCGCCTGCTCCGCTACGCCAAAGGCGCCGCCGCCTGGATCGGGGCCCTCGCGGCCCTCGGCGTCCTCACCGCGGCGCTCGTCATCGCCCAGGCCCAGCTGCTCGCCACGATCATCGCAGGCGCGTTTGTCGATAAGGCGACACTGGGCACGCTGCGCACCGCCGTCATCGCGCTCGCCGCCGTGTCCGCGGCACGCGCGCTGACCGCCTGGGCCGCCGAGGCCGCCGCGCACCGCGCGAGCGCCGCCGCCACGTCGCGGCTGCGCCGCCGCCTGCTCGCCGCCGTCGTCGGCCTCGGCCCGTCCTGGCAGCGCACCCGCCGCACCGCCGAACTCGCCGAGCTCGCCACCACGGGCATCGACTCGCTCGACGGCTACTTCACCAGCTACCTGCCCAAGCTGATCCTGGCGGTCGCCGTGCCGCTCGCGGTGCTGGCGCGGATCGCCACCGCCGACCCGGTCTCGGGGATCACGGTGGCGGTCACGCTGCCGCTTGTGCCGGTGTTCGGCGCGCTGATCGGGATCGCCACAAGCAAGCACGCCCGGCGCCGGTGGCAGGCCCTCGGGCAGCTCGCGCATCACTTCCTCGACGTGGTCACCGGCCTGCCGACGCTCAAGGTGTTCGGCCGCGCGCAGGCGCAGCGAGACCAGATAGCCAAGGTCACCGCCGAGTACCGGCGCGCCACGATGGCGACGCTGCGGCTGGCCTTCCTGTCCAGCCTGGCCCTGGAGCTGATCGCGACGATGTCGGTCGCGCTCGTCGCCACCGAGATCGGGCTGCGGCTCGCCTACGGCGACCTCGGCCTGCGCACCGGGCTGCTCGTGCTGATCCTCGCCCCCGAGGTGTACCTGCCGCTGCGGGCCGTGGGAGCGCAGTTCCACGCCACCGCCGACGGGCTCACCGCCGCGCAGGAGGTCTTCACCGTGCTCGAGACGCCCGTTCCGCAAACCACAGTCACACCACGAGAGGTGACCCTGCCGGAGCTGATCACCGTCGACCGGGTCTCGGTCCGGCACGAAGGCCGCGCCGAGCCGGCCCCGCACATGGCGTCCCTAACCATCGCCCCCGGCTGCATCACCGTCGTCACCGGGCCCAGCGGCTGCGGGAAGACCACGCTGCTTAGCTGCATCCTGGGCTTCACCCGCCCGGACGCGGGCAGCATCAGCCCGCCATGCCCGCCGGACACCTACGCGTGGCTGCCGCAGGATCCGGTGCTGTTCGCGGGGACGGTCGCGGACAACATCAGCCTCGGCCGACCGGGCGCGCCGCCCGCTGAGGTCGAGGCGGCGGCCCGCGCGGCCGCCCTCGACGACGTGCCGCTCGACCGGATGATCGGCGATCGCGGCACCGGCCTGTCCGCCGGCCAGCGCCGCCGCGTCGCGCTTGCCCGCGCCCTCCTCGTGCGCCGTCCGGTGCTGCTGCTCGACGAGCCCACGGCCGGACTCGACGCCGCGGCCGAACGGCGGGTGCTGGCCACCCTGCGCGAGCAGGCCCGCGCGGGCCGCGCGGTGCTCGTGGTATCGCACCACCCGGCGGTCATCGACGCCGCCGACGAGGTGGTCGACCTCGACAGGACAGCGGTGCTGTCATGAGAAGCAGGCTCACCCTCGCCGCGCTCCTCGGCTCGCTCGCCGCCGCCTGCTCGGTCGGCCTGCTCGCCACCGCCGCCTGGCTCATCTCCCGCTCCGCGCAGCACCCGCCCGTGCTGTACCTGATGGCCCCGGCCGCCGTGGTGCAGGCGTTCGGGCTCGGCCGCGCGGGGCTGAGGTACGCGGAAAGGCTGGCCGGGCACGACGCCGCCCTCGGTCTCCTTTCATCATTCAGAACGAGCGCTTACGACTCCCTCGCCCGCATCGCACCCGCGGGGCTGTCGGAGTACCGGTCAGGCGATCTCATCTCCCGGCTCGTGACTGACATCGACTCGCTCGCCGACCGGTGGCTGCGCGTCCGGCTGCCCTATGCCGTCGCGGCGGTCGCCGGGGCGGGCGCGGTGGCCGTTTGCACGCTGCTGCTGCCCGCCGCGGGCCTGATCCTGGCCGCGAGCCTGGTCACCGCCGCGCTGGCCGCGCCCGCGGTGGCGCTCGCCGTCGCCCGCC
>NZ_JASIAL010000462.1:0-5071 GCF_030042015.1 Trebonia sp. | reverse complement strand
GCGGCGCCGGCCGCGGGCGGCGGTTCAGCCGCCTGGCGCGGCTGAACGGAGACGTCCGCGCTCGCGGCCCGGTTGCGCGCCGGCGCCGACGACGCGTCCGCGGCGAGCAGCTTCGCGTACAGCCGCTGCAGCTCGGCGCCCGGCTCGACGCCGAGCTCACCGGATATCACCTGCCGGGCCTGGATGAAGGTTTCCAGCGCCTCCGCATGCCGTCCGGCCTCGTCGAGCGCGCGCATCAGCAGATACCACAGGCCCTCGCGCAGCGGGTTCTCCGCCACCAGCCTGCGCAGTTCCGGTACCACCTGGGCGGGCCTGCCGCAGTCCAGGTCCGCCCTGATGCGGAGTTCGGCGGCGGCGAGCTGAAGCTCACCCGTCCGTTCGGATTCATTGATGATTTGCGGGGACGGCGGGACGTCGGCGAGCAGCGGCCCCCGCCACAGCGCGAGCGCCTCGGCAAGCACAGCGGCGGCGGTTTCTGGGTCCGCGGCCACCAGCGCGTCCCTGCCCGCCGCGACTCGCGCCTCGAACTCTTGCAAGTCCAGGTCGCCAGGGCCGATGCGGAGCAGGTAGCCAGGAGCGCGGTAAACGAGCACCCGGCCTTCGGTGTCGCCGATCATGCGCCGGAGCCTGTGCACGTAGATGCTGACCAGGTTGTTGGCCTTCGCGGGCGGGCTGTCACCCCACAGCTCGAAGATCAGGGTCTCTGTCGAGACCAGCTGCCCCGGCCGCAGCAGCAGGCAGGCAAGCAGCGACCGCCACTTGGCGGCACTGATAGCAGCCCAGCCCTCGTCCGACCAGACCTCCAGCGGACCCAGGATGCGGAACCGCATCAGATGAGCCCGTCCGGATTCACGTTCTCCCCCGCTTTCTGGGTGACGGCAGTGTCAGGCAAGGCTGCAGCGCCCGCCGATTGTCTGGTGCCGCGGGTCGATCTCCGGGCCGTTGTACGACCCACTTAATCACGACTAAAGCATGCCGTAAATCTGACGACCGATGATGTCACCCAGGTGGAGCGAGACATCGCTGACCGTATCGGGCGAGGGGGCGGACCGGGTGAGCGCGGCGCGAAACGAGTGGCCTGCCGGGCGAACGGCGAGTCCGGCTTAACCGCCACGCAAGCGAGGGCTGCCACGCTCGTCGCAGCAGCCACAGAGCACGGGGGCCGGACCGGGGTCCCGTATCGCGACGGACGACAGCAGGGGCGCCGCCCGGCACGACACGGGACTCCGCCGGGGGTTTGCGAGCAGACGGCCGGGACCGCGGGCAATCGGTCCAGGCACGTCGCACACACCCGTCCCGCCGAACCGGGGAATGGCGGGGCGGGCCCGCGGCCCTGGTCCAGGGTGTGGGCCACTCCTGGGCCAGGCCGCCCCCGCAACTCAGCTGTGGCCGTCGAAGAGGCTCGTCACCGAGCCGTCGCTGAAGACCTCGTTGATCGCCCGCGCGAGCAGCGGCGCGATGGACAGCACCGTCAGCTTGTCGAACCTCTTCTCCTGAGGCACCGGCAGCGTGTTGGTGATGACCACCTCGCTGATCCGGGAGTTCTTCAGGATATCGACAGCGGGCCCGGACAGCACGCCGTGGGTGGCTGCGACGATGACCCGCTCGGCGCCCTGGTCGAAGAGCGCGTCCGCCGCCTTGGCGATGGTCCCGCCGGTGTCGATCATGTCGTCTACCAGGATGCACGTCCGGCCGGCCACCGCGCCGACCACCTCGTTGACCTTGACCTGGTTCACGACGTCGGGGTCACGCCGCTTGTGGATGATCGCCAGCGGCGCGCCCATCCGGTCGGTCCACCGCTCGCAGACCCGGACCCGGCCTGCGTCCGGCGCCACAACGGTCACGTTCCTGACGTCCAGCCTGGTCTCCAGGTAGCCGGCCAGGATCGGCAGCGCGAACAGGTGGTCGACAGGGCCGTCGAAGAAGCCCTGGATCTGGGCGGTGTGGAGGTCGACGGCCATCAGCCGGTCGGCGCCGGCGGTCGCGAAGAGGTCGGCGACCAGCCGCGCCGAGATCGGCTCCCGGCCGCGGCTCTTCTTGTCCTGTCGCGCGTAACCGAAGAACGGCATGACCACGGTGATCCGCTTCGCCGAGGCGCGCTTGAGCGCGTCGACCATGATCAGCTGTTCCATGATCCACTGGTTGATCGGCGCGGTGTGGCTCTGCAGCACGAACGCGTCACAGCCGCGAACAGACTCAAGGAACCGGACCATGATCTCGCCGTTGGCGAAGTCGTACAGCCTGGCCGGCGCCGGCTCGATATCCAGGCAGTCGGCGACCTCGGCGACAAGCTCGGGGTAGGCCCGCCCGCCGAACAGCATCATCTTCTTCTGGCTGGGCGCCGTCATCCCGCTCACCTGGGTTAATCTCCTTCGCGCGGTCTTACTCAGCGGGGGTTTCCGGGGGGTCGTCCCCCCGGGTCGGCAGCGCCGCACGTGCGCGGCTCGCCGCCTGCGCGGAACGCGTGCCTTCCCTGTTGCGTTCCACCCATCCCTCGGAGTTGTGCTGCCGCCCCCGCGCGATGCCGAGTGCGCCCGATGGCACGTCCGCTGTGATCGCCGAGCCGGCCGCGGTATAGGCGCCGTCGCCTACTGTGAGCGGCGCCACCAGGACGGTGTCGCTGCCGATGAAAACGTCATGGCCGACCGTGGTGCGGTGCTTGGCCACGCCGTCGTAGTTGGCGAAGATCGTCCCCGCGCCGATGTTGGACCGCTCGCCGATGTGCGCGTCCCCGACGTAGGTGAGGTGAGGCACCTTTGCCCCCGCCCCGATCACCGAGTTCTTGACTTCCACATAGGTCCCGACGTGCGCGTTCTGCTCTACCCTCGACCCCGGCCTGAGATAGGCGAACGGCCCGACGGTGGCGCCTGCGCCGATTTCCGCCCGACGGCACACGGCGTGCAGCACGATGGCGTCCGCGCCGACGGCGGTGTCCTCGAGCAGGCAGCCGGGGCCCACCCGGGCGCCGCTGGCGATGGCAGTCTGCCCCTGGAGCTGGGTCTGCGGGCCGACCTCCGCGTCCGGCTCGATCGTGACGGTGACATCGACCCAGGTGCTGGCGGGATCGGCGATCGTGACGCCGGCCCTCATCCAGTGCTCGAGGATCCTGTCGTTGAGCGCGCGCCGTGCGGCAGCCAGCTGGACCCGGTCGTTGATCCCCTGGACCTCTGCCGCGTCGGCCGCGAGCACCGTCCCGATCTGATGACCGTCGCGGCGGACGATCTCGAGCACGTCGGTGAGGTACTCCTGGTTCTGGTTGTTGTCTGTTGTCACGCGCTTGATCGCGTCCGCGAGCAGCGCGCCGTCAAACGCATAGCAGCCGGAGTTGTATTCGCCGATCGCCCGTTCGGCGGGCGTGACGTCGCTGTCCTCGACGATGCGGACGAACCCGCCGCCCGCGTCCCGCACGATCCGGCCGTAACCTGCCGCGTCGCCGCGGGCGGTCAGCACCGTGGCCGCGTTCCCCGCTTCGCTGTGGCAGGCCGCCAGCCGGCGCAGTGTCTCGGCGCGCAGGAGCGGCATGTCGCCGTAGGTCACGAGGACGGTGCCGCGGAAGACGCCCAGGGCCTCGGTGATCATGCGCACGGCATGGCCAGTCCCCAGCTGCTCCTCCTGGACGACCACTCGCGCCTGCGGCACCTGCTCGCCGACCTCGGTGCTCACCTCATCTCGGCCGTGGCCGACGACGACCACGAGTTCGTCGGGATCAAGCTCACGGGCCGCCGCGAGCACGTGCCCGAGCATGGTGCGCCCGCACAGCGAATGCAGCACCTTAGGGCTCCGTGACTTCATGCGCGTGCCCTCGCCCGCGGCGAGGACCATGACTGCGGCCGGGCGACTTCCGCTCACGAGCAACTGTCTCCTCGGGTATCGCGCCGAACATTTCCAGGGCAATCATTCACGGGAACCCTACTGAGCGGAGCGACGGCAAATCTGTTTACCCGCTCCTCATCCGCAGGATACCGTCCCGTAGCCATAACGTGCAGTTGTGCGGCACAGCCGGGGCAGCTCCGGCCGCTCCGGGGCGGGCGTCCTAGCCGACCGCCCGGCCCGGCTTGTCGGCGGGTTCCGACGTGTCCGCGACGATATCAGGGACGACCAGCTCGCTGGGTTCGATACCCCCGCCCTCGGCGGCCACGGCGGCCAGCTCCGACCCCAGCGACTCGCGCGCGGCAAGCGCCGGCTTGCGCCGGGCCGTTAGCAGCGAGGCCACGGCGCCGACCACGCACGCGGCGATCGCGAACCCGAAGGCCACGCCGATCCCGTCGTGGAACGGGCCGGTGATCAGGTGCGGGAAGAACTGCCGTCCGATCACGTATGCGGCGTGCGCGGGCGACAGCTGGCTGAGGATGTGGCCGAGCAGCTGCTGCATCGGGTTGTAGCCGAGGAAGGCGGCGAACAGCACGCCGATCGGGGGCAGGTGCGACAGCGGCGCGGCCGCACTGGCCGGGACGCCATAGGAGGTGAGCCCGCCGAACAAGGCCGTCGGCAGCTTGCTCGACAGGCCGGCGACCATCAGCGAGAAGAAGATGCCGATGGAGAGCACGGAAGCGGAGTTCATGAACGTGGCGATCATCCCGCCCGCGGCACCGCGCTGATTGGCGGGCACGGAGTTCATCATCTCGGCGCGGTTCGGCGATACGAACAGGCCGGTTCCGAAGCCGTTGACCAGGACGAGCACCGCGAACAGCCAGTAGCTGAAGTTCACGGGCAGGAAGGCAAGCGCCAGGAAGCTCGCCGCGGTCAGCAGCGCTCCGCCCACCGTGAACGCCTTGGCGCCGAACTTGTCGGACAGCACGCCGGACAGCGGCGCCGACAGCAGGAAGCCGATCGTCAGCGGCACCAGGTAGATGCCCGCCCACAGCGGAGTCTGGCTGTAGCTGTAGCCGTGCAGCGGCAGCCAGATGCCCTGCAGCCAGATGATCAGCATGAACTGCATGCCGCCGCGGCTCATCGCCATCGCGAGGCTGGCGATGTTCCCCGCGGCGAACGGACGGATCCGGAACAGCGAGATCCGGAACAGCGGCTCGGCCACCCGAGTCTCGACGTACACGAAGATCGCCAGCAGCGC
>NZ_JASIAL010000461.1:0-6348 GCF_030042015.1 Trebonia sp. | reverse complement strand
GTGGGCGGTGGAGGCGGAGCTGACGCCCAAGCCGGCCGCGCGCACCTTGCGGATCATGACCGGGCTGCTGCTGTGCGCCGAGCACTACGCGGCGCCGTACGACCTGCTGGCCGCCGCGCTTGCCGTGCACCCGGCGCGGCTGCGCGGGATCGTGGCCCGCTGGCGCGCCGCCGGGTACGCGCAGACCGGGACGCTGGGCCCGGATCCTGCGTGGTGCTGGCTGACCAGCGCGGGGATGGCCGGGTGCGGCCTTGCCTACCCGGCGCGTCCGCCGGCGCTGGCCCGGCTGGCGCACATCCGCGCCGTGCTGGCCGCCCGGCTGTGGCTGGAATCCGGCCAGGCATACGCCGACGGCCGGGCGTGGTGGCGGTCGGAGCGGCGCATCCGCGCCGCGCTGGCATCCAACGCCGACGCCGCGCACCTGCCGGACGCGGAGATCCACTGGCCGTCCATCGACGCCAGCCCGTACGCCGGGCAGGTGTGGGCGGTGGAGGCGGAGCTGACGCCCAAGCCGGCCGCGCGCACCTTGCGGATCATGACCGGGCTGCTGTCCCCGCCCCGGTACGCGCAGGTGGTGTACCTGACCGCCCCGGCCGCCCGCCCGGTCGTCACCCGGGCGGCAGCGGACCTGCCCGAAAGCTTGCGCGGCCGGGTCGCGGTCCGCGACCTCCCTGCCGCCGCGTTCCTGCCGGGGGTGCCCGGGTGAACGTGTGGCGGGTGCTGCGCCTGCTGGCCGTGCTGTGGCTGCTCAAGCGGGCGTTCCGGCTGCTGCGCGCCCTGATCCTGACCGCGATCGTAGTAGCGCTGTGGCCGGTCACGCTCACCGCCGCGGTCGCCGCGTTCGCGGCGTGGCTGCGGGGGTGGCCGCCGGCCCGGCTGTACTGGGCCGCCGCCTGGTCCGCCCCGGTGACGGCCGTGTACCTGATCGCCGCCGCGCTGCAGGCCCGCTCGTGGCGCGCGGTGGCGCTGGCCCGGCTGGCGCACATCCGCGCGGTGCTGGCCGCCCGGCTGTGGCTGGAGTCCGGGCAGGCATACCAGGATGGCCGGGCGTGGTGGCGGTCGGAGCGGCGCATCCGCGCCGCGCTGGCGTCCAACGCCGGCGCCGCGCACCTGCCGGACGCGGAGATTCACTGGCCGTCCATCGACGCCAGCCCGTATGCGGGGCAGGTGTGGGCGGTGGAGGCGGAGCTGACGCCCAAGCCGGCCGCGCGCACCTTGCGGATCATGGGCGGGCTGCTGTCCCCGCCGCGGTACGCGCAGGTGGTGTACCTGACCGCCCCGGCCGCCCGCCCGGTCGTCATCCGGGCCGCCGCGGAGCTGCCCGCGCCGCTGCGCGGCCGGGTCTCGGTCCGCGACCTGCCATCGGCCGCGTTCTTGCCGGGGGTGCCCCGGTGAGCGTGTGGCGGGTGCTGCGCCTGCTGGCCGTGCTGTGGCTGCTCACGCGGGCGTTCCGGCTGCTGCGCGCCCTGATCCTGGCCGCGCTCGTGGTGGCGCTGTGGCCGGTCACGCTCACCGCCGCCGCCGCCGCGTCCGCGGCGTGGCTGCGGGGGTGGCCGCCGGCCCGGCTGTACCGGGCCGCCGCCTGGTCAGCCCTTATGACGGCCGTGTACCTGATCGCCGCCGCGCTGCAGGCCCGCGCCTGGCGCGCGGTGGCGCTGTTCCCGTTGTGGGACTGGCAGCAGGCCTCCCGCCTGCTGCTGCACGCCGATATCGCCCGCGTGGTGTGGCTTATCGCCCCGGTGGCGGTGCCGGTGGGCCTGGCGGCTGGCGGGGCGGTGTGGGCGTGGCGGACCTGGTCGGTGATGACCGGGACCTCCGGCCGGTCGGCATTCGCGCCGGCCGTCTTCGACGCACGCCAGTGGCGCCGCCAGGTCCGCGCGGCGCGCGGCGCGCTGTCCGCCCCCGGCGCTGTCCCGCTCGTCACCACCTCGGGGATGGTGCCAGTCGGCGCGGTGATCCGCGTCGTGGGCCGGTCCTGGACCCCTGTGCTGGCGGTCCCGGCGGCGTTGTTCGCCCGGCACATGGTGATCGTGGGCAGTTCCGGGTCGGGGAAGACGAACCTGATGATCCGGCTGTGGGCCGGCTGGTACGCCGCCGCCCAGGCCGCGGCCGGGCGGGGGAAGCCGCGTCCGCTGCTGTGCGCGCTGGACTGCAAGGGCGGCCCGGATGCCCGCGCCAAGGCCGATCGCACCCGCCGCGTGCTGCGCGGCGTGGGCGCCCGCCGAGTCGCGGTGTGGCCGGATGAGGCGTCGCTGTCGCTGTGGGATCTGCCCGCCCGGGAGCTGGCGGTGCTGCTGTTCCAGCTGACCGAGCACGGCACCGGCGCCGCCGCCTACTACGCCGACATGATCCAGGCCATCCTCACGATGGCCGTGTGCGCGCCCGGCCCGCCCCCCGCCAGCGCCGCCGCCTTCCTGGACCGGCTCGACCCCGGCTGGCTGGACGCCGCCTACGCCTGCGGGCGCCCCGGCGAGCAGGCCGCACTCCGCGCGGCCCGCCCGCACATCGGCGACATCCAGCTCCGCTACGCCACCCTGCTGGGCCGGCTCGGCCCGGCCCTGGACGGACCCGGCCGGCTCGCCGACGCCGACGCCTGGTACTTCATCCTCGAAGGCACCAGCGAACCCTCGGTCGCCGAGGCCCAGGCGATGGCCATCACCGAACTCATCGCTTACGCCGCCACCAGCCGGCACACCGAGCCGAGGGCGATGCTGCTGGCCGCCGATGACTACAGCGCGGTCTCCCGCCGCGTCCCGCTGTCGAACCTGTACGAGCGCGGCCGGTCCCTCGGCCTGGGCGTCATGGTCTCCGCCCAGTCCTGGCAAGGCCTCGGCCGGGACGAGGACGAAAGGTACCGGATCGCGGCCACCGCCGACGGCGGCCTGTGGCTCATGCACACCCCCTACCCCGAACCCCTCGTGCAACTAGCCGGCACCCGGCGGGTGCTGGAAACCGCGCACAAGCTCATCGGCGCCACCTGGGGAGACGAAGGCACCAGCCGCATCCAGCACGCCTGGACCGCCGACCCCGACCTAATCCGGCAACTGGATACCGGGCAGGCCTGCTACATCCACCGCGGCACCGCCACCTACCTGCAAGTCGCCCGCCCCAAACCCTCTCCGCTATCCCTGCCGACCGCCACCACCCCGGCCCGCCCGGTGCTCATCCCGCCCACACACGCCTACCCTGACCGGCACCAGGACGACGACCGGGGCCCGCCGACCATGCCGCTGCCCGTGGTGGCCGGGCTGGAGGACGTCCTGGGACCCGGAGGCAGCCAGTGAACCCGTTCACCGCGCTGCGGCTGCCCGCCGACCCCGGCCTGACCGATGACCAGGTCCGCGGCGCCTGGCGGACAATCGCCGCCGCCACCCACCCCGACCGGCCCGACGGCGGGGACCCGGCCGCCTACACCGCTGCAGCCGCCGCCTACGCCCAGCTCCGCACCCCGTGGGGACGGTCAGAGGCGCTCGCCGACCTGCTCGCCGGCTACGTGCCGCCCCCGGACCCGCCGGCCCGCACGCCCGCCGCCGCAGCCTGGCGCGCCGTCGTGGTCATCCCGGCCCGGATCAGGCACGGACGGCCCGGCAGGCTCGCCGCCCGCGCGGTCATCGCCGCCGCGATCGCACTCGCCGGCACCTACCTGATCCCCGGCACCCCGTCCGAGCCGGCCGTGGCGGCCGGGGCCGCGCTGTGGTGGGTGCTCACCGGGCGCGGCGACCTCGCCCCGCCCCCCGGACGGTGACCGCGGTGCAAAGGCGGGGTGCCTCCGGCGGGACCTCGGGCTCCAGGATGGGCCAGGGCACAAGCTCCCCGGTCCCGCTGCGGCTGGGGCAGTGGGCGGGTCATCCCGTCACCGCCGGCCAGGCAGCGCCTAGCAGACCGGGCCGGGCCGGTCACGGTCGTTCGTCCGCCGGGCGCTCCACCATGACCGGCCCGGCCCGGCCCGCTACCCCCGGGGGGTGGCCGACGGTGACGGGATGACCCCCGGGGGGCGCGCCCGCGCACAAACCGCGCGGCCCCGCCCCCCGCAAAACCAAGCCAGGAAACACCGTTAAAACAGCAGAGGAAACGATCACCCGGACAGAGGGAAATAAATGATAGAGAACAATATGCAGGCTTCTGACCAGGAAGAACAGGCCAGTAATTCGCCGCCGTTAATGGACGGTGCGCGCATTATCAGCTACAATTTCAGTGAAGGGGAAAGGCCCGGCGGAATGAAAATCCGGGCGAAGATCCGGATAGTAAAAGGCAGGCAGGCCGAGGCGGTGAACGCCGCGCAGGCCGAGGCGATCAGGGAGCTACTGATATGGGTACGCCAGCACCGCAGCCAGGCACAGCCGCGCGGACTATAGGGATGGTGGCGATGGCGTTCGTCGGCCGGACCTCCACCGCCACCCTGCAGGACCCGGTGACCTCGCTGCACCGGCAGATGCGCCGGGCCGAGGAACGTCTCCCGGAGGGGTTCTACATCGCCCGCTGGTACTGGGATGTGGAATCGGGCGGCACCGACCTGGACGAGCGGTCCCGCACCGACGTATGGGAGCAGTTCGCCGAAGCCGGGCTGCCCCGCGATGGCGGGATGGCCCAGCTTCGGGAGGCCATCGGCTCCGGCCGGCCCCCGTTTTCGGCGGTGATCTGCGAGAACATCGAGCGGTCCGGCCGGGACATGTACGACGCGCTGCGCCTGGAGAGAGAGCTGCGCCGGGCCGGCATCCCGGTGTTCGCCACCGATGAGCCGATCGACGCCCAGGCCCCCGAGGCCTCCACCATCCTGGTCCGGCGGGTCAAGCAGGGCATGGCGGAGTTCTACCGGTACAACCTCAAGGCCCAGATGTGGGAAGGCCTCAAGCAGTACGCCATCGCCGGGTACAACACCGGCCCCGTCCCCTACGGCTACCTCGCCGACCGGACGATCCACCCCAACCCGATGAAGGCATCGATGGGCGCCACCCGCGCCCGGCTGGTCATCGACCCCGACCGCGGCCCGTGGGTCACCCGCATGTTCGAATGGCGGGTGTATGAGCAGCTGGACTGCAACGGCATCGCCCGCCGGCTCACCGCGATGGGCGCGCCGTCCCCGGGCGGCGGGCCGTGGGATTACCAGAGCGTGTACCAGATGCTGCGCAACCCCAAGTACACCGGGCGGATCGTGATCGGCCGGACCCGCAACGCCGGCACCGGCAAGCGGGCCGGGGAGCGGAAGATCCGCGCCGTGCCGCGCGAGCACTGGACCTGGGCCGCCGACGGGAACGAGCACCCGGCGCTGGTGTCCATGGAGCTGTGGGAGGCCGCCCAGGGAACCGGGTACCAGCGCGGCAACACCCGCGACCACACCGCCCCGCCCGCCGGGAGCCACCTGTACCCGCTGCGGTCCCGGATCACCTGCCACCAGTGCCAGCGGCGGATGTGCGGGATGACCGCCCCCGGCACCAGCCGCACCTACTACATCTGCCCGCACAACCCCAACAACCCCCGCCACGCCGCCCGCAGCCCAGAGCATGTGCGCGCCGCGTTCCGCGACCACGACATCTACGCCGCCGTCGACGGCATCCTGCGCCCGCTGCTCGGCCACGACCACGCCGCCATGCTCGCCGCCCAGCTGCCCGCCACCCAGGCCGATGCCAGCGCCCGCGCAGCCGCCCAGGCCGGACAGTTGCGCCGCCGCATCGCCCAGGCCGATACCGCCATCGCCGGGCTGATGACCCAGCTGGAACAACTCGGCGACGACACCACCCCGGCCGCCGCCGCCTACCGCGACCGCATCCGCGCCCAGTTCACCGCCCGCTACGACGAGCAGACCGCCGCCCAGGGCGAACTCGACACCCTCACCGCCGCCCAGCCGCCCGCCACCGACCCCGCCCTGCTGGACGAACTGCCCTACGCCCCCGGCCTGCTCGACCAGGCCCCCGACCACATCAGGGCACGCGTGTACGCCGCGTTCCAGGTCCACGCCCTCTACCGCGCCCAGCCCCGCCAGGCCACCATCACCGCCACCATCACCGACCAGACCCCCGGCGTCATCCAGGCCCTGCTGGGCGACCCCCGCACCGACCACGACACCGCAGGCCAGGCGCGTAAAAACCCGACAATTGCCCCTCCAGCGCCGACAACCCTTCCCGTTAACCGGTCAGCCCGGTCTCCCGCGCCACGAACGCCAGGCAGTCCCCGGCAAGCGCGGCCGACAGCGACACCGCCCGCTGCCCGTGCCCCACCTGGCCCTCCGCGCGCAGCAGCACCGGCCGCGACGACGCCGTCGCGTGCTGCAGCGCCGCGCACATCTTGTACGCGTGCAGCGGGTCCACCCGGGTGTCGTTGGTGAACACGGTGAACAGCACCGCGGGGTAC
>NZ_JASIAL010000077.1:0-4763 GCF_030042015.1 Trebonia sp. | reverse complement strand
GTCCGGGCCGTGATCGCCTGGACGCAGCTGTTCGGGATCGTCAGCTTCGAGCTGTTCGGCCAGTTCGCGGGGACGTTCGAGCCCGCCGACGCCCTGTTCGGGCACGCGGTCGCCCAGATGGCGGCATTAGTAGGCCTGCGGTAGGCGGACATGTGGCGCAATCCGCACGGTGTCAGCCGCGACCGAGACATCCCCGCGGCCCGCCACCGGGCAGCCGTCCCCCCATGAATATCGCGCAGTATGTCCGAAAGACTCCATTTAGTCACAGGTAATCATCGCTCCCGGTCCCGACTGCGCGAGGTGCCGCAGTGGCCCGATGTGAGGCGAGCAAACCCATTATCCCGAACGAACCGTGGCTTCTGGCCAGCGCCGGTTCCGCCGGTAAGGTGAGACCGACCCGGGAGGGGAGCTCGCGTGAAAGTACTGGTGACCGGTATGCCAAAGCGCGACACCACGTGCTCGCCGGGCAGGCCGCCGGCGTGGCCGCCGCGCTCGCCGAGCCGGGAGCCGGCGCGGTGCCGCCTGACGCTCTCGTCCGGGCCGTGATCGCCTGGACGCAGCTGTTCGGGATCGTCAGCTTCGAGCTGTTCGGCCAGTTCGCGGGGACGTTCGAGCCCGCCGACGCCCTGTTCGGGCACGCGGTCGCCCAGATGGCGGCATTCGTAGGCCTGCGGTAGGCGGACATGTGGCGCAATCCGCACGGTGTCAGCCGCGACCGAGACATCCCCGCGGCCCGCCACCGGGCAGCCGTCCCCCCATGAATATCGCGCAGTATGTCCGAAAGACTCCATTTAGTCACAGGTAATCATCGCTCCCGGTCCCGACTGCGCGGGTTAGGCCTGGGTCAGGCGGGCGGATAGGTGCCGCAGTGGCGCGATGTGAGGCGAGCAAACCCATTATCCCGAACGAACCGTGGCTTCTGGCCAGCGCCGGTTCCGCCGGTAAGGTGAGACCGACCCGGGAGGGGAGCTCGCGTGAAAGTACTGGTGACCGGTGGCGCTGGATACATCGGCAGCGTGGTGACCCGTGCGCTGCTCGCGGAAGGCTACCAGATCGTGGTGCTCGACGACCTGTCGACCGGTTTCGCGGACACCATCCCCCGCGGCGTGGAATTCCACAAGCTGCCGGTGCACGACGTGGCCCGGGTGCTGGCGCCCGGTGCGGGGTTCGAGGCGGTGCTGCACTTCGCAGGCAAGATCGAGGTCGCCGAGTCGGTGGCCCGTCCGGACCTGTACTGGCACGTCAACGTGGCCGGATCGATGGCCGTGCTGGACGCGGTCCGCGCGGCGCGCACGCCGCGGCTGATCTTCTCCTCCACCGGCTCGCTGTACACGGGCGAGGCAGCAGGGAAACTCACCGAGGACTCGCCGGTGCTCCCGCGCAACCCGTACGCGGCCACCAAGCTGGCGGTGGACATGATGCTGGCGGGGGAGTGCCCGGCGTTCGGCCTTGCCGCGGCGAGCCTGCGGTACTTCAACGCGGCCGGCGCCGTGGACGGGCTCGGCGAGCGGCACAACCCGGAAAGCCACCTGATACCGGTCGTCTTGCAGGTGGCCGGCGGCCAGCGCGACGAGCTGCTGCTCTACGGCGACGACTACCCGACCCCGGACGGCACCTGCATCCGCGATTACATCCACGTCGGCGACCTGGCCGCCGCGCACCTGCTGGCGCTGCGGGCGATCGAGCCGGGCAGGCATGACGTCTACAACCTCGGCAACGGCGACGGTTACAGCAACAGGCAGGTCATCGACGCGGTGCGGGAGGTGACCGGGCGCCCGGTCCCGGTCCGGCTGGCGCCGCGGCGCGCCGGGGACGCGGCCGTCACGGTCGCGGACAGCCAGCGGGCCCGCCGGGAGCTGGGCTGGCGGCCGGCCAAGCCCGGCCTGCGCGAGATCATCGCCGACGCCTGGGCGTTCTACCGCGCCACCTGGCCCATCCGGTAGGGCACCCCGGCGGTCGCGAACCCGCACACCAGGATCAACAGCCCGTAAGCTACGGCTCATACGTCACACACATAAACGGTAATCACTTGCGTTGAACCTTGCCGGTAGCATATGCGTCGTTATTACAGACGGTCAGCAACAAAGCGTGTCGTCTGAGTGACGGACCTGGGGGGGTCCGGGAGACGGGGGAACGATGCCTTTGGCATGCTTTCGACCTTATTTTGCACGGTTATCGCCGCGTCGCCGCCCGATGACCGGCGCGGCGTGCCCGATGGACGCCAGCACGCCCGCCGTCGTGCTGAAGTTCGACAGGAACGTCATGCACCATGGCGGGCTTGGCGTCATCCGCAGCCTGGGACGGGCTGGCGTCCCGGTATACGGCGTCCACGAGGACCGGCTCGCCCCCGCGGCGGGCTCGCGCTACCTGCGCGGCCGCTTCTTCTGGCGGCCAAGTCCCGACGACGCCGGGCGCGTGCTCGCCGGGCTGTCGCGCCTTGCCGAGGTCATCGGCCGTCCGGCGGTGCTGATCACGACCGACGACGCAGGCGCGATCTTCCTCGCCGAGCACGGCGCGCCCCTGCGCGGCCGGTTCCTGTTCCCCGAGCCGCCCCGCGAACTGCCGCGGCTGCTCGCGGGCAAGTACTCGCTGCACCAGGCCTGCCGTGAGCTGGGCGTCCCCTCGCCGCGGGCGGAGCTGCCCGAGTCGGCCGTCGCGGCCCGCGGCTTCGCCACCGCGACGGGATATCCCGTCATCGCCAAGCTCACCGCGCCGTGGCACGCGCCGCGTGGCGTGCGCAGCACCCAGGTGCTCGCGGACCGGCATGAGCTTGACCGCGTCTACGAGGCGTGCGCGCGCGCCGGGGCCGGGCTCATGCTGCAGGAGTTCATCCCCGGAGGCCAGGGCCACGACTGGTTCTTCCACGGCTACTGCGACGCCGCCGCGCGGTGCCGGCCGGCCTTCACCGGGGTCAAGGAGCGGTCCTACCCGCCGCGCGCGGGCCTGACCAGCTTCGGCAGGTCGGCGGCCAACGAGCGTCTCCGGCTCCAGGTCACCTCGCTGCTCGCGCGCCTTGGGTACCGCGGCCTGCTCGACCTCGACATCCGGCTTGACGGCAGGGACGGCCGTTACCACCTGCTCGACTTCAACCCGCGGCTTGGAGCGCAGTTCCGGGTGTTCCGCGACACGCTGGGCACCGATGTCGCGCTGGCCGCCTACCTCGACCTCACCGGCCAGCCGGTCCCCGAGGCCGCCCAGGTCGACGGCAGGCGCTTCGTGGTGGAGAACTACGACCCGATCAGCGCGCTGGCGAAATGGCGGGCCGGCGAGCTCGACCCGCGGTCCTGGCTCGCGTCGGTGCGCGCGGCCGATGAGCTCGCCTGGTTCGCCCGCGACGACCTGCGCCCGTTCGGGCTGATGTGCGTCCGCATGGGCTGGCGCGCGATTTCCCGCAATTTTCCCAGTTTTCAGCACGAACTCGTCAACGGGGGGAGCACGGCATGACAACCGGTCACGTCGACGTGGTCGTCGTTGGAGCGGGCCCGTACGGGCTGTCGCTCGCGGCGCATCTGAGGACGGCTGGCGTGGCCTACCGCCAGTTCGGCCTGCCCATGCGGCTCTGGCGCGCCGCCATGCCGCGGGGCATGTACCTGAAGTCACAGGGCTTCGCCTCCAGCCTGTCGGACCCGCGCGACCAGCACACGCTCGCGGCGTTCTGCGCGCGGACAGGCCGGCCGTACGCGGATTACGGCCTGCCCGTGCCGCTGGACACGTTTGTCGAGTACTGCCAGTCGTTCCGGTCGGCGTGCGGCCTTTCTGTGGAAGAGTCACTGGTCACCGAGATCACTCGCGACGGCGCGGGCTTCCAGGTCACGGTGGGCGGCGGCGAGCGCGTGGCCGCTCGCGCGGTCGTGCTGGCCGTCGGCGTGGAGCATTTCGCGTACCTGCCGCCGGCCCTGGCCGGGCTGCCGTCCGACCTGTGCACGCACAGTTCCGCCCACTCGGACCTGGTGGCCTTCGCGGGCCGCCAGGTGTGCGTGGTCGGCGCCGGGCAGTCCGCACTTGAGTCGGCGGCGCTGCTGCACGAGACGGGCGCCGGCGTGCGGGTGCTGGCCCGCGCGCCGGCGCTCGCCTGGAACGGGGAGCCGCTGCCGCCGGGCCGGCCGCTGCTGCGGCGGCTGCGGGAACCGGAGTCAGGTCTCGGCTCGGGCTGGGCGACCTGGTTCTACTCCAACCACCCGGACGTGTTCCTGCGGCTGCCGGCCCGCACCCGGGCCTACCGCGCCAGGACGGCGCTCGGGCCGGCGGGCGCCTGCTGGCTCCGCGCCCGGGTGGAAGGGCAGTTCCCGGTCCTGACCGGTCACGCGGTGACCGCGGCCGAACCCGACGGCAGCCGGGTCCGGCTCACGGTCGCCGCCGGGGGAACCCGCATGGAACTGACCGCCGATCACGTCATCGCGGGCACCGGGTACCGGGCCGACGTGGCCAGGCTCGGCTTCCTCGGGCCGGGCATCCGGTCCGCGCTGCGCACCCTGGGCGGGAGCGTGGCGGTCGGCCCCGGCTACCAGTCCTCCGTCCCCGGCCTGTACGTCGTCGGCCCGCTCGTGGCGCCCAGTTTCGGGCCCGTGATGCGCTTCGTCTACGGCGCGCGCCATGCCGCGATCGCGGTCACCCGCCGGCTGGCCGCCGAGACCGGCCGCCCGGTCCCCGCCCTGGCGGCGCGGCGATGAACTCACATGCCGTGCGGTGGCGGTGGCCGGCCGGCCCCGCCACGCGCGCCTGGCGCGGTCCTGGCACGTCCGCGGCACGGCGGGTGCGGATGA
>NZ_JASIAL010000012.1:0-5384 GCF_030042015.1 Trebonia sp. | reverse complement strand
CCGGTCCCTGTCCTGATGCGCTGATCGCCCGCGACGTTCGCCAGCATGCCGTACTCGGCGTTGTTGATCAGCTCGGACTCCTGGCGCTCCTTGACGATTTCGATCGTCAGCCGCAGCTGCTCCTTGATCTGGTCGTAGGGGCTGCTGTACAGGTCGGAGACCCGGGTGTGGACGTCGACGACCGTCGTTACCGCGTTCAGGAAGTACTCGCGGGCGTTCTCCTCGTAGTCGACGTAGGTCTGCGGCAGCTCCGACTCGTCGCGCGGCGGGCAGGCGATGTCGATGGCCTCGGGATGCCTGACCTTGTTCAGCCGGTAGATGCCGGCCTCGACCGGCGCCCATTCCAGCATGCGTACCAGCCACCGCGGCGTGATTGTCACCATCTGCGGGACTGTCTTGGTGGCGTTGGCGAGCTGGCGGGCTGCTCCGTCGCTGAGTGCGAGCGGTTCCTGTGCAGTGGTCATCGGTCTTCCCCCGGATGTGCTAAGGACGGCTGGATCCTTCTTGCTCCCCGATCCGCGCAACCTTCGGTGCCCCGTCACCAGCGGTCCGACCGTGTCGCGTGTCCCGGCGCGGAGTTCGGTCGTGCGCAACCCACTGTAGGGCCATTCGCGTTCGGCCGAATGCAATTCAACAACCTTATGCGCTGCCATACTTGATTTCCAGATGGCTAAAACCGGCAACGAATAGCAAAATTCCCCTGCTAGCGTTATCAGGCGCAAAGACAACAATTTCAAGGAAAAAAACGATAAATCGCGAACCGGCACGCTGCCTGGGCGGACGGCCATCGGCACGGAGGCAACAATATCATTATTCCTATAGTTAATGAGCAGAAAGGCGATGTTCTCTCAGAGCTTGCCGCGGCTACGCGCGTTGAGGATGATCTGGGTCACCGTGTACGTGCTCAGTCTCAGTTTTCCTGCTATCTCATCCGGCCGCAGGCCCTGCTCGTTGTACAGCAGCGCGAGCTTCTCCTGCGACCGGCTCCACGGCTGGCGGACCGCACTGGGGGTGACAGGCCGCGGCCGCGGCCGCGGGCGGACGCGATTGGCCGCGGTCCCGGCTGCCTCCGCCGCCGGCACGGACGTGCCGAACGATCCGCGGCGCTGGTCGTGGTACTTGCCGCTCGCCAGCTCGTCCCTGGTGCGCTCGTCCAGGATCATGTACTGCTCGGCCGACTTGTTCACCCCGACCGCGACGATCGTCAGGCCCTTGGCGTTCTTCTCCTGGCACGCACCCGACATGCAGTAGTCGTACTTCTTCGCCCGCTCGGGATGCAGCTCGCACCCGCACGTCACACACTTCTTCATAGCTTTCGGAAAACACCCGGTGCGCTGCGATTATTCCAATGAAGAGGTTGCCCATGAAGAAGACCGCGAACACAGCGGTTCCCGTGCACCCGTTGCTTGAGGCGGCGCGGTGGGCGCCATCGGCGAGCGCGCCCACGGACGGCTGTTCGCGGCCCTGCGGCCGGGCAACCAGGCGTGGGCCGGCGCCGCCAGCGCGCTCATCCTCGTCGCGGCCCCTATTGATGCACGGGACGCAGCCGCCGCTCAGCGTCTACTTCTAGCCAGCGGCCGTCTCATTCTGGGAGGTTCGAACCGACTTAGGACCCGGGCGGCAGGTTCATTGTCCGTTTTATACGCATTTCGATCTGCCGCTCGGGTCCTATCTTGCGGCGAGGCGTCCGGATCGTGAGACAGCGGCTGGGCGGCCGGAGTCGGCATTGCGTCGGTCAGCAGGCGCCGTCAGCGGCCTTCGCCGCCGGGCACGTCACTACGGGAGCATGTCGGCGGTCAGGCAGGCTTCGGTGTTGGGCAGGCCCAGGTCGTGGGCGCGGCGGTCGGCCATCGCGAGGAGGCGGCGGATCCGGCCGGCGATCGCGTCCTTGGTCAGCGGCGGGTCGGCGAGCTGGCCGAGCTCCTCAAGCGAGGCCTGCCGGTGCGCGATCCGCAGCCGGCCGGCCATCGTGAGGTGCTCTGGGGCGTCCGCGCCGAGGATCTCCAGGGCGCGCTCCACCCGCGCGCCGGCCGCGACTGCCGCGCGGGCCGACCGGCGCAGGTTCGCGTCGTCGAAGTTCGCCAGCCGGTTGGCGGTCGCGCGGACCTCGCGGCGCATCCGCCGCTCCTCCCAGGCCAGGACGCTGTCGTGCGCCCCGAGCCGGGTCAGCATCGCGCTGATCGCCTCGCCATCGCGGATCACCACCCGGTCCACGCCACGGACCTCGCGGGCCTTGGCGGCGATCTTCAGCCGCCGCGCGGCGCCCACGAGCGCCAGCGCCGTCTCCGACCCGGGGCAGGTGACCTCGAGGGCCATCGACCGGCCAGGCTCGGTCAGCGAGCCGTGCACGAGGAACGCCCCGCGCCAGACGGCCTCGCAGTCGCAGGTGGCGCCGGACACCACCTGGCGGGGCAGGCCGCGCACCGGGCGGCCGAAGCTGTCGAGCAGGCCGGCCTGCCTGGCCAGGCTGTCACCGCCCTTGCTGACCCGGACGACGTACCTGTTGCCCTTGCGCAGCCCGCCGGGGGCGAGCACGAGCAGCTCTGACGGCTGGCCGAACACCTCGGCGATGCTCGCGCGCAGCCGCCGCGCCACGGCGGCGGTGTCCAGCTCGGCCTCGATCACGATCCGCCCGGGCGACCCGGTCAGGTTGAGCCCGCCGGCGAACCGCAGCAGCGTGGACACCTCGGTCTTCCGGCAGCACGGCTTCACCACCGGCACGCGGCTGAGCTCGTCCTTCACCAGGCCGGTCATCGCCATTCAGACACAACCCCCCTTGTCGTCGCGCCCCGCCCAAGCGGTCCCGAATACGGTTTGGTACGCGATCGCCAGCCGCACGGGGTCATGCGTGGCGCCGTCGCCCGCGGCGACCTCCGCCAGCACCAGCGACGCACGAAGCAGTGCCGCCGCCTTCTCGAGTTCGTCCTCCGCGCCGCGGACCGCGCCACGGTCGGCGAGCACCACGTCAAAAGACAATGATGGCGCGTGATCGGCGAGAACTTCCAGATGGCGGTGCGGGGAAAATCCTTCTGTCTCGCCGGGCTGCGGCACCAGGTTCAGCGCCACGAGCCGCCGCGCAGTCGTCTGGCTCAGGGCGGCGGCCAGCGACGGGACCAGCAGGTGCGGCAGCACGCTGGTGAACCACGACCCGGGGCCGAAAACGACCCAGTCCGCCGACAGCACCGCGGCGAGCGCCTCTGGCACCGCCGGCGGGTCGGCGGGCACCAGCTCGATCGACCGCACTCGTCCGGTCGTCACGGCGACCGCCGACTGGCCGCGCACGACCGAGATCGCGCGCGGCCGGGCCGGGTCCGCGCCTTCCACCGACGCGGCGATGTCCAGCGGCACCGCCGCCATCGGCAGCACCCGCCCGCACACCCGGAGCAGCCGCCCGACCCAGTCCAGCCCGGCCACCGGGTCGCCGAGCAGTTCCCCGAGCGCGGTGATCAGCAGGTTGCCGACCGCGTGCCCGGCGAGCTCGCCGTCACCGCCGAACCGGTGCTGCACCACGCGGGACCAGGTAGTCCCCCACTCGTCGTCACCGCACAGCGCGGCGAGCGCCATCCGCAGGTCCCCGGGCGGGAGCACGCCGTACTCCCGGCGCAGCCGGCCGGAGGACCCGCCGTCGTCCGCGACGGTCACGATCGCGGTCACCTCGGACGTCACCCGGCGCAGCGCGGCCAGCGACGCCGCGAGCCCGTGCCCGCCGCCGAGCGCGACAACCCGCAGCGCTCGGGCCGACGGCGCCAGCGGAGTCTGCGGTGTCAACCGGTCACTCCCGTCCCAGGTCCCGGTGCGACACCGTGACGTCGCGGCCGCCGAGGCGCGCCGCCAGCAGCTCGGCGACCGCCACCGACCGGTGCTTGCCGCCGGTGCAGCCGACGGCCAGCGTGACGAACCGCTTGCCTTCCCGCTCGAACCCGGTCAGCGACACGTCGAGCACGGTCACGTAGGAGTCCAGGAACGCCGCGGCGCCCTGCTGGCTGAGCACGTAGTCGCGCACCGCCGCGTCAAGCCCGGTCAGCGGGCGCAGCTCGGGAACCCAGTGCGGGTTCGGCAGGAACCGGCAGTCGGCGACCATGTCCGCGTCCACGGGAAGGCCGTACTTGTAGCCGAACGACACGATCGTCAGCCGCAGCCTTGTCATCGAGTCGCCGCCGAAGTAGCCGTGCATCCGCGCCCGCAGCTCGTGCACGTTCAGGGCGGAGGTGTCGAGCACGACGTCGGAGTCGCCGCGGACCGCGCGCAGCAGGTCGCGTTCGGCGGCGATGCCGTCGATGATCGTGCCCGCCCCCTGCATCGGGTGCGGGCGGCGCACGTTCTCGAACCGGCGGACCAGCTCCTCGTCGGCCGCCTCGAGGAACACCACCTGGGGCGAGACGCCGCGCGCGCCGAGGGAGGAGATCGCGGTCTTCAGGTCCGTGGAGAACGCCCGCGACCGCACGTCGACGATCGCGGCGATGCCGGCCAGCGACGCGCGGTCCGCCAGGTCCAGCATCGTGGGCAGCAGCGCGGGGGGCAGGTTGTCGACCACGAACCAGCCGAGGTCCTCAAGCGACTTGGCCGCGGTGGAGCGGCCCGCCCCCGACATCCCGGTGATGATGACGATGTCGGGCGCCCCGTGCGCCGTGCGGTCACCGTTCGTCTGTGTCATCGCGTCCCCCCGAGCTCCCCCGCACCTGTGGTCTGGCCAGCGTCGCGACGATCGTCCCGGCCAGCCGGGGCCCGATTCCCGGCACCGCGGCGATCTCGTCGGCCGACGCCGCCGACACCGCCCGCACCGAGCCGAACTTCTTCAGCAGCGCGGCCCGCCGCGCCGGGCCGAGCCCCGGCACGCCGTCCAGCGCCGAGGCGGTCGCCGCCTTGCCCCGCCTGGCCCGGTGGTAGGCGATCGCGAACCGGTGCGCCTCGTCCCGCACCCGCTGCAGCAGGTACAGCCCCTCGCTGCTGCGGGACAAGATCACCGGGTAGGACTCCCCCGGCAGCCACACCTCTTCCAGGCGCTTGGCCAGGCCGCAGACGGCCACGTCGTCGATGCCGAGCTCGGCGAGCGCACCGGCGGCCGCCGCGGCCTGCAGGGCCCCGCCGTCCACGACCACCAGGTTCGGCGGGTAGGCGAACTTGCGCTGGCCAGTCGCCACGGACCGTTCGGAGGAAAGAAGGTTTTGCTCTTCCCTTGCCTCGGGATCGCCGAGCCGGTCAAGCTCGCCGGTCTCCTCCCGCTCGGCCAGGTAGCGGCGGAACCGCCTGGTGATCACCTCGCGGATGGCGGAGATGTCGTCGCTGCCGTCGAACCCGCGCACGGAGAACCGGCGGTACTCGCTCTTGCGGGCCAGGCCGTCCTCGAACACGACCATCGAGGCGACCACATGCGTGCCCTGCAG